>QBMO01000028.1:0-16556 GCA_003242075.1 Alphaproteobacteria bacterium
TCTCAGCCACAAGCTGCTGTTGCATGCGCGCGCGCTTCGATTGCCGCATCCCTCCGGCGGCGAGCTGAAGGTCGAGGCCCCGATACCGCCGCACATGCGCCGCGCCTTCGATATGCTCGGCTTCGACGAGCGCGAAGCGCGCGACCCGTTCGAGCCGTTCGCGCAGACGGGCCGAAAATGAGAGCCGCCGACGCCTCCGCGCTTGTCAATGCAAGCCGGGAGTTGCTGGGCTTGAATGACGCTGTCGGCGCCGAGCGCGTGCTGTCGCCGATCATGCCGCGGCTGCGCAGCGATCACGAAGCGCTGCACCTGATGGGCCTGATCAAACGCACGCTTGGCCATCTCAACGAAGCCGAGCGCTATTTGCGCAGTGCGGTCGCTTATTCGCTCAATGACGGCGGCTACTACAACGACCTCGCCGTCGTGCTGCAGGCGCTTGGCCAACGTGAAGAAGCGATGCGGCTTTACCGCGCCGCGCTGGCGCTGGTGCCGCAAGCGACATCGGTGCGCGTCAACATGGTGCGCTGCTTGATGGACGGCGACGATCTGGCCGGCGCCGAACGCGAAGCCCGCGCCTTCGTGGCTGCTCAGCCGAATGTCGAGTCATGGACGCTACTCGGCCAAGTGCAGCGTGCGCTGGAGAAGCATGACGAAGCGTTGGGCTCCGCCACTGAGGCGCTCAAGCTCGGCCCGCGCATGCGGGGCATCCAGTACAATTACGCCATCGCGCTCGATCGCGCTGGCCGCCGCACCGAAGCGCTCGAGCTCTACCGCAAACTCGCCGCCGAAGATCTTGACACAAGCGAACTGGCGCTCAACCTGGCTCGCGCGCTCTATGCGGAAGGGCTGAAGAAGGATGCTGAGACAGCGCTCGAAGCCGCCATCGCCAAATGGCCCGGTTCGGTGTCGCTACATTCGACGTTGGCGCGCGTGCGTGTGCTGCGCGGCGAGGGCGAGAAGGCGACGGCTCTGATCGAAGCCGACATGGCGCGCCGGCCGAACGATCTCGCGCTCCGGCTCGCTTGCGTCGATGTGCTTCACCGCGCGCAACAGTTTCCAAAAGCGCTGAGCGTCCTCGACGCGGCGCTGCGCACAGCGCCCGACAACCAAGCGCTGCTCACCGCGTCCGGCGTTATTCTCGATGAACTTGAGCGGCCGATGGATGGGCTGAAAGTTTTGCGCCGCGTCGTCGAACTCTCGGGCGACACGCCGGCGGCGCAGCGCAATATGCTCTCCACCCTGATCCGCGCCGGCCAGGCCAGCGAGGCGCTGACCTTGGTGCGCCAGTTGCGCGCCGCCGATCCGGACGAGCAATATCTGATCGCCTGCGAAGCGCTGGCGCTGCGCGTGCTCGGCGATCCGGCCTATCGCGCCTTATGCGATTACGATTGCTATGTACGCGGCTACGAAATCCCGGCGCCGCGCAATTACTTCACGGCCGAAAACTTCAACACCTCGCTCGCCGAGCTGCTCCGCCGTCAGCATCGGCTGAACGCCCATCCGCTCGATCAAACGCTGCACAACGGCTCGCAAACGCCGCGCACTTTGCTGGCTTTGGAAGACCCGATCATGGCCGCCTTCAAAGGCTCGATGGATGTCGCGGTGCGTGATTACATCTCGCGGCTGCGCGCCGACGAGAACGACCCGGTCGGCCGCCGCAAGCGCGATCGCTACCGGTTCAACGGCCTGTGGTCGACGCGGCTGACCAATGAGGGCTTCGTGCCCAACCAGATTCACGATCGCGGCTGGATCAGCGCGGTCTATTGGGTCGCGTACCAGAGCGCAGAGAAACCGCGCGAGCCGCACGCCGGCTGGCTCAAGTTTGGCGAACCGAACCGCCGCGTCGCCGCCGCGCCGGCCGAGCGCGCGCTTGAGCCGAAAGTCGGCACGCTGGTTCTGTTCCCGTCCTACATGTGGCATGGCGTCATTCCCTTCGAAGGCAGCGAGTATCTCTCCGCGTCCTTCGAGATCGTGCCGGCTTGAACGGGGGCCACGTGAGCGAGTTGATCCGCCGTTTCTACAAAGCCGTGTCCGTCGCCGACGATGGCGCCGGCATTCTGCTGGATGAGCGCCGGTTGAAGACGCCGCGCGGCGCCGCCTTCGCTGCGCCGACGCGCGCGCTGGCTGAAGCGATGGCCAGCGAATGGCATGCGCAGAGCGAACACATAGTCCCGTCGCGCATGCCGATCACGCAGTTTGCATTCGCCGCTATCGACATCACGCCCTCGCGCCGCGACGAGATCGCCGATCACGTCGCCAAGTTCGGTGAGACCGATCTGCTTTGCCACCGCGCCGCTGGCCCGCCTTCGCTCGTCACGCGTCAGACCATGCTCTGGGACCCGCTAGTGGCGTGGTCGGCGCGCGAGCTGGGCGTCATTTTGCCGGTGGTGGTGGGCGTGACGCCGGCGCCGACCAACGCCGAAGCGCTGGAAACACTGCGCGCGCACGCCGCCGCGCTCGACGATTTTCAGCTCACCGCCTTGGCGCAAGCCACGGGCGCGGCAGGCTCGGTGCTGATCGCGTTCGCCATGCTGCATGGACGCCTGACCGGCGAAGCCGCCTTCAACGCCGCAGCACTTGACGATATCTACAGCCTGGAGACCTGGGGCGAGGACGCCGAAGCCCGCGCCAGACTGGACAGGCTGCGCGCCGAGTTCGAAAACATTGCCAGATTCATTTCGCTATTGGGCAGTTGACATGAGAGTAGTTCCCGCCTTCCTTTTGCTGCTGGTGTTAGCCGTTTCTTCGCACGCTTCAGCGGAAGGCGAGGTGTGGCAGCATCCTTCCGGTGCTTACTCCATTGAATATGGCCGCGTCGGTTGGTCTCGAAGTTCACCTTTCGGCTATGATGGCCGCGATGCAACGGCAACGTTCCAGTCGCCGCGCGACGCGGGCGGCTGCGTGCTCTTTGAGATACCGGTGCAGAGATTGGCCGGCGCGACATTGCAGGCTGACGCAAACGCCGTCGTCACTCGTTATACCGCTGACAATTGGTCGTCCGGGCTCGGCTACGCCCCGGAGGCTGTGCGGCACTTTACCAATGAGAGCAAAGATGGCGTGCAGATCGCAACCTTGGTTGTTGATGCCGAAGTAGAGGGCCATGCGTTTCGGTCGTACTATCAGGCGTTCGTGATCATTACACAGGCGGGCGGTGTGTTTCAGGAAATCTCGTGCAGCCTCGACCTAGAACCTAATGAGCCCAATGAACGCGACGTCCGCGCAATCTGGGAATTTTTCGATGCACTGCGCTTTCCCGGCGTTGGAGTTTAGGAATGAAAGACATCATCGCCGCACTCGAAGAGAAGCGCGCCGCCGCCAGGGCAGGGGGCGGCGAAAAGCGCCATGCGGCTCAGCACGCCAAGGGCAAGCTCACCGCGCGCGAGCGCATTGAATTGCTGCTCGATGAAAATTCGTTCGAGGAGTTCGACATGTTCGTCGAACACCGCAGCCACGAATTCGGCATGGAGAAAACCAAAATCCCGGGCGACGGCGTCGTCACCGGCTGGGGCACGATCAACGGGCGCCTCGTTTACGTCTTCTCCAAGGACTTCACCGTCTTCGGCGGTTCGCTCTCGGGCGCGCACGCGGCCAAGATCGTCAAGGTCCAGGACATGGCGATCAAGAACGGCGCGCCGATCGTTGGGCTGTTCGATGCCGGCGGCGCGCGCATTCAGGAAGGCGTCGAGTCGCTCGCTGGCTATGCCGACATTTTCATGCGCAACATTTTGGGCTCCGGCGTCATTCCGCAGATCAGCGTCATCATGGGGCCGTGCGCGGGCGGCGATGTCTATTCGCCGGCGATGACCGACTTCATCTTCATGGTGAAGGATACGAGCTACATGTACGTCACCGGCCCCGAGGTCGTGAAAACGGTGACGAACGAAGTCGTCACCCACGAAGAACTCGGCGGCGCGCGCGTGCATGCGAGTAAATCGGGCGTGGTCGACGGCGCTTACGAAAACGATTTTGAAACGCTGACGCAAATGCGCCGGCTGATCGATTTCCTGCCGCTCTCCAATCGCGAAAAGCCGCCGACGCGGCCGCATTATGATGATGTCACGCGCGAGGAAACCTCGCTCGATCGCCTCATCCCGGATAATCCGAACAAGCCCTACGACATGAAGGAGCTGATCGAGAAAGTCGCCGACGAGGGCGATTTCTTCGAGATTGGTTCGGAGTTCGGCAAGAACATCCTGACCGGCTTCGTGCGGCTCGATGGCTCGACCGTCGGCATCGTCGCCAACCAGCCGATGGTGCTGGCCGGCGTGCTCGATATCGACGCCTCGCGCAAAGCCGCGCGCTTCGTGCGCTTTTGCGACGCGTTCAACATTCCGATCGTGACGTTCGTGGACGTGCCGGGCTTCCTGCCGGGCACGCGTCAGGAATTGGGCGGCCTGATCAAGCACGGCGCCAAGCTTCTGTTCGCCTACGGCGAAGCGACGGTGCCGAAAGTCACGGTGATTACGCGCAAGGCCTATGGCGGCGCTTATGACGTGATGAGCTCGAAGCATCTGCGCGGTGATGTGAACTATGCCTGGCCGTCAGCCGAGATCGCGGTGATGGGCGCCAAGGGCGCCGTCGAAATCATCTTCCGCGCTGACATCGGCGACCCCGAAAAAATCGCCGCCCGCACCAAGGAATACAGCGACCGCTTCGCCAACCCCTTCGTCGCCGCCTCCCGCGGCTACATCGACGACGTCATCATGCCCCGCGAAACTCGAAAGCGCATCATCCGCGCGCTCGGCACGCTGAAGAACAAGAAGCTAGAAAACCCCTGGAAGAAACACGACAATATTCCGTTGTGAGGGACTCACAACGCACTCGACTGCAACTAGACGGTGCTTATACTCCCCACGTGGGGAAAGAAAATGGATCGCGAAACGGCCAAGGACCTGGTTCAGAATTTGACTGGCCGTCCGCAGTGGCCGCGCGGCAAGACTGCAGACGAAGTTGTTCGCGAGGTAGTCGCACTCGCTAACATTCAGCGAGCGGAAGCTCTTGACTTACGGGGTTTATTTCTGAGTTCAGTGCCAACTGAGCTCGCGGAATGTACTTCGCTTGTGAGTTTGAACCTCGGAAACAACCAGCTTGAGTCAATTCCTGCGGAAGTATTTCACCTGCCGTTGTTACGACGGCTTTACCTGCAGGGAAACAAACTGAGACAGATCCCACCACAGATCGAGTCGCTGACACGACTTGAAGCGATCTACGCTCAAAAAAATCAGATATCTCATGTTTCTGAAAAAATACGTGCCCTGACAGCATTGAAGGTGCTTGACCTGACCGAGAACCTACTTGTGAGCATACCGGAATCGGTTGGGCATCTCCGGCTGCTAGAGCAACTCTATCTTGGCAGGAACAGGATTGAACTTCTTCCTGATACCTTCGGAGGTCTTGAATGCCTCAGACATCTGGACATCAGCGAAAACGCCTTAGCGGATTTACCGGGCAACTTTGGTTTGTTGGCTGCGCTTGAAACCTTGAATTTGGAGAGTAATCGCATACGAACGCTGCCCCCATCCGTGTCGCGCTTAAGCCACATCGAGCATGTTTGGATCGATGGAAACCCGTTGGCTCCGGAGTTCGAGTATTTGAACGGTCCTCAGGGCTTCAACGGCATCGCACCAAGCAGGAAGGTTGCCAGACGTCTTTACGGTGTTCCAGATCGAATTCGAGAATATGGGGTGCCGGCTATTCCGGCTCCCAAACCAGGTCCGCGCTTTGTCCTGAATGAAGGGCCAAGAATTGAGCTGGACGCCGCGAGTAGGCGCGACGAAATCGAACAAATCAGCGACCTGCTGAAGCTGCTTGCCGAGGCGTTGGAAGATCTGGTCGGGGTGACAAGCGGGTCTAATCAGTTTCAACTGATCCATAGATGTGCAGAAAGATATTTCGCCGCCTTCGAGGCAGACGGTTCGGCATCAATCGACAAGTGCTTCACGTACGGTCTTAGACTGTCAAACGCGTACTATCAGATACGCAAAGAAATTGAGTCGGAAGGCCTTCCGGAGTGTCCGCCAAAGATATCAGAAGTCTTAGACACGGTCCTTTCGTTACACGGCGTCATAATCGCAGCGACTGAACGCGGTCGGCAATTGCTGGAATTGTCCAGAGACTACAGAGACGAAGATGGCGGAGGTGAACTGACAGTCGCTTTGCGGAACTTCGCCGAGAAAATTTCGGCGCGAGCGGACTTGTTTGGACCGTTGACGCGCGAGACCATGGAAGTGGCATCTTCACACATTAATCATGGAGAGCACGGTGATAGGTCGACAAGCGAGGCCGTAAGAACGACGTTCAACCTGATGACCACTGTCGGCAAGACGGTTATCTTAGTGGGGTCGGTAGTTACCTCTGAGGCCGTGGTTGCTTCGCACGCTGGTGCGCAAGCCATCGGTGGCCTAAGCGCATACGTTGATCTTCTTTGGAATTTCGTCACTCTGAACAAGGATCTAATTGTCCAGGTCGCTCTTGCGTGCGGTCCGGAATTTCATTGGGTAGTGTCGTTGCTGGATTGGATGGCCCGTCGACGCCCTTAGAGGCGACCGAGTGCTGAAATCGCGAATGCGCATTTTCTCCGCAAACCTCCCCACCGATCTTCCCGCCATCACGCAGCTCTTCCGCGCCTACGCCGCGTCGCTGCCGATCGATCTTGGCTACCAGGGCTTTGACGGCGAGCTTCAATCGCTCCCCGGCAAATACGCGCCGCCGCACGGCGCGCTGCTGATTGCGCGCGATGCGGATGGCGCAGCGCTCGGCTGCGTCGCCATGCGTCCGCTCGAAGATGGCGTCTGCGAAATGAAGCGGCTCTACGTGGCGCCGGAGGGCAGGGGCCAAGGGCTCGGCAAACAGCTCGCGCACGCCATCATCGAAGCCGCCCGCGCCGCCGGCTATCGCGAGATGCGGCTCGATACGCTGAACTCGATGCACGATGCGCAAACGCTTTACCGCGCGCTCGGATTTGTCGAGATCGGCGCTTATTACGACACGCCGATCGAGGGCACGGTGTTTATGAGCTTGGCGCTCTGAAGAGGGTCTGCGCGGTCCCGCGCAAAGTATCGCCGCTCTCCACGCAATCCGCCCTTGTCTCCGTCCTGCCTCTCTCACGTGTCCGCGAATTTGACGCGATAATCTCCAGTCCGGTGTCCCTGAAATGTCGTGGCTTTAGCCGTCCCGCGAGTAGAGCTGGATATCCGGCTTTTCTATCCTTCGATGGGCCGCTCTGGTTTTGCGATGGGGGTCATCGCGCCGGGGGCGGGCGAGGGGTAGTTTGCACCCATGCGTGCTCTTATCGCCGCCTTGTGCTGCGCCGTTCTCGGCGCCTGCTCCGACCCATCAAACGCGGAGGAAACAGCGGCGCCATCCGTGCTGGTCGGCGATTATCGCGCGATCACCGATGCCGCCCGCACCGCGCCTGGCGATGTCACCATCGAGCATGGCGGACTGGTGTTTTCGCGCGGCGCCATTCTCTATACGCGCCGGCTGCAGCCGCGTGCCCCGAGCGAGCGCATCGCGCGCGATGGCTTGAGCTATGCCGCGGTCGTGCGCGGCGCCGATCTCAACATCGAGCTGCGCCGCGTCACGGAAGAAACCTTGGCCAATGGCGCAGCCTCGCTCTGCGGCGCCGAGACGCCGGCTTATGTGGCGCTCGCGCACGATGAGCGCAGCGCCCATGTCACGGTGCTCGTCTTCACCGGCGATGAACCGCCCGGCCCGCAAGCGACGAGCAGCCGGCTCTGCGGCAGCTTTGCCTACACGCTGCGCGAAAGCGGCCGGCACGGCGTCGTGCTGTGAGCTAGTCCGGCTTGCCGATCGGCTTGATCGGTTCGCCCAGCTCGTAAAACTCGGCGCCTTCTTCGGTCTGCATGATCAGATAGCGCTTGTCGTGCTCGGGATAGGAGACAACGTCGATCGGCTTATCTTCGCCGCCCATCAGATAGGTGCACTCTTCGTCGAACGTATTGCGCAACAGGTGCGGCGCCGAAGGCGTCGCAAAGCCCATGAAATCGCCAGGCCCAACTTCAGCGCTCTTGCCGTCAATCTCGGCGACGGCGCGTCCGGAGAGAATATAAATCCATTCCTCCTCAAGCATGTGGGCGTGATAGGCGAAACTATCTTTGCCAGGCGGCAAGCGCACTAAGCTCACATGCGCACGGCTCATCCCGGCCAAGCGCGAAAGGCCGGCGGCGCGGAAGAGCGAATTGGGATTGAGCTTCTGCGTGAACGGGCGGAACGCCGCTTGTTGTTCGGTGGCGCGCCACAGCGGTTTCTTGGACTCAGGCATGGGCAAATCTATCCCACAGCTTCGCCGCTGAGCGATAATCGAAACGTTAGAACAGAACCGGTTCGTAAGGGCGCCACTCGCCCCCGAGCAGCAATTCCAGCGGCCGGAAGCTCGCTTTGTAGTTCATCTTGTCGGAGCCCGAGATCCAGTAGCCGAGATAGAGGTGGGCAAAGCCGGCGGCGCGGGCCTGCTGGATGTGATCGAGGATGGTGTAGATGCCGAGGCTGCGGCGGCTCTCGGCCGGATCGAAGAAGGAATAAACCAGCGAGAGCCCGTCGCCGAGCACATCGACCAAAGCGGCCGCGGCCAGTTCGCCGCGATGGGAGCGAGCGCTGAAGCGATACTCCACGATATGCGTGTGGACCGCGCTCTCTTCGACCATCGCGGCGTAGTCGCTGAAGGTCATGTCGGCCATGCCGCCTTCGGCGTGGCGCGAATTGAGGTAGCGGCGGAGCAGGCGGAATTGTTCTTGGGTCGCTTCAGCCGGGCGCAGGGCCCGCGTCAGGTCGGCGTTCTTGGTGATGATCTTGCGCCAGCGCCGGTTGAAATCGAATCGCTCCACCGGCACCCGGGCCGAAACGCACGCCTCGCACGCGTCGCAGGCGGGCCGATAGGCGATGCTCTGGGAGCGGCGGAAGCCGGCATGGGTGAGCACGTCGTGGAGGTGCTCGGCGTCGAGACCATCGAGCGCGGTGAAGACCTTCCGCTCGCGCTTGCCCGGTAGGTACGGGCAGGGCGATGGCGCGGTCAAAAAGAACCGCAGGTTCTTGGTTGGAAAAGGTTTCGTCACGCTGCGCCCATGGTCGCCCAACCTTGCACGGCGTCAAGCTTTCGCCGCCGTTCACCCTGTCATTGCGCGTCATCGCACTTAACAAACGCTTTCGCTGACGGTCAGTCGCGCGGACTTAGGCGAAAAAGTAATCCACAAACGCCATTTCGCACTCCGATTTGGGGAAAAGTCTGATACCGTATGCGTCTCTGCCGCGCGGACTGGGGGAACGTACGGCCCGGATCAGCAGAGAGGGAGGCGCCGATGGCGCAACCTGTGACGACTATTCTATCGAGCCAGGGCGAGCTTGCCGCCAAGGCCAGACAGTTCACGAACGACACCAACGAAGCCAATCTCTTGGTCGGCAAAGTGGTGTCGCGCGCCTTCAGCACCTTCCGCGATACGGCGTCAGACGATGTGGTGCTGCACTCGATGCGCCGCGATCTCGATCGCCTGATCGACCAGCTCCGCAGCGCCAGGCTTTAGGGCAGGCGCTCGCCGCGTCCGAGCGGATCGGGCAGCGGCTCGCCTTCCGCCACGAAGCTCAGCGATACGGAATTGATGCAATAGCGCAGGCCCGTCGGGCGCGGGCCGTCCGGAAAAACGTGGCCCTGGTGGCTGTCGCAGCGGGCGCACCGGGTCTCGATCCGCCGCATGCCATAGGCGTTGTCCTCAATCCCGATGACGTGCTTGGGATCGATCGGCGCGGTGAAGCTCGGCCAACCAGTGCCGCTATCGAACTTGGCGTCCCAGCGAAACAGCGGCAGCCCGCACAGTCGGCAGCAATAAGCGCCGGACTTCTTCTGGCCGAGCAGCCCGCCGCAGAACGGAGCTTCGGTGCCGTGCTGCAGCAGCACGCGCCGCTCTTCGTCATTGAGCGATGCCTCCAGCCGCACGCGCTCGTCATCGGTTGGCGGGGTGAGATCGAAGCCGAGTTGGGAAAGGGTCATGGCCGATAGGTGGGTCATGCCCTCCAATTCGTCCAGCCTTGCCCCGGTGTTACACCACCGTTTCGCGGTCGCCGTAGAGCTTGGCCAGATCGGCGACCAAGCTCTTCGCCCCGGCCCGGATTTGCTCGTCCGAGAACTTGCCGCGCAATTGTTTGGCGGCGTCCGCGAGCCCCTTGGGGGCGATGCCGAGTTTGCGCCGGTGCTTCTTGGCGATGTGCTCGACCAGCATGTCGGCCTTTTCCGCCGCAGGTCCGAGGATGGGCTTTAGCGTCTGCTCAAGCTCTCGCACCAGCGGGTCGCCCTTGCGCTTGGCTGCGCGCTTCTTGGCCGGAGCGATCGCCGCGAGCAGGGTCTTGTCGTCATGGGCGCGCACGGCCGCGAAGAGCTTCTTGAGTTCAGGTCGCGATCGCCCGCGCGATAGCGCCCGCAGGGCTTTGACTTGATCAGCGCTCAGCTTCATGGCGTCCCCGCCCGTCGCAAAATCGCCGCCGCGCCGCGCGCCAGTGCTTCCTTCGCCGGACGTCCGCCCACGCGCATCATCGCTGTCACGTTGATCGGATTAGCCGCGATGCGCTCGGTCGGCACCGAGCGAAGCACGGCCGAATAGGGCACCTCGTCGGCCAGAAGCGCTGCGCCAAAAAACGGCGCGGCGCTGATCTCGCTGCGCGTCAGCGCGTCGGCATCGCCGGTTTCGCCGGATCGGGTGCGGTCGTTCACGCCGTTCAGGAGCACGGAGAACTCGTTCGGCTGCAAGGACCTTCCCCTGACCTCGCGCACGACGTGCTCCAGCATGTTTAATCCGGTGAGCGAATATTTCTCCGGCCGCACCGGGGCGACGATGTGGTCAGCGCAGGTAATGGCGAGACGGGTGAGGAAGGTCGCGCACGGGTTGGAGTCGATGACCACGGCGTCTGAACGCGCGCGCAGGGCGGAGACCAAAGCGCGGAAACGGGTAAATGCCTCCGCTTTGTCGCGATCGGCTCGCGTGTCGAGCGTAAATTCGAACAGACGCTCGTCGCCAGCGACAAGTTCGAAGTTTGGCTGTTTGTCGCCCCCGCGCCTTGCGCGATTCAGCGGCACGGAGATCGCGCCAAAGTCCGAACGCGACAGGCTCGCGTCGCCGCGCGGGTTCAGCACGTTGTAGATCGTGTGATTGCGGTCGCGGATGCGATGGCGTTCGCCTGGCGAAAGGAAGTACTGGGTCAGGTTGTGCTGAGGATCGAGGTCGATGAAGCTGATCGAGCGCTTGTCCGCCAAATGAGCGGCGGCGAAGAGATTGGCCGCCAGCACGGTCTTGCCGACGCCGCCCTTGATATTGAGCATGGCGATGACGCGCCCGCGTCCGGTCGCGGTGCGCGCACGGTCGGCGATTTGCGCCAGCGCTTCGGCTTGCGAGCCCCGGTTCATGTCGACGGCCGAGGCGGTGTCGAGGGTGGCGCTTAGCCAGGATTCGGCGCCGATCGGCGCGGTGATCGCCACGATGATCGGGCGGCCGTTGTTAAGCGCCGCAGCCACCTCCCGTTGCAGCCAGACGCTGTCGTTGCCGGCGGGGGAAGCGAGCACGACGACGATGCCTGCCTCGCCGACAGTTTTGATCAGCGCGGGCGTCTGCTCCGGCGTGCGCAGGTCAGGCCCGGAACGGGTGACGGTCCAGCCGTGCCGCTCCAGTTCCGCGCTGACGTGCCGAGCAATGTCTTCGTCCGCAGGTTCGAAGGCGAGATACGCCGTTATTGCCATGAAGTGCGCCCCAGCCCTCGGCCGGACCCTAGTCGGCTCGATTAAGGCTTGGCAATGCCGCCCGGCTCGCCCCAAGGATGCGTGACATGGCGGACCCAGGGTAGCGCGCGCAGGCTCCGGAACTCGCCCGCCTCCAACGCATTCACGGACAGATGCCCGATCCACTCCTGATCGACCTTTTCCAGCGTTTAGCCATGGCGCTAGGAATCGGCTTCCTGGTCGGCGTCGAGCGCGGCTGGAAGCACCGGGACGCGCCGGACGGCACGCGGGCGGCGGGTCTGCGCACGCACGCTGTGGTCGGCCTGACGGGCGGCGTCGCCGGCGCAATGCTGCCGATGATCGGCCAAATCGGCTTCGCCGCGGTGACCATCGCCTTCGCAGCGGCGTTTGTGACTTTCAAAGTGCGCGAGAGCCTGAAGGACAATGACCTCTCCGTCACCGGCACGATCGCAGGCCTGCTTGTCTATGTGCTCGGCGCCTACGCGATCTGGGGCGACCTTCGAATTGTCGCCGCTGCGGGCGTCGCGCTCGTCGGCTTGCTGGCCTTTAAGGAGGCGCTGCACGGCTGGCTCGATTCGGTCACGTGGAAGGAGCTGCGCTCAGCGCTACTCATCCTCGCCGCAACCGCTATTGCGCTTCCTTTGTTGCCGGATCGCACGATCGATCCATGGGACGCCATCAATCCGCGCGAGCTTTGGTTGCTGACCATCCTTGTCGCCGGAGCGTCGTTTGCGGGCTACGTGGCGGTGAGGGTTTTGGGCGGCGATGTGGGGGTGCTGGCTGGAGCGGCCGCGGGCTCTTTAGTGTCCTCAACGGTCGTCACCGCCGAACTTGGCCGCCGCGTTCGCAAGGGTGAGACGCACGCCATGGTCGCTGGCGCTGCCGCTTCGCTCGCTGCAGCGATTAGCGTTGGGCGCGTGATCGTGCTGTTGGCGGTGACGGGCGTCACCATCGTTCCTGAGGCCGCGCCTGCGCTTGCTGCCGCTGTCGTCGTGTTCGCCGCAGCCGCTTTCGCGCTGCGCTATTTCGATAAAGAGCAAGTGAGCGCCGATGGTCCGCAGAAATTGCGCAGCCCGCTCGATCTCATATCCGTTGGCCAGTTTGCACTTCTTTTGGGCGCCGTGATCATCATTGGGCGCATCGTTGCGGATGCTTACGGTCAAGCCGGCTTGTTGCCGTTCGCGGCGACCGCTGGCCTCGCTGATGTCGATGCGGTCACGCTCGCGGCGGGAAGTCTGGTGCGCGGCGGGCTCGACCCGGCTGTAGGGGCGCATGCAGTGATGATCGCGGTTGTGATGAATACGCTCTCTAAGGGTGTGATTGCGTTCTTTGCAGGCGGCTGGCGCTATGCGGCCCTCTATTTTGCGGCGAGCGCTGCTGCGATCGCTGCGGCTGCGGCGGTTTGGTTCTTGGTCACGCCGCTGATCGCGCCCATGTTTGCGGCGGGGCCTCGCTAGCGCCCCCCTTGTTCGGCTAGATGGTTGCGATGCGTGAGAAATGGACCCCGAGCGGCTGGCGGCTGAAGCCGGCCAAACATATCCCGACGGATTATCCCGATCCGGACGCGCTGACGCGCGTCGAGCAGCAATTGCGTTCCTATCCGCCGCTGGTTTTTGCCGGTGAGGCGCGGAACTTGAAGGCGCGCTTGGGTGATGTCGCGGCCGGCAAGGCGTTTTTGTTGCAGGGCGGCGATTGCGCCGAGAGCTTCAAGGAATTCCATCCCGACAACATTCGCGACACCTTCCGCACTTTGATGGCGATGAGCGTCGTGCTGACGTTCGCTGCGTCGCGGCCGGTAGTGAAGATTGGCCGACTGGCCGGTCAGTTCGGTAAGCCGCGCAGTGAGCAGATCGAGACGCAAGATGGCGTCACGCTGCCCTCCTATCGCGGCGACAATATCAACGGCATGGAGTTCACGCTCGAAGCGCGTACGCCCGATCCCGAGCGATTGATGAAAGCCTATGCGCAATCGGCGGCGACGTTGAATCTCATCCGCGCGTTCGCCAACGGCGGTTATGCCGATCTGCACAATGTCCATCGCTGGATGGTCGGCTTCGTCGCCGATAGCCCACAAGGCAAACGCTATCAGGAAATCGCCGACCGCATTTCCGAAGCGATCGACTTCATGGAAGCCTGCGGCATCACGCCAACGAGCGTGCCGCAGATGAAGCAGGTGGACGTTTACACCAGCCACGAAGCGTTGCTGCTCGGCTACGAAGAAGCGATGACGCGCATCGATTCCACCAGCGGCGATCATTACGACACCAGCGCGCACTTCCTTTGGATCGGCGACCGCACGCGTCAGCCCGATGGCGCTCATATCGAGTTCGCACGCGGCATCAAGAACCCGATCGGCCTCAAGTGCGGTCCGACGCTCGATCCGGATGAACTCATCCGCTTGATCGATATTTTGAATCCGAATGACGAACCCGGCCGTCTCACGCTGATCGCGCGGTTCGGGTCGGATAAAGTCGAAGCGGGATTACCCAAGCTCGTGCGCAAGGTCGTTGCCGAAGGCCGCAACGTCGTGTGGTCGTGCGACCCGATGCACGGCAATACGTTGAAGACAGAGAGCGGCTACAAGACCCGGCCCTTCGACCGCATTCTCGCAGAGGTTCGCGCCTTCACGGATATTCTCCCAGCCGAAGGCGCTTATCCGGGCGGCGTGCACGTTGAGATGACGGGTCAGCAAGTCACCGAGTGCATTGGCGGCGCCTCGGCGCTGACGGAGCAGGATTTGTCCAGCCGCTATCACACGCATTGCGATCCGCGTCTGAACGGCGCGCAAGCGATCGATCTGGCATTCCTGATTGCCGAGCAATTGCGCCGCGCGCGCGATAGCCGACGCACCAAGGCCGGCTGATGAAATCGCTGCGCATTGCCGTCCAGATGGACCCGATCGAGACGATGATCGTGAACCACGATACGTCGCTCGCATTGATGGTCGAAGCGCAGGCGCGCGGTCATGAGATTTGGTGGTTTTCGCCGAACGATTTGTTCTACGAAGCCGGCGTCGTCAAAGCGCGCGCACGCCGCGTGTCGGTGAGCTTGGATGAGGGCAAGCACTACGAGACGCACGAAGAGGTCATGCGCGCTGTCGATGATTTCGACGTCGTCCTCGTGCGCCAGGATCCGCCCTTCGACATGGGCTACGTCACCAACACCTATTTGTTGGAGCTGACGAAAGCGCTGGTGATCAATCCGCCAAAGGGCATCCGCAACATTTCAGAGAAGATGTCGATCCTTCAGTTTCCGGAACTGACGCCGAAAACTTGGGTCGGCAAGGATATCGACGCGTTGGAGGCGTTCGCTAAGCGCTTCGATCAAGTGGTGCTGAAAGTGCTCTATTTGATGGGTGGCGACGGCGTGATCAAGCTGGAGTCCGGCGCGCCGGATTTTCGCGAGAAGGCCAGCGCGTTCATCGCCGCGTCCGGCCGTGAACCGATCCTCGCGCAAGAATTTCTGCCGGCTGTGAGCGGCGGCGATAAGCGGGTGTTCGTCATCGGCGGCAAACCGTTCGCAGCGTTGCGGCGGATGCCGAAGCAGGGCGACTTCCGCGCAAATCTTCACGTAGGCGGCGTCGCCGTTGCTGGTGAACTAGACGATGAGGATCGCGCCATCACAGCGGCGGTTGCGCCTCTGCTTGAGCGTGAGGGAATCGTCTTTGCCGGCCTCGACGTGATCGCCGGCAAGCTCATTGAGATCAACGTGACCTCGCCAACCTTGGCGCAAGAACTAAAGCGCCTCTCCGGACTCGATTTGCCCAAAGTGTTCTGGGAACACGTCGAGGCGATGCTTTAAGTCGCGAGCGATAGGATCAGCACTACCGCCGCAACGTTAAGGCCGAAGCCGACGGTGAGCATCCGTTTCAAGCTCAACATTCCCGACGAGTAAGCGATCGCGTTTGGCGCTGTCGCAACTGGCAGCATGAAGGCAAAGCTCGCAGCGATCGCGACCGGGAAAGCCAGTTGCTGCAACGGTGTTTCGGTCGCCGTCGCCACCGCAGCCACCACAGGCAGCATCGATGTCAGCGTCGCCACATTGCTTGCGAGCTCGGACACTAGGATCGTTGTCACCACCAGCAACGCGATGAGCCCGAACGTTGAAAGTCCATCGAGGCCTCCGATCCAATCGCCGATCCAGGCTGCGAGTCCAGTCGCCTCCATCGCAGCGGCGAGCGCGAGCCCGCCGCCAAACAGGATGGCTATGCCCCACGGAATGCGCTCAGCGGTTTTCCAGTCGATCAGCTTTTCGCCACCGCCTCGGCCCGATGGCAAAAGAAACAGGGACAGCGCTCCGAAGATTGCCACGCCTGTGTCGGTCAAGCTCGCGAGCCCGGGCAGCTTCACTAGTTCAGTGCGAGTCATCCACGCCAAAGCCACCAGTGCGAACACGATGCCGATGCGCGTCTCGGGGCGTGTTATCGGTCCCAACGCTTTCAACGCATCCTTCACGACATTGCCGATCGCCTCGAAGCGCGCGTGTCCTTTGCCGAATAACGGCAAACAGAGCAGCAGCCACGCGACCGGCATCATCACCAGCATGATCGGCAGCGCACGCATCATCCAGTCGATAAAGGCGATAGGCTCGCCAGCGCGTTCGAAGAACGAAATGGCGATCAGATTGGTCGGCGTGCCGACCGGCGTGCCGACGCCGCCAATGGTCGCTGCATGCGCGACGCCAAGCGTGAGCGCGCCGCCGAGCGCGAGATCGGCCTTGCCGCCGCCCGTCATCGCCCGCGCCGCGCCGATGGCGATCGGGACTAGCATCAGGGTGGTCGCCGTGTTGGATATCCACATCGACAGCAGCATCGATG
>QBMO01000028.1:16566-25733 GCA_003242075.1 Alphaproteobacteria bacterium
CATCGATGCAATCATAAAGCCGGCCACGAGCGCGACTGGACGCCCACCAGCGACAGAGGCAATCGAAAGCGCAATGCGCTCGTGCAGCCGCCAGCGTTCGACGCACGCCGCTAGGATGAAGCCGCCGATAAAGAGAAAAACGATCGGATCGGCATAGGGCGCGGCCGCGTCCTTCATGCTGAGCGCGCCGATCAAGGGCAGCGCGCCGAGCGGGATCAGCGCCGTGGCCGAAATTGGGATTGCCTCGGTGACCCACCAGGTCACCATCAGCGCGGCCAGCGACACCACGCGCCAGGCTTCGATTGAGAGCCCGTCCGGCGGGGGCACGAGTTGCAGGCCGAGCGCCAGGGCCGGGCCCAAAATCAGGCCGATCCAGCGGCCCACGCGGCCAAATCCGGTCTCGTCGGCCGCGATCTCGGTCGCGTCGCTCATGGCGCTCCCCCTGCCGATTTGACTCCGGCTTAAGCGCCTCATACCTGAGCGCTTCGCCTTTGGAAGCCCCAGCGGACTGTTGAAGAAACAGAAGCTGGTGCGCTAAGGGTGACGTCGTTGCCCCTGTGGTGGAATTGGTAGACGCGCCGGACTCAAAATCCGGTACCGCAAGGTGTGTCGGTTCGACTCCGACCGGGGGCACCATCCTACGCTCGCGACGCGCGCGGCGGATGCCCTCTGTAGCCTTGGCGTAGGAGGGCTGGTGCACTCCCCCGCGCGAGCTACGGATGGCTTACGCCGCGCCCTGACTGTTTACGCGAAGCGTGCTAGCCGGACGGCGAAGTGGCGACGGAATCCAAACACACCATGACGCAAACCGAAGATCTCGTTCGCGACGACCCAGGTCGAAGCTTCATCGGCGTCCTGCAGAAGATCGACGGAGTTGCGGGCGAAGACGGGCTCACGGTGAGCGAGATCGTCGATCAGCTGGACGAGCGCGCGTTCGGCTTGCTGATTCTGCTTTTCGCGCTGCCGTGTCTGGTGCCGGGCTTGCCTGGCGCGCAGATCATCGCCATTCCGATTTTTCTGCTGGCGCTGCAAATCGTCGTCAATCGCACTGAGCCATGGTTGCCGGGCTGGTTCATGCGCGCGCGTGTGAAGAAGAGCTGGATCAGCGCGATCGCCGGCTTCGCTAACAAGCGCTTGCGCTGGACCGAACAATTCGCTCGCCCGCGTTGGCGCTGGCTGGCGACAGGCTTGATGGAACGCCTCGTCGGGCTCGTGATGGCGCTGGCCGCGGTGACCATCATGCTGCCGATCACCAACACGATCCCGTCGGTTGCGCTGACTTTGGCTTCCATAGGGCTTGTGCAACGGGACGGCCTCTTCACCGCGCTCGGCAGCATGGTGGCGCTGGGCTGGCTCACGGTGCTGGGAGTCCTGATCACCGGGCTGATCATGGGCGCGGGGTTTGCGGTCGACCTCTTGAGGGAGCACGCGCCCTGGCTCCTAAATTTGTTCGGCTGAGCCCCGGCGCGGCGGGGCGCCGCAGAACGGCCTTCAGTTTCTGCGCTAAGGTAGACCATGACCTCGCGGCTGCGCTCCCTTTGGCCATTGCTCACCGCCCTCACGTCCGGGGCGATGCTGGCCGCTGCGCACCTTTATTTTCAGCGCTTCCTCGGCCTCGCGCCGTGCCCGCTCTGCTTGGATCAGCGCAACTGGCACTGGGCCGTGCTCGGCGTGTCGCTTCTGGTTTTCCTTCTGACGCGTTGGAAGCCTGGGCTATTGCGCTGGGGCGTGATGATCGTCGGCCTCGTTCTGCTCGGCAGCGCCGCACAAGCCGCTTATCACGTGGCCGTCGAACAACATTGGGTCATCGCGCAATGCGATGTGCGGAGCGCCTCTGGTCAGAGTTTGACCTTCGATCCCAATGCGCCGCTTGAAGTGCCGCAATGCGATGAGATCGCGTGGTCGTGGCTTGGTATTTCGATGGCCGGTTACAACGCCATTATCTCATTCGTGTTGGCGCTGACGAGCTTCGTTGTAGCTTTGGCCCCGGAGCGTAAGCCATGAGACCGCACCCACCGATGCCCGGGCAAATCAAACGCGACCCGCGCATCGCCGAGATGATCCGCGTCGATCACGCCGGCGAGTTCGGCGCCGTACAAATCTATCGCGGCCAGCGCGCCGTGTTCGATCGCATCGAGAGCAAGGCGCATGCGGCGCGTCTGATTGGCGAGATGGAAGAGGGCGAGCAGGAGCACCTGAAGACCTTCGACAAGCTGATCGCCGAGCGTGGCGTGCGGCCGACTTTGATGGCGCCTGTGTGGCGCGTCGCCGGGTTTGGCCTCGGCGCGGTGACGGCGCTGATGGGTGAACAAGCCGCACATGCCTGCACCGAAGCGGTGGAAGAGGTCATCGAAGAGCATTACGGGCGGCAAAGCGAGGAGCTACGCGGCGTCGATTCCGAACTGAAGCACGTCGTTGATCGCTTCCGGGCAGAAGAGATCGCGCACAAGGAAACCGCGATCGAGCAGGGCGCCCGCAACGCGCCCGGCTATGGCGTGCTGACTGCGGTCATCAAGATCGGCTGCCGCGCCGCAATCCGCATATCGGAAAAAATATGAACGCGCCGCCAAGCGTGCGCTTGGCGCGAGACGATGAAAAGGACGCCGCGTCGCGCATCCTGACGGATGCGTTTGTCGATGAAGATGGGCTGAACTACTGGCTCAAGCAAGGCGCCGCGAAGACGCGCGCGCGACGCGCTTTTTTCGACGCCGCCGTGCGCGATGTGGTTCACGCCAAACGGGAACTACACCTCGCCGAATCCGAAGGAGCAGCGTTGGGCGCGGCGATCTGGTTGGCGCCGGGCGACAAAGCATTTGATCTGCCGCCACTGCGTGAACTGATGTTGACGCCGCTCCTCTTCGCCGTCGCTGGCGTCAAGGGCATGCGCAGAGCCACCGCCCTCGGCCGCCAACTCGCGACGTTCCATCCGAAAGTCCCGCATGCGCACTTGGTTTTCCTTGGCATCGCGCCGGAGGCGCAAGGACGCGGTGTTGGTTCGGCGATGCTGAAGCACGCGCTCGCGCCGCTCGACGCGTCCGGCGTGCCCGCTTATTTGGAAGCCTCCACGGAGCGCAACATCGCACTCTACGAACGCCATGGCTTTGTCATCAGCGGCGGCTTCCAACTCCCCGGCTTGCATATGCGGACTATGTTCCGAGAGCCGCGCGCTTAAGAGCCGGCCTTCTCGCCAGTGCTTTTTTCCGCTGTGTTCAACGCATCCGCCAGACGCGTCTTGGCGCTGCCTGGTCTCAGCGGCTTTTGCTGGCTTTCGTGCGGCGCCCAGCCGGTGGCGGTGAGAATTTCAAAGGTCGCGCGCAACCGTCCTTCCTCATCCGAGAAGCGCGCGCCGTAAATCTCGAACGCCCGTGTGAGAACGCGCCTGCTCAGCGCGCGCGGATGGCGTTCCGCCAGCGCCGCTGTCTCACCCATGGCGCGCAAATCTGCGAGCAGCCGCATGGGCTCGCCATAGCGCACCGTCACCACGTCACGATCCGCCGCCGGCAGCGCAAAGCCAGCGCGTTGCAGCAAGTGCGCCAGATCCTGCAGCGTCGCGAACGGCGACACGCGCGCGCCCGCGCCGCCGAGCAACTCCTCTTCCGCTTGCAACAACGAAAAACGCAGTTCGTTCAGCGTGTCGCCGCCGAACAGCGAGGCCAGCAGCAGCCCATCGGGCTTTAGCGCGCGTCGCAGCTGGATGAGTGCACCTGGCACGTCGTTGATGGCGTGCAGCATTAGCGGCGACACAATCAGGTCGAAGGCGGCGTCAGTAAAAGGGAGGTGTTCTGGATCGACGATCAGGTCGCCGCTCGCCCAATCTGCCTCGATGATCTGTCCCAAACGCTCGGCCAGAGCGGGCCGCGTTCGCACCTCGTCGCTAAACAGTCCGCCACCGCCCAGCGCCAGTACGCGCGGAAATGGGCGCGGGATCGCCTCCAGCCGATCGGCCAAGTCAGCCGCCACGCGCGCATGCAAAAATGCGCCTTCGCGGAAGCCCGCCGCCGCGCGGCGCTTGCGCTGACGGACAAGCCGTGGCTCGAATAGGCGGGGGCTCGACATGGCCGCATCTTACCGCGTGACGGGGGCGTTTCGGAAACGTGGCGTGATTTCGCGTCTGTCTGACGTCATCTGGCCGCCGCGCTCGCTCCTCTCTGACGCTTTTGTCGACCGTCCGGGCGTCATCGAGCCTGCGCTTTGGAACGAGCTTAAGTTCATCGCCGAGCCGGTCTGCGTCCGGTGCGGGTTCCCGCTCCCCGACGATATTGGCGCCGAAGCCGTCTGCGGCGCCTGCGCTGGGCGGAAGCCAGCCTATGACAGCGCCCGCGCCGCTCTGGCCTACGACGACCACGCTCGCCGGCTGATCCTCGATCTGAAGCGCGGCGGTCGGCGGGATGGGCTGCCGGTGTTTGCCCGCTGGATCAGTGCAGCCGCTGGCGAAACCATTGCCCGCGCCGACTTTCTCGCGCCAGCGCCCATGCACTGGACGCGTCTCGCCGTCCGCAGCTTCAACCAGGCCGCTTGGCTCACCCAGGCGTTGGCCCGCGCTCACGGCAAGCCCTGGAAACCGGGCGCGCTCACCCGGATCAAGCGCCGCAAGAGCCAAGCTGGACTTTCCGCTTCGGAACGGCGGCGCAACGTAGGCGGGGCGATCAAGGCGTCGGGGCGCTTCGCCGGCAAAATCATTGTGGTGGTGGACGATGTTTTCACCACCGGGGCGACTCTCGAAGCCTGCGCCCGTGCATTGCGTAAAGCTGGGGCTGCAGAAGTGCATGCAGTGACCCTAGCGCGCGTCGTGCGCCCGACTGATATTTCTATCTGACCCCAACGTGAGTCGGACATGGCGCCCGTAACTGTCTACACCCGCGCTTTCTGCCCCTATTGCACGCGCGCGATCGCGCTGCTGCAAAGGAAAGGCGCACCTGTGACCGAGATCGACGCCACGGCGTGCCCGGAGAAACGTCAGGAAATGGTGCAGCGCTCGGGGCGCTGGACGTTTCCGCAGATTTTCGTGGGCGACGTGCATGTCGGCGGTTGCGACGATCTGCATGCGCTGGAGCAAAGAGGCGGGCTCGACCCGCTGCTGATGGGGACGTGATGCGGAAGCTGCGGGTAGCGGCGGTACAATTGCGCTCGGGTATTTCGCCCGCGGCGAACCGCGCGCACGCCATGCCATTTCTGCGCGAAGCGGCCGCCGCTGGCGCAAGGCTGATCGCTACGCCTGAATGCACGATGATGCTCGATCGCGACAAGGAGCGGATGCTTGCGACGCTGTCGTCGGCGCAGATCGAGCAAGAGATCAAAGCTTGGGGTTCTGCGGCACAGGAACTGGGTGTTTGGTTGTTGCTGGGTTCGGGTTCAGTGCCGGCGCCGAGCGGCAAGGTGTTCAACCGCTCGTTCCTGTTTTCGCCCGACGGCAAGATCGCGGCGCAGTACGACAAGATCAATCTCTTCGACGTGAAGCTCAGCGGCACGGAGCAATATCGCGAAAGCGACACGTTCGAAGGCGGCGCTAAAGCGGTGGTCACTGAAGGTCCGATGGGCGCAAAGCTCGGCCTGACGATTTGCTACGATGTGCGCTTTGCGCCGCTCTACAGTGCCCTCGCACGTGCAGGCGCTGAGATCATCGCGGTGCCAGCCGCCTTCACGGTGCCGACTGGCCAAGCGCATTGGGAAACGTTGCTGCGCGCGCGCGCGATCGAAACGCATTGCTTCGTCGTAGCGCCGGCGCAGGGCGGGCGGCACGAGGATGGCCGCGCGACCTGGGGCCATTCGGTGATCATCGATCCGTGGGGCAAGGTGTTGGCCAAACTCGATCACGATGAGCCGGGTTACATCGTCGCCGATTGCGACCTCGATCAAGTCGCCGAAGCGCGCGCGAAAATTCCCGCGTGGGCCGGCGGAAACGCGTTCGACGCGCCATGATCCGCTACGATTTGCGCTGCGATAATGGTGACGAGTTCGAAGCCTGGTTTGGCTCTATCGCCGATTACGACAAGCAAGCGGAAGCGGGCTTGGTCGAGTGCCCGCACTGCGGCTCTAAGCACGTCGTGAAAGCGCCGATGGCGCCGGCGGTGCGCACCAGCCGCAAAGTCGAAGCGCGTAAGGACCGCGCCGTCGCCATGGCGATGGCCGCGAAAGTGCGTGAGCACATCAAGGACAATTTCGACTATGTCGGCGACAAGTTCGCCGACGAGGCGCGCAAAATGCACGCGGGCGACACCGAAGAGCGCGCCATCTGGGGCGAGGCGACGCCGGAGGAGGTGAAAGCGCTGGAAGAAGACGGCGTGCCGGCGGCGCCGCTGCCGCCTGAGCTTGCGCCGGTCGCGCCGAAGAAGCTGAACTAAGGGGAGCGATGATGCGTTTGCTTCTTGCTGCTCTTCTTATTCTAAGCGGATGCGCGAGCGTGCCAACACATCGAACATTCGTTGGTCAGTATCTCGATAGCTTCGAGATGACAGCGTTTCAGGCCTGCGGCTCATCCGAACGATGGTGGGTGCGCGCCGAGCGGTCGGCGTGGGAGGCGCTTCAGGCATCGGCTCCACCAAGAGCGGGGCTAGAGGATGGATTTTGGCTCAACGTGGAGATCGAAGGCGAACTGAGTGAGCCGGGCGACTTCGGCCATCTCCGACAATACCCGCGAGAACTTCACGTCACTCGCGTGGTCAGCGCTAGCGTTGGCCCGCCATCATGTAATTGACGTCAACATCGTGCGACAGCGCCCAACCTGCGCCAAGCGGCTGGTATGTAACGCCGATCGGCTCAAACCACTTCAGCCCCGGCGCGCCGCTGCGAATTTCATCCGGTGTCACCAGCTTGTCGTAATCGTGCGCGCCTTCCGGCGCCCATTTCAGAATGCGTTCGGCGCCCACGATCGCGAGCGCGCGCGCTTTCGGTGTGCGGTTGATGGTGGAGAGCACAAGTAATCCGCCAGGCGCCACCAACGCTGTCGCCGCTTCGAGGAACGCCTTCACATCTGAAACGTGCTCGATGATTTCCAGCGCCGTCACGAGTTGGAATTGCTCGCCGCGTTCGGCCAAAGCTTCGGCGGTCGTGCATTCAAACCGAATGTCTAGCATGGCCTGATCCGCATATGTCCGCGCCGCGCCTATGGCTTCTTCGGAAGCGTCAATTGCCGTTAGGTCCGCACCCATCCGCGCCAGTGGCGCGGACACCAAGCCGCCACCGCAGCCGAGATCGAGCGTGCGGACGCCCTTGAGCGGCAAGCGTCCACGTCCCCCCAAATACGTCTGCGCCAATTCGCGCACGTATTGGAGGCGCACCGGATTCAGCCGGTGCAGCGCGCCGAACGGCCCTGACGGATTCCACCATTCGGCGGAGAGGGCGCTGAATTTGGCGATCTCGGCGGGGTCGAGCGTGCTGGCCATGTGTGTCAAATCGGCCCGGAAACGACGCCGGTCAAGCGCCTATCGCGCCGCAGCAAAGCGTGTGCTAACCGCTCTGCATTGCTTCGGAAAACGGCTCAACTGTCCCCATGTCGCGTTTGGTGATGAAGTTCGGTGGCACGTCCGTAGGCGACGTGGACCGCATCGCCCGCGTCGCCCGCATTGTCGCGACCGAAATGAAGCCGGGGCGCGGCGTCGCGGTTGTGGTGTCAGCGATGTCTGGCGAGACGGACCGCTTGGTCGGCTTGGCGCGCGGCGCGGCCGGCGAGGGCGGTAATGGCGCGGTACTGTCCGGCGCCGATTTCAACGACGAGTATGACGTCGTCGTCTCGGCCGGCGAGCAAGTGACGACCGGCCTTCTCGCGCTCGCGCTGCGACGCATCGGCGTGCCGGCGCGCTCCTGGCAGAATTGGCAAATCCCATTCAAGACCGATGCGGCGTATTCGAAAGCCCGCGTCGCCGATTTCCCGACGGATGAGATCGGCGCCTCGATTGACGCCGGTTTCGTCGCCGTCGTGCCTGGCTTTCAAGGCGTCACTGACGAGAACCGCATCACAACGCTTGGCCGCGGCGGTTCCGATACGTCCGCCGTCGCGCTTGCTGCTGCACTCAAGGCCGAGCGTTGCGATATCTACACCGATGTGGACGGCGTCTACACCACCGATCCGCGCATCGTCTCCAAGGCCCGCCGCCTCGAGAAAATTTCCTACGAAGAAATGCTCGAGATGGCCTCACTCGGCGCCAAGGTGCTGCAGACGCGGTCGGTCGAGCTGGCGTTCGCCAAGCGCGTGCCGGTGCGGGTGCTTTCAAGTTTTGTCGAGCCGGGCGCGCCCAATCCCGGCACTCTCGTGTGTCCCGAGGATCAGATCGTGGAAAAGCAAGTCGTTTCCGGCGTCGCCTACTCACGCGACGAAGCCAAGATCACGCTGCTCGGCGTTAATGACGATGTCGGCAGCGCCGCCGAGATTTTCGGTCGCCTCGCCGATGGCGCCGTCAATGTCGACATGATCGTGCAGACCGAAGCGCGCCAGGCGCACAAGCGTAACATCGTTTTCACATGCCCAGATCGTGAAGCGCCCCGCGCGGCTGAGATCATCGAAGCGGCGCGCGACAAGATCGGCGTGGAAGAAATCCACATTCGCCGCGATGTGGCCAAAGTCTCGGTTATTGGCATCGGCATGCGCAGCCAAGTCGGCGTTGCGCGCACGATGTTCGCAGCGCTTGCCCAGAAGGGCATCAGCATCGAGGCGATCGCCACATCCGAGATCAAAATCTCGGTTCTGATCGATGCGGCCTATACCGAGCTTGCGGTGCGGGCGCTGCACACGGCCTATGGTTTGGACGCCGCCTGACGGCGATGAGGAGGTGCGCGGCAGAGAATGGTCGTTCCGTCCAACATCGGCGGCTCACGCGTGCTCCTGCGCAAGTTGCGGGAAATCATGGGCACGGGCGACGTGGCGCAAGATCGCCTCGATCGGCTCGTCGCCATGGTCGCCTCGACCATGGTCGCGGACGTGTGCTCAATCTATCTGACGCGCGGCGTCTTTCATGAATTGTTCGCGACACAAGGCCTGAAGGCCGAAGCGGTTCACCGCACGCGGTTGAAAGTCGGCGAAGGCCTCGTCGGTCTGGTCGCCGAGACAGCGCAGCCGCTCAATATCGCTGACGCGCAACACCACGAGCGTTTCGCGTTTCGTCCGGAAACCGGCGAAGAGCCGTTCAACGCTTTCCTGGGCGTTCCGAGCGGTTGATCGGCACGCCCAGGAA
>QBMO01000028.1:25743-31998 GCA_003242075.1 Alphaproteobacteria bacterium
GATCAACCGCTCGGAACGCGTGTTCGGCGTGCTGGTCGTGCAGAACCGGGTGCAGCGCGTGTACGGCGAAGAGGAAGTCGAGGCGCTGCAAACCATCGCCATGGTGCTGGCGGAGATGGTGGCGTCCGGCGCGTTCGGCGATCTTTCCGGTTTGGCCGACGTCGAGGCCCGCGCCAGCCGCCCAGAAGCGTTGCAGGGCCGCGCCTTCTCCGACGGCATCGCGATTGGCACCGTTGTGCTGCACGAACCGCACGCGCCGCTCGGACGCGTCATCGCCGATGATCCCGCCAAGGAAGCAACGCGCCTCGACGATGCGCTCGCCCAAGTGCGTGGCGCTCTCGCCGACATGCTGGAAGGCGATCCTGGCCGGATCTCCGGCGTGTCACGCGACGTGCTCGAAACCTTCATCATGCTGGCCGCCGATCCAAGTTGGGAAGCGAAGCTGAAGAATGGCGTGGGCGCCGGGCTCTCCGCCGACGCTGCCGTCGAGCGCGTGCGTGGCGAACACCGGGCCAAATTCAACACCACGCGCGATCCCTATCTGCGCGAGCGCTTTCATGACTTAGAGGATCTGGACAACCGCTTGCTGCGTGCGCTTGCCGGCGTCGACGCTTCCGCGCGGCCAATGCCGGAAGACGCGATCCTGATCGCCCGCGAGCTGGGGCCGGCGGAGTTGTTGGATTATGGCGCAGACCGCTTGAAGGGCGTGGCCCTGGAGGAGGGCGCGAACACCGCGCACGCCGCCATCGTCGCGCGCGCGCTCGGCATTCCCATGGTCGGTTCGCTCGCGGGGCTCTTGTCACGCGTCGAAGACGGCGACCCCATCGTGCTCGATGGGGAGCGTGGGGAAGTGCGACTGCGCCCGGCGCCAGAGGTCATCACCGCCTACCAGCAACGCTTGAACCTGCGCTCGGTCCGCGCCGCCGAATTCGCGCGGCTCAAGAACATCCCGCCGGTCACGCAAGACGGCGAGCGCATGACCTTGTTGCTCAACGCCGGTCTGGCGCTCGACGTGCACCACCTCGACGACGCCGGCGCTGAAGGCATCGGTCTCTTCCGCACAGAGTTTCAGTTCATGGTGTCCGAGACGCTGCCGCGCCTTGAGAGCCAAACTCTGCTCTATCGGGATGTCCTCGAAGCTGCAGGCTCACGCCCGGTCACGTTCCGCACCCTCGATCTCGGCGGCGACAAGGTGCTGCCTTACGTTAAGGCCGAACGCGAAGAGAATCCGGCGCTTGGTTGGCGCGCGGTGCGCATCGGTTTAGATCGCCCGGCGCTGCTCCGCTACCAGCTGCGCGCCCTGATCGGGGCGGCCGCCGGCAAGCGTCTGCGTGTGATGTTTCCGCTGGTTACCACCGTCAGCGAGTTCGACGCTGCGCGCGCGTTGGTCGACCGCGAACTGGAGTGGCGGCGCGCGCGGGGCGGCAAACCGCCGTCGCAAGTGGAGGTCGGCGTCATGGTCGAGGCGCCGGCGCTCGCCTGGAGCATTCCGGACCTGAAAGGCCGCGCCGACTTCATCTCCATCGGCACGAACGACCTGATGCAGTATTTCTTCGCCGCCGATCGTGGCAATGCGCGTGTGTCGGAGCGTTACGACATCTTGAGCCCGCCGGCGCTGCGCTTCCTGAAACGCATACGAGATGACGCCGATGCGGCGGGTTTGCAGGTCTCGATCTGCGGCGAAGCGGCGGGGCGGCCGTTGGAGGCGATCGCGTTTACGGCGCTGGGTTTCCGCCGGCTCTCAATGCCTGCGTCCGGTATTGGCCCAGTAAAACAGCTCATTTTGTCGCTCGACGCGCGCGAAGCTGCGACGGCCCTGACGCGCATGATGCGTTCCGACATGCCAACGATCCGCCCTGAACTCACAGAATTTGCCAAGAGTCGCGGCTACGCACTGTAATGCGGCGACGCCGCGCGTTGAGATGCACGCGATTCGCGTTTACCTATTTGCGATGGCGCAAAATTTGCCTTTGTAAACGTATGGTCTCCTAGGAGGGACCGGCGCACCGATGCTTCAACCCGTACCCACCGAGCCCCAAGGCGAACCGGATCAGACGGATATGCGCGCGCAGCGCACGACGCCGGCTGCGCCGCCGCCTTCGCTCGATCCCGCTTGGCGGGCAGGGCGCAAGCTGAGCGAAGCGCGCCGGCAGCGCGGCTGGAGCCTGGAAGAGGTCGCCGACCGCATCCGCATCCGTCGCGAATTCCTGGCCGCGCTCGAAGAGATGAACGTCAAGCTGCTGCCTGGCAAAGCCTATGCGCTGGCGTTCTTGCGCTCCTATGCCCGCGAACTCGGCATCGATGAACACGCCATCGTCGATCAATTTCAGGATGAATGCGCGCTCACGCGCGAGGACGCCGTGAAGCAACTCCGCAACCCGTCATCCAAGCCCCGTCGCGAGCGGCCCTGGATGTGGGCGGCGGGTCTGGTGGTCGTCGCCGGTCTCTTCGTGGGATGGCGCGCCTGGGACGTGAACCGCAACCCGGAGCCGGAGGTTGCAACTGCGGTAGCCCCTTCCGGCGTGTCGGTTGCGCAGGGTGCCAGCCAACCGGTTACCGCCCGCCGGATAGTCGAGGTCCGGGCGATTACGGAAGCTTGGTTGGAGGCCCGTGGGCCGGACGGCACCGTGTTCCTGTCGCGGACCCTGCAGGCGGGTGATGTCTATCGGCCAGACGCCAGCCCGGGCTGGACCCTGCACGCGCGCGACGGCGGCGCGTTCGAACTCTTCGTGGACGGCACGCCGGCTGGCCCACTCGGGACGCTGGGCATGCCGGTGCTCGGCCGGTCGATCGACGAGATCCAGCCTATGACCCAGGCGCAACTCTCCGCCCAGCGAAGCTAGGGCGGGCGGCGCGGGGCTGTTAGCCTCGGCTCGGGCACGCTATCTCAGCCCTGAAAGGAATGCGCTCCATGGACGGCGCTCACGGCGACCTGCACCACATCCGGCCCTGGCGCCGGATCGAGCGGCGTCGCTCCCGCAAAATCCGGGTCGGCAAGGTCGAGGTCGGCGGCGATGCGCCGATCACCGTCCAGTCGATGACCAACACGCTGACCTCGGATGCGGCGGCGACCATCGATCAAATCCGGCGGCTTGAGGAAGCGGGCGCAGATATCGTTCGCGTCTCGTGTCCCGACGAAGACTCTACCGCCGCGTTTGCGAAGATCGCTCGCGAAGTGAAAGTCCCACTCGTCGCCGACATCCACTTCCACTATCGCCGCGCCATCGAAGCCGCCGCCGCCGGCGCGGCTTGTCTGCGCATCAATCCGGGCAACATCGGCAACGCGTCACGCGTCAAAGATGTGGTGCAAGCGGCGAAGGATCACGGCTGCTCGATCCGCATCGGCGTGAACGCCGGCTCGTTGGAGCAGCATCTGCTGGAAAAGTATGGCGAGCCTTGCCCTGAAGCGATGGTCGAAAGCGCGCTCGGCCATATAGCCTTGCTCGAAGAGCACGACTTCCGCGAATACAAAGTCAGCGTCAAAGCCTCCGACCCGTTCCTCACAGCCGCTGCCTACCACGCACTGGCGGAAGCGACGGACGCGCCGCTGCATCTGGGCGTCACCGAAGCGGGCGCGCTGCGGACCGGCACGGTGAAATCATCGATCGCGATGGGCTCGCTTCTGTGGGCCGGCATTGGCGATACGATTCGCGTGTCTCTCGCTGCTGATCCGGTCGAAGAGATTAAGGTCGGCAACGATCTGCTGAAATCGCTGGGGCTCCGTCATCGCGGCGTCAGCATCATTGCTTGCCCGTCTTGTGCGCGTCAGGGCTTCAACGTGATCGCGACCGTGGACGCTTTGGAACAACGCTTGGCGCACATCCCCGAGCCGATCACGCTCTCGATCATTGGCTGCGTTGTGAACGGCCCGGGCGAAGCGCTGATGACCGATCTGGGCTTCACCGGCGGCGGCAAAGGCGCCGGCATGGTCTATGTCGCCGGCAAGGCGGACCATAAGGTCGACAATGGCGACATGATCGACCATATCGTGGGTCTCGTGGAAGAGCGTGCGCGGACGCTGCGCGAAGCCAAAAAGGACTGAGCGATGCTGCAGCGGCATCTGCAAGAGACATACGAATACTTATTCGATGCGGCGCATGCCGCGTTGAAAGGCGGCGGCTCGTTTGCGCCGTTCGGCGCCGGCATCCGCAAGACCGGCGAGCAAATCCACACCAATGTCGATCTGCCGATCGACACGTCGGTGCCAGCCGATCACATCTCCGGCCTCATCGCGTACTTCCGGCTCGACGATAAGGACAATGGCCTGATCGCCGCCGGTTTGGTTTTCGACGGCCGCGCCGGCAGCGACGGCGCCGCGGCTTTGTGCTTCCATATGGAAGTCGCTAACGGCCAAGCCGTTGAAGTGATCGTGCCGTATGCGCGGCGCGAAGGCGCTGGCGAGATCGCGTTCGACAATCCGCAGATCACGCCGGTGGTGTCCGAGATCTTCGTCGACGTTCAATAGATGATCGAGTTCGCACGTCTGGAGCGCCGCTTAAGGCAGGCGGTCGATCGCTTTGAGCGCGTGGAAGCGCGCCTCGGCGCGGCGACCGACGGGGCCGAAATCGTCAAGCTTGGCCAAGAGCATGCGGAACTGAAGCCGCTGGTCGATGCGATCAGCGCTGTCAACGCCGCGCGCGCCGAGATCGCCAATCTTGAAGGTATCGCCAAGGATGGCGACGCCGAAATGGCGGAACTGGTCGCGGAAGAGCTAAGCGCCGCGAAGGCGAAGCTCCTCGAACTCGAACAATCGGCGTTGTTGCTGCTCGCGCCGAAGGACAAGGACGAAAGCGCCAGCGCCATTCTCGAAGTGCGCGCCGGCACTGGCGGCGAAGAGGCGGCGCTGTTCGCGGCTGATCTTTTTCGCATGTATCAGAAATACTCCTCATCGCGGCGTTGGAAGTTCGAGATCGAGAGCCTCTCGGAGACTGGCATTGGCGGTTTGAAGGAAGCTGTCGCCAGCATCACCGGCGCCGGCGTGTTCGGACGCTTGCGTTTCGAAAGCGGCGTCCACCGTGTGCAGCGTGTGCCGGAAACCGAAGCAGGGGGGCGCATCCACACCTCCGCCGCCACCGTCGCCGTGCTGCCGCAGCCGGAGGGTGACGTCGATGTCGTCGTCGATGACAAGGACATTCGCATCGACACCATGCGCGCCTCGGGCGCTGGCGGCCAACACGTGAACAAGACAGACTCCGCCGTGCGCATCACGCACATGCCGTCGGGGATCGTCGTCATCGCGCAGGAAAAGTCGCAGCACCAGAACCGCGCCAATGCGATGAAGGTGCTGAAGGCCAAGCTCTACGATGCCGAACGCGAGCGCCAGGCAGCCGAACGCGCCGCCGAACGCAAGGGTCAGATCGGCTCGGGCGACCGCAGCGAGCGCATCCGCACCTACAATTTCCCGCAAGGCCGCGTCACCGACCATCGTATCAATCTCACCCTCTACAATCTGGCGGAGCTGATCGAAGGCGCGCTTGATCCGGTGCTCGATGCGCTTGCCGCCGAGGATCAGGCGCGCAAGCTCGCCGCCCTGGAGGAGGATGCATGAGCGAGACCTTGGTCTCGCTCTGGACCAATGTCCGCCGCCGTCTGGAAAGCGCGGGCGTTGACACGCCCGTGTTCGAAGCGCGCTTGCTGCTGGAAGCGGGCGCGGGCGTTTCACGCCTCGAGATCGTCACCGATCCACGTCGTCCGATGACCGACGCGCAAGTGGAAGCTGTTGATGCGTTGGTCCAACGGCGCGAAGCCCGCGAGCCGATGAGTCACATTATTGGCCGCCGCCACTTCTGGACGCTTGATCTCGCCGTTAGCCCCGACGTGCTGACCCCGCGACCGGAGACTGAACTGTTGGTCGAGTTCGCTTTGAAAACGTTGGCGCCGGATCAGCCAGCGCGCGTGCTTGATCTCGGCGTCGGCTCCGGCGCTATTTTGCTCGCGGTCCTAAACGAGCGGCCCAGAGCAACGGGCGTCGGTGTTGATCGCAGCGCGGCGGCGCTCGCGATTGCAGCCGCTAACGCCGAGGCGCTGAAACTCTCTGATCGCATCGAACTCGTTGAGGGTGATTGGGCGAATGGCGTCACCGAGACGTTTGATCTCGTGCTCTCCAATCCACCCTACATTGCGTCAAATGACATAGCTGCACTTGCACCCGAGGTTGCGCGCTACGAGCCGAAGCTTGCGCTCGATGGCGGCGCCGACGGCTTGGACGCCTATCGCTCAATCACAGCAAGCCTCGCCCGCCTGTTGAAGCCCGGC
>QBMO01000028.1:32008-32363 GCA_003242075.1 Alphaproteobacteria bacterium
TTATTCACCACGCCAACCCTGCGCGATCTGGCCGGCATCCCGCGTGTGGTCTCCGGTCGGCGTGCGGCATGATTGCGGCGGCTGAAATTTGTCTTGGAGCCGGAGCAAGGACGCACTACCTTAATTCCAGGAATCGATGGCCAGACGGGTTCAGGGGCTGAACCGGCTGCGGATCCTAAAAGGCAGGCGCGCTCCCACGCCGCCCCAGCTTCCTCAGCACGAGGTCAGGTAACGAATACAGCGACAGACGCTGGTAAGGCCCAAGGCTTAACGCTCGGGCGATTGGCTTTTGAACAAAAAGCGCAAGATAGCGTGCGGCGAACGCAACGCTGAACTCAACGGACAAAAGATGCAC
>QBMO01000029.1:0-4623 GCA_003242075.1 Alphaproteobacteria bacterium
GTGTAATCGTCCTGCACGCCGACACTCACCGTCGCTGTCGGTACAACAAGACGCGGCGGCGGAGGCGGCGCGGGTGGCGGCGTCGGCGCAGCGGCGGCAACGACAGGCGTCGGTTCTGGCGCGGCGGACGGTGGTGCGGGCGGCGGCGCAGGCGGTGGCGTCGCCAAGGTGAGATCCATCGGCAGCGGACCGACGGGGCCGCGCAGCTCTGCCGGCTCTTCCGGCGCCGGTGCAGGCGTAAGCGGCGCGCCCGGCGCTGGCGTCGCCACAGCAACCGGCGGGGGAGCGGCCTCAGCCGTAACGTCGGCGCGCTCCTCCGGCGGCGTCAGCTGGATAGGCTGCGCAGCGACGGGCGGCGTCGCAATGAGCGCCGCCGCTGCGATGGCGATCGGAGAGCGCAAGGATTTCATGTTCGGCTGAGCAACTCTCTCCGTTGCGCGTTAAGCGCGCGTTTACTCGGATGCGGCCGGCGACGCGCCACGCGCGCGGTTGAGCAGATCGCCGCCCCCGGTCGGCGGGCGCGCGCGGTCAGCAAGCATTTCAGTCAAGCGGCGCGCGCGCTCGGGCTCCATGCGGCCCAGGATTTCCGCTAGATTGGTCTGACGCATGCGGCTGGCGACCTGGATCAGCACGTCGTCTTCAAGACCATCGAACACGGTCGCCGCATCCTTGGCGCGCATGCGTTGATAAACGTCGACGAGGCTGGCCAGGCGCTGCTCCTGCGCTTCGTCGAGCTGACCCAGCAAATCCTGCACAGTGGTTTCGAGTTGGCGGAGTTCGGCCAGGCGCTCGTTCAGCCGCTGTTCGGCGGCGAGCATCAGCGCGTCTTGCGTGCCGAGCGCTTCGCCGCGCGCATCGAGCGCTTCACGGCGCGCGCTCAAGGCTTGCAGCACCTGCACTTCTTCAGCGGAAAGCCCCGTCATATCAGCGAGCGTCGCCGGTTCGCATTGGGTTTGCGACGCCATTGCGCCTTCGGCCGGCGTTTCGGTTTCGCCATGCGCGGCGTCCGCCGTTTGCGGGATCGTTTCAGCGACGCCCTCAGCCATCGCGACGGCCTTCAAGCCGAGCACAGCGGCGACGGTGACCATCGCAGCCGGCAAGAGCCGGACCTTGGACGCAGGCGCTTTGCGCTTGGTTGACATTAGAGGCGCCCGCGCGCGCCGACATCGGCGCTGGAGCGAAGGCGCCCGGCGCCGAGGCCTAAGCGATCAGCTGTCACGCGTGCATCATTGATGCGCGCTTGAAGGTCGCGGCCTGTTTCCTGTGCGGTGGCGCGCAAATTGCGCACCGCTGCTTCGGCTTGCTGGGTGGCTTGCATGAGTTCGGCAGCGGCGGCGCGAATGCCGTCTTGGCCGGTACGCAGCGCCGCGAGTTTGCGATCGAGCCGCCAGAAGTAAAACAAGCACGCCGCCAGCATGGCCGCGAGCACGAGTTCGATAACGAGTGTGACGGGGCTCATCATTTGCCTCCCATTTTCATGACGGCCTGCTGCATCGCAGGCGCGATCGGGCGCTCGACACGGACGGCCAAGGAATGTCCCATACGGCCTACACGACCCTGGCTGAGTTCAACGGCGCCGCATTTGAGCAGCACCGGATCGTCGGGCGCCGCATCGAGCATCAGCGTGTCGCCGACTTTCAGATCGAGCACTTTGCGCAGCGGCTGCTTCATCTCGTTGAGCACGGCGCGCACTTCGAGTTTGGTGGCCCAGAGTTCGCTGGCGAGGTGGCCTTCCCAAATATTGTCGCGGCCGAACTTCTCGCCCATGAATTGCTGCAAGAGCATTTTGCGGATCGGCTCGAGCGTCGCGTACGGCAACAGCAGTTCGAGCCGGCCGCCCCGATCTTCCATGTCGATGCGCAGCTTCACCACGATGGCCGCATTGGGCGGGCGCGCGATGGCGGCAAAGCGCGGATTGGTCTCGATGCGATCGAGCGAGAAATCGACTTCCGTCAGCGGCGCGAAAGCTTGGCTGGCGTCTTTCAACACCACTTCGATCATGCGTGTGACCAGCATGCGCTCGATCGTGGTGTAAGGCCGGCCTTCGACGCGCGTCGCCGCAGCGCCGCGGCGCCCGCCAAGCAAAACGTCGACAACGGAGTAGATCAGGTTGGAATCGACCGTCGCCAAGCCGAAATTATCGAGCTGTTCGGCGCGGAAGACGGCGATGATCGCCGGCAGCGGGATCGAGTTCAGATAGTCGCCGAAGCGGATCGAGCTGATCTGATCGAGGCTGACTTCGACATTGTCCGACGTGAAGTTGCGCAAGCTCGTCGTCATCAAACGCACCAGACGGTCGAAGACGATTTCGAGCATCGGCAAGCGCTCGTAGGAGACGAGCGCGGAATTGATGATGGCGCGGACGCCGGTGCGCGTGCTGCTGTCGTCTTCGTTCAAGCCGAAACCGAGCAAGCTGTCGATCTCATCCTGATTCAGGATGCGCTCGGCGCCTTGATCGGGCGCTTCGCCCTCGCCGGTCGACCAGTCTTTGTCTGCAGCCTCGGCCGCTTCGGCGCTCATTTTACTGCACCAGCATTTCTTCGATCAGCACGGCATTCACATGCGCTGGCGCGATCGCGAGATTGACACGGCGCAGCAATTCGATGCGCAAACGGTAAGCGCCGGCCGAACCCGAGAGATCGTCCGTGCGCAACTCGCGCAAGAAGCCGGCGAACTGATCATTCACGCGCGGGATGTGTTCGGTGAGCGTCGTCACGGTGGCGTCGTCCGGCGCTTCCAGCGTGAGCTTCAGCTTCAAGTAGGCGGGACGTCCATCGGGGCCGCTAATGTTGACGAGGATTTCCGGCATGGTGACGAACACGACGTTCTCACCGTGCAAGATCATCGTGCCGTTCGGACCAGGAACGGCTTCGCCGACCGGGCCGTCACCATGGGCGCCGCCCTTCGCTTTGCCGTGATCGCCGGCTTCAGCGTGCTGCTCGCCGCCGCCGCCGGACAGAAGCATGAAAGCGGCAGCACCGCCGCCGCCGAGCACGAGCACGGCGGGCAGAATAATGAAGAGCACGAGCTTCTTGCCCGACATCTTCTTCTTGGCCGGCGCTTCGCCCTCTGCGCCCTCGACGCCCTCGCCCTCAGCCGGCGGGCTTGCGCCCTCGGCTTCGGTCTCGTCAGGCGCCTCGCCCTTCTTCTGTTTCTTCGACTTCCCGAACATGGAATCGCCCGCATCAATCCATGTTCCTTGGTGGCGCGCGCTGGTTAAGGATTGGTAGCAGCTCGGCAAAACTTGCCGCCCCGCCCGGCAGTTTCGCGCCGGCCATTCACCATGCCGCGCCGCCCGGCCCTATGAAAACCAAGCGATTAACCACTGGCACGGTCCTTGCGTGGTTAACCGCGATGGATAACGCACTCATGCTCGGCCTGCAGACGCAACGCGTTCTGCAACGACGTATGGATGTGGCCGCCAACAATTTGGCCAACGTTTCCACCTCGGGCTTCAAGGCCGACACGCTGCTGCTCGAGGAAGCGGACCGCACGGCGGCGCATGCCGACGCAGATCCGCGCGAAATCCGCTTCGTCCGCGATATCGGCATCATGCACGGCATGGATCAGGGCCCGATCGCGATGACGGGCAACCCGCTCGACGTCGCCATCGAAGGCGACGGCTTCTTCATGGTCGAAGGGGTTGGCGGAGAAACGCAATACACGCGCGATGGCGCGTTTTCGTTAACCGGAGACGGCAGGCTCGTGACCAGCGATGGCCGGGCCGTGCTCGACTCCGGGGGGGCGTCGATCGTGCTCGACCCACAGGGCGAAAGCCCGGTGATCGGGCGCGACGGCGTAATACGGGTGGCCGGCGTCGAAGCCGGCCGCATCGGCGTGGTGGGTTTCGCCGCGCCGGGCGCGCTTTCAAAGGTCGGGGACAACCTTTGGGACGCGCAGGGACAACAACCGGGCGCCTTCGAGGGCGTCGTCGTTCAAGGCGCCCTCGAAGGGTCCAACGTACGCCCGGTTTTGGAACTGACACGATTGATCGAAATTTCGCGCGCTTACGCATCGGCTTCCCGCATCGTTTCGGGTGCAGATGATCTTCGTAAGACCGCGATCGAGCGGCTCGGCCGCTAGGAGTAGTCCCAGATGCGCGCACTATCGATCGCAGCCAGCGGCATGCAGGCCCAGCAGCTGAACGTCGACGTCATTTCGCACAACATCGCGAACATGAACACGACGGCGTACAACCGTCAGCGCGCCGAATTCCAGGACATGCTCTACCAAAACATAGAGCGCCCAGGTTCGACCTCTTCCGCCTCCGGCGCGATCCTGCCGCTCGGCATCCAGATCGGCGTTGGCGTGCGCGCCGATACGGTTGGGCGCATCACCGAACAAGGCAGCATCAGCCAAACCGGCAACGCCTACGACATCGCCATCAATGGCCGCGGCTTCCTGCAAGTCGGCCTGCCCTCGGGCCAGACCGCTTACACGCGCGCCGGCAACCTCGCCATCAACGCCGAAGGCCAATTGGTCACCACCGACGGCTATCCGATCGAACCGTCGATCAGCGTACCGCCGGAAGCGACCGCCGTGCAGATCACGCGCGATGGCATCGTCGAAGTGACGCTGACCGGCCAAACCGATCCGCAACAAGTCGGCCAGCTTGAACTCGCC
>QBMO01000029.1:4633-18418 GCA_003242075.1 Alphaproteobacteria bacterium
CCACCTTCATCAATCCGGCGGGCATGGAAGCGATCGGCGACAATCTTTATTTGGAAACCGCCGCGTCCGGTTCGGCAAACACCGCCACGCCTGGTTCGCCGGGCCTCGGCACTGTGATGCAGGGTTTTCTCGAACTCTCGAACGTCAATGCCGTTGAAGAAATCTCGCAGCTGATCGTGGCGCAGCGCGCTTACGAGATGAACGCGCGCGTCATCACAGCGGCGGACGAAATGCTGCAATCCGCAACCCAATTGCGCTGAGGAGGATCGTCATGTTGCGTTGGTTCTGCCTCGTTGCTTGCCTCTATATGTTCTTCAGCGCGGTCGCGTTCGCCGATCCGGTCACGCTGCGCGCACGCGTCGAAGCGAGCGGCCCGGCGGTTACGATGGGCGACATCTTCAACGGCGCGCCGGCAACTGTGGCTGGCCGCGCCATCGCGCCGGCCCCGCCGCCGGGGCAAATCTCGAACATCTCGATGGCGGTGATCGCTGCTTCTGCTTCTGCTGCCGGCCTCGACTTCACGCCACCGGCTGGCGTCACCCAAGTTCAAGTCATTCGCCCAGGCGGCATGCGCGCGACGTTGCCGCCCGCCGGCGGCGGACAATCCATCGCCAACGCCGCCATCCGCCGCGGCGAAACCGTGACGCTGGTTTACGCCGCACCTGGCATTTCGCTCAGCATGCGCGCGCGTGCGCTCGAAGACGGCGCAGTCGGCGACAGCATCACTTTCCTCAACGTCGCCTCCAACCGCCACATCGACGCTGTCGTGACCGGCGCCGGCCAAGCCACGGCAAGCCCATGACCCGCAAGGACGATCTTATGCGCACACTCGCCCTGCTCGCACTCGCCGCAAGCGCCGCAGGATGCGCGAGCGCCGACCGGCGCGAGTACGCGCAAGACGCTTTGGCCGTGCCGGGCGCCGCCTATAACGCCGCGCAACGGGCGCTTGGCCCACCGCAGTTGCAGCCGGTGCAATCACCACACGGCCTCACCGGTGGCGGCCAACAATCCATGCCGCAACCGGAGCCGGTGGTTTACGAGCCAGCGAGCCCATCCTCGCTTTGGCGCTCGGGCTCGCGCAGCTTCTTCAACGATCAACGCGCCACCGACATTGGCGACATCATTACGGTCCAGATCGAGATCGACGATAGCGCCAACATCTCCAATTCATCCGACCGCCAGCGCGAAAGCTCGACGTCGGCGGGCGTCGGCAACTTCTTCGGCCTGGAGAGCGCCGTTGGGCAGATCTTCAACAACGCCTTCGATCCGGAAAACATGATCAGCGCCGAAGCAGAATCCGAGCATCGCGGCTCCGGCGCGATCAACCGCCAGGAAAAGATCGAGCTGACGGTCGCCGCTGTAATCGTGGACCGCTTGCAGAACGGCAATCTCGTCATTGCTGGCCGCCAGGAAGTGCGCATCAATGGCGAAGTACGCGAGCTTACGGTGAGCGGCGTCATCCGGCCGGAAGACGTCACCGCCAGCAACACCATCAATCAGACGCAGATCGCCGAAGCGCGTATCTCTTATGGCGGTCGTGGTTCAATCAGCGCGGTGCAGCGCCCGAACTGGGGTCAACGCATCGGCGACGCAATCTCGCCTTGGTGAGCTAGTTCACGCGCCGGTCACGCCCAACCCAATAAGGCTCGCGCAATTCGCGGCGCAGAATTTTTCCGGACGTGCTGCGCGGCAAAGCATCGACGCGAAAGTCCACGCTCTTAGGCGCTTTGTAGTGCGCGATGCGTTCGCGCGCATAGGCGATGATGCTATCCGGGTCGGGTGTGACGCCTGGCTTTGGCACGACGATGGCTTTTACCGCTTCGCCCCATGTGTCGTCCGGAACGCCGATGACAGCGACTTCAGCCACATGCGGATGGCCATGGATCGCGTTCTCGACCTCCGCCGGATAGACGTTCTCGGCGCCTGAGCAGATCATGTCCTTGATGCGGTCCTGAATGAAGAGATAGCCGTCTTCGTCAAGATAACCGGCATCGCCCGTGCGCAGCCAGCCTTCGGAATCGATCGTGGCCGCCGTCGCATTCTCGTTGCGCCAATAGCCGGCCATGTTGGCGGCCGAGCGCGTGCAGATTTCGCCGGTCTCGTTCGGCCCCAACACTTTGCCCTCCGCATCGACGATCCGCAGCTCAACGCCCGGCATCGGCAGACCCGCTGAGGCCATGCGTTTCGCACCTTTGGGATCGTGATCCTGCGGCGGCAAATAGACGATCGTGCCTGTGGTTTCTGTCATGCCGTATTGCTGGCAAAACTGGCAGCCGAACACTTCCATGCACTCCTGCAAGAGCGCCACCGGCATTGGCGAGGCGCCGTAGAGAATGTGCTGCAAGCTCGAATAGTCGATCTCTCTCGCGCGCGGCATGCGGACGATGAATTGCAGCGCCGCCGGCACCATGAACATTTTGGCAATGCGCTCGCGCTCGATCAGTTCGAGCGCCTCCATCGGATTGAAGTCGCGCGTCACGATGTTGCGGACGCCATTGAGAAGACCGACGAGACCCCAGCCGGAGCCGCCAATGTGCGCGATCGGCATCGCCGCCAGGCTCGTCTCGCCTTCGTTCCACTCATTCCAGCCCCGCCCCGCCTGCGACAGCGCACGCCGCGAGCGCAGCAGATTGGCGCTGGTGAGCATCACGCCCTTCGGTTTGCCAGTCGTGCCCGAAGTGTAGAGCAGAAGCGTTGGGGCGTCGGATGGGAGCGCGGTGTTGGGATCGCGCGCCGGCTGCGCATCGCGCCAGGCTTCGTAGATAGGCAGATCGTGCGCGCCCGCTTCCATCGCGACGACGAATGTCTTCGTGCTGGCGAGCTTCAACGCCTCGCCCGCGCACTCAAGGCACTCGGGGCCGACGAACAGGACTTTGGCGCCTGTGTCATCGAGAATGTAGGCGACTTCTGGCGGCGATAAGCGCCAGCCGATCGGCGCGATGATCGCGCCGATCTTGGCGGCGGCGAACCATATCTCGAAATAGCGGTCGCAATTCTTGCCGAGGAACGCGACGCGATCACCCGCCGTAACGCCTGCCGCGATCAACGCGTTGGCGGTTTGGCTCGATTGGCTGTCGAGTGCGGCGAATGTCGTCTGGCGGCCCTCGAACTCAAGCGCAACGCGATCGGCGCGGGCGCGGCCATGGTGGCGAGCGACGTCGGCCAGCGTGACGAATGCGTCGAACTCTTCGGGCTTCAACGAAGCGGCCACCATCAACCCCCAATTCCGCGCGCCATGAACGACGCGAACAGCAACAATAGCGCAATCAAATGCACCTCGATCATCAGCATGCGGCGCACGTGCTTCACTTCGGTCTCCGGCGGCGCGAATGCGGGGTTCGCGTTGAATGATTTGGTCCAGCGCATGAAGGCGCGCGTGGGGCCGATGGAGAGGAGGCCGATCAGGGCGAAGGCGGCGATCTTGGCCCAGAAAAAAGGCTGCGCCTCGTAGAAATCCCAGCCCTTCGCGCCCCAGATCACACGCGAGACACCGGCGAGGATGAGCAACACGGCCGAGATGCCGTAAAACAAGTCCACACGCAGTAGGAGGCGCGCGACGCGGTTATCGACGGGCAGTCGCAGGATGAAGAGCTCAGCGCTCAGCGCGCCGACAAGGACGAAAGCAAACAGGAAATGGAGCCACGCAAGGCCAGCGTCGTGCATCAGCATGGCGTCAAGCTAGCGTCGCGACGCGGTTCGCGCCACCCGGATCGCGAGCCTTCAGGCTCGCCGCTTTGTCGAGAGTGCGGGCCGGAAGGCCCGCGGTCCATTTAATCGTCGCGGTGCACGCGTTCACGGCGCTCGTGGCGCTCTTGGGCTTCGAGCGACAGCGTGGCGATGGGGCGGGCTTCGAGACGCGAGAGCGAGATCGGTTCGCCCGTCTCTTCGCAATAGCCGTAGGAGCCGTCTTCGATGCGGCGCAGCGCTTGCTCGATCTTGGCGATCAGCTTGCGTTGGCGGTCGCGCGTGCGCAGTTCAAGGCCGCGATCGGTTTCGCTGGTGGCGCGGTCAGCCAGATCCGCTTCCGGGACGGTGTCCTGTTGCAGCGTGGCGATGGTGCTGCGCGACTCTTCGAGAATCTCTTCTTTCCAGGCAAGCAGCTTGGCGCGGAAATAATCCCGCTGCCGTTCGTTCATGAACGGCTCGTTGTCGCTGGGGCGATAATCTTTCACCGACGAAGCCATCTTCCCTACTCCGCGTCCCTCGCGAGGTGGGGCGGCTTATAGCGGCGTGCCCCAGCGCCGTCCATTCAGCAAGACCAGTGCCAAACACCTTCTATTTTCCGTAAGTTGCGGTGCAGCATCAGGCTCGCCCGACGCGCTCCAGCTTGGCCAGCTCGACGGCGAGTCGTGTGTCAATTTCACGAAGGACGTCGTCCAGGCCGTCCTCCCCGGTGCGCTCGGCCCCGTGAGAGAGGCGCTCCAACTCGGCTTTCAGCGCCGCCGGGGCGCGGCCCGAGACCAGCCCCTGCTCCAGCCGTTCCAAGGCATCCAACGCATCGCCGCCTCTTTTGGCCTGACGCGCGCGACGGCGCGCCGGCGGCTCGTCGCTCTGCAGCGCGATGATGGCGTCGAGCGCCGTCAACGGCGCGGTTTGCGAAACCGCCGCCGTGCGGTGAGGCGCGTCCACCGACGGCGAAAAGCCGGGCGCGGCGGCGCCGTTGCCGCCCTTGCGGACGCCGGACGAGGCGCCGACAGACTTGCCGCTCTCGATCTTCATGGCGGCGAAACTCCGCTGATGCCGTTTCCGATTGATTAACGTTTCAAAATTGAACCGGTCGTTAACCGAACTGGTGGCGTGTCGGTCTGATGGGATTTGCATCACGCGCGGCGCGTTTCGGCCTTCTGGCCATGGCCTCGGTCGCGGCGATCACCGCTCCGATCGCGACGCCTGCGGCATGGGCCGGGCCGCGCATCAAGGATGTCGCCGACTTCGAAGGCGTCCGCGAGAACCAGCTCGTGGGCTATGGCCTGGTTGTTGGCCTCGCCGGCACCGGCGATTCGCTGCGCAACTCGCCGTTCACACGCCAAAGCTTGGCGGCCATGCTGGAGCGGCTTGGCGTCAACGCGGCCGAAGGCAATTTGAACACGCGCAACGTTGCGGCGGTAATGGTGACCTCGAACCTGCCGCCGTTCGCCAGCCAAGGCTCGCGCATCGATGTAACGGGGTCTGCCCTCGGCGATGCACGCAGCTTAGCCGGCGGCCAGTTGCTGGTGACGCCGCTCATGGGCGCGGATCAGCAGATTTACGCGGTCGCGCAAGGCGCGCTGGCGATTGGCGGCTTCTCCGCTGCAGGCGCTTCCGGTTCTTCGGTGACGCGCGGCGTGCCGACGGCGGGTCGCATCGCCTCCGGCGCGCTGGTGGAGCGCGAAATACCGTTCGATATCGCAGGCCAAAGCGAATTGCGCTTGGCGCTGCGCAATCCCGATTTCACCACCGCTCAGCGCATCGCGCAGGCGATCAACAATGTCGTTGGCGCTGGCACGGCGCGGCCGGCCAATCCGGGCACCGTGATCCTGACGCGCCCTGCTGCCTATGCCGGCGATATGGTGTCGTTGATCAGCGCCATCGAAAATCTCGAGGTCGAGGTCGATACGGCGGCGCGCATCGTCATCGATGAAAGCTCTGGCATTGTCGTCATGGGCGAGAACGTGCGCGTCTCCACCGTCGCCATCGCGCAAGGCAATCTCACCATCTCGATCCAGGAAGATCCGTTCGTCAGCCAGCCCGGCCCATTCTCGCGCGGCGAGACGGTGCTCGTGCCGTCGTCTGGCGTCGATGTGGAAGAAGACGCGGGCGGCCTCGTTGTCGTGCCGGGCGGCGTGCCGCTTCGGCAGTTGGTCAACGGCTTGAACGCACTCGGCGTCACGCCGCGCGATATGATCTCGATCTTGCAGGCGCTGAAAGCCGCCGGCGCGATCCAGGCTGAAATCGAAGTGATGTAGATGACAGACGCGATCTCCCTCACCGGCGCGCCACTACCAATCAGTACCGCTACGCGTGGCCTCGGACCGCGCGACGCTGGCGCGCCAGAGCCGCCAGAAGTGCGGCGCGCGGCGGAAGAGTTCGAGGCAGTGTTCCTCTCGGAAATGCTCGCCCCGATGTTCGAGGCACTCGATACGGACGGGCTCGGCGGCGGCGGTACGGGCGAACAGATTTTCCGGCCGATGCTGGTCGAACGCTACGCGGAGTCGATCGCGCGCGCTGGCGGCGTCGGCATTGCCGATAGCATCGTGCGCGAACTCATGCGCTTGCAGGAAGCAGTCATTGTCGATCCGGAGGCCGTCGATGGCGCTGCTGGCTGACGACGCGCGCGACCGCGCCGCGCAATTGCTGCTGATCACCGAACGGCTCGTCGCTTTGATCGCGGCGGAGACGCAGCGCATCGAAGCCCGCCTGCCCCCGCTCGAAGGCGCCGAGGCCGAAGAGAAGACGCGGCTCGCCAACGCCTACCGGCTTGAGCTGACGCGCATCAAGCACGACCGCAGCCTGATCGAAGGCGCAAGCCCGGAAACGCTCACCAAACTGCGCTCGGCGACCGAGACGCTCCACGTCGCCATGGCGGCGCATGAGACATCACTCAATGCGGTGAAAGTGATCAGCGAAGGCCTCGTCCACGCCATGGCCGAGGAGATTGCGCGGCTTCGCGGCGGCGAGACCGGTTATCAGGCCAGCGGCAATCTCGCGGCTGCGAGCGGCCCAATGCCGACCGTGATCGATAAGAGCGCTTAACAAACGCCGTGAATAAACCCCGGTCCGGGGACCTTTTCGCCTTTCCTGTAATTCATCTTGCTCTGCGGCGTCACAGCCGGTTCTGTATGTGCGGCTGCGGTCCGGGACAGAGATGAGGCATACGAAGGTATCGAGCGCTTGGCGCCCGGTGGGGGCGCGTCGCGGCGCATCTGCGCCGCAAGGGATCATCGGCGCACTCGTGTTTAACGTGTGCATGCTGGTGCTCGCCGTCGCCAGCGCCTTCGCCGTCCTGATCATCGGCCGCGATCACCTTTACGCGTACGAATACTCCGAAGCCGGCGCGCGCGTGATTTCGGCCCGGGTCGAAGAACTCAACGCCGAACTGATCCAGCTCGATTTTGACCGCTACCGCCAGTGGGACGATCTGATCGCGCTCGAATTGATGACAGGCGACATCGCCGCGGCCCGCGGCTTCATGCTGTCCGGGCGCGAGATGCTGCCGCCGCGCTACGCCAATGTGCTGCGTCGCACGAATGACGACGCCGGGATGGAGCTCGCCGGCCTTGAACTGCTAACGCCAGGAACGCGGGCGCGTTACGAAGAGCGCGTGCCCCTGCTCTCGCGCCGGGCTGAGAGCGTAGCCGCCGTAACAGAGCGCGTGACGCCCAATTTCGTTGGCGACGCCGACGATTTCGAACTGATGGCGCGGGCCCTGATCGCCGAGCCTTCAACCGATACGCTGCAATTCATCCTGACCGGCTTCAGCCTGGGGCTTGCCGGCGATTTTGGCCCAGAGGCGACCACCGGTGCGGTGGCGCTGCTGATCGCCAGCCGGCGCACCGATTATCCGGCCGCGTTCGGCGCCGAGATAGAGACGCTGCTGAACGAGGCGCTTCCGGTCGAAGCCTTCCGCACCGCGGCGATGGCCAGCAGCGAAGACCCTGGCGCGTTCGCCAACGCAGCGGCCGCGTTCCGCTCTGTCGCCAACACGGCGCGCGCCGAGCAAGTGCGCGAAGCCCTGGCTGCGTTAGGCGCGATGAGCGACGCGACATCACCAAGCGCGGCTGTCGACTTCATCACCCACGCCACCGCATTGCGCGATCTGCCGCGCTTGCGTTTGGTGGCGCAGGCTGCGGGCGAGCGCGCAGCGTCGGCGGCCAAGCGCCTGCCTCGCGACGGACGCTTGCTGGAAGCCGCGCGCGGCGATCTGCGCATCACCCGCGAACTCGCTATTGCGCTCGCCGCAGCAGGCGCGGCACTTGCCGGCCTTCTGCTCATTCTCGGCATCAAGGGCTATCAGGCCGGGCGCCGGATCTGGCGCCGGATGCAGGATGACGATTACGGCAGCGAGCTTGTCGATATCGGCGCCAGCAATTGGCGCCCGCTCTGATTAAGCTCTGAACAGCGTCAGCACAGCTTGCGGTTCGGCGTTGGCGATGGCCATGCCGCCAGCTTTCTCGAGCCCCTGACGCACCTGCAACGCCAACAGCCGCGCGCTATCGGCGTCGAGATCGCTGCGCACGCTGGCGGCTTCGGCGGCGCCGAGAAAACCTTGATGCGCTTCCAGCGAGCGCACGGAATCGAGCAGCCGCGTCATCGCATCCTGGAGCTTTTCCATCGAGCGCTGCACCGCCTGCGGCAGCTCAGCGTCAGCCACTTCAGCCGCTGACGACACCGCCATCACATCGTCCGCGCCCGGCTCGGCTTTCAGGCGCAGATCGACGCCGTCAATGGTGACGGGGGCCGCGCCTGGTTCAGCTTGGACGCTGACTGACCCGCCTGCAACGAGCGTGGCGCCTCGGCTGATCGCGGCTTCCAGGCGTTCCGCGAACGCGCTCAGCGCCGCGTCGAGATCGGCTTGTGAGCCGCTCTTGGCCGCGGCTTGCACCTGCACCAGCATCGCTTGCGCCTCGTGCACAAGCGCCAACGCTTCCTGCACATGCGCCAGACCTGCGCGCACGCTTTCGCGCGACGACGCCAAAGTCGCGCCGCTCAGCTCGACGCTATCGCCTTGCGTAGGCATTTCGCGCCGTTGCGGCGCTGCGCCATTGGCGCGCGCCATACGCTGATCGACGCCGAGCGCATTTGCGCCCGTCGCACCTGGCATGATGCTGGAAACCATAGAGCCTGCTCCTTCGGATCGCGCGTCTTAAGCGAAGACGCGCGGCGCGCTTCGCCGCAGGCGTGAAGAAAGCGTAAATGCGTTAACGAAACGTTAACGCCATCGCCTCCGAAACAAATAACTTTAGACTTTGTTTACTCGCCGCTCAGCGTGCGGAGATAGGCCATCACGGCGCGCGAGTATGCGAGTTGCGCTTCGCTCGGATACTTGCGGAGCATCTCGGCAGTCGAGGTGTCAGTCAAGGTGTGGACGAAGCGCTGGGCTTCGGCATCGAGGCGGACCTCGGCTTTATCGGGCATCGCTTCGGCGCGCAGCATCGCCGCATGCTCGGCCATGCGCCGTTCGGCTGCTTCCGCGGCCGGACTGGGCTCAGACACGAGAGCCGGCGCGCGCGCCGGCATCAGAGACACGGGGGGAGCGATGGTGGACATCGATCATGCGCGAAGGAAATCGGCGGGGAGCACGAAGCTCCCCGCCTTTTCCGTTTCCGCTTTTAGCGGAAGAACGACAGAACGATCGACGGCGCCGAGTTGGCGATCGACAAGGCTTGCGCGCCCAGCTGCTGCTTAACTTGCAGCGCTTGCAGGCGGGCCGATTCCTTGGCGAGGTCGGCGTCGACGAGGTTGCCGATACCAGCTTCGATCGAGTCAGACAGCTTGCCCAAGAAGGTCTTCTGCACGTCGAGCGCTTTCGATTGCGCACCGAGCGAAGCAAGGTCCTTGTTGAGATTGGTCAGCGCGTCGTCGATGGCGTTGGAGGCCACCGCACCGCCCGCCGCCGTGGAGATATCCAGCGACGCCGAGAAGTTCGCGAGCGCTTGGCCCGAAGTGCCGAGGCGGAAGTCGAAGCCCGCGACGACCAGCGAGTTGCTGCCCGTGCCCGGCGCGACGACTTGGCTGAACGTCGTGCCGGTGATGCCATCGGTGCCGTCGAAGAAGCCGTTGTCATCGAGACCCGTGCCCGAACCGTTTTCGTAGGTAACGGTGAACTCTTCTTGCGAGGCGTAGCTGATCACGCCGGTGGTGTCGTCGTAAGACGCCGTCACGCGGCCGCCGGAAGCTTGGCCAACGCTGTCGACGAATTGCTGGATCGTGTCGGTTGCATCGACGTCGACCGTGAAGGTCGTCGTTTCGTTGCCCGAGGTGATCGTGAACGACAGAACGTCCGCGCCGCCAACCGTGAGCGCGCCGTTCGCCGTTTCCAGCGTGGTGGCCGCCGAGTAGAGCGTGCCGAAGGTCAGGCCGTCGAGGTCGTAGGCGCCGGCGGTGCCGCTGATGTCAGAGGTCAGAACGCTGAACGCTGATGCGCCACCGGTCAGGTTAGAACCGTTGACCAGGTTCGAGCCGTTGAACGTCGCGGCGTTGGCGATCTGGTTGATTTGATCGCGCAGAGCGGCGAAGTCGGCCTGCAGAGCGTCACGTTGGTCTTGAGACAGGTCGTTCGCTTGCGCAGCGACGGCCTTGTCCTTCAATTGCTTCAGGATGTCGCCGATGGCTTCACCGGCCGACAGACCGACGTCGATAACCGAAGTCGCGCGATCGATACCGTCTTGCACAGCGCCGAGCGAGGCGACGCGCGCGCGTTGACCTTCAGCGATAGCGAACACGGCGCCGTTGTCCTTCGCCGACGCGACCTTGAGGCCGGTGTTGACGCGGTTTTGGACTTCCGAGAGTTCGCGGGTGGTTTGGGTGAGCGATTGGAGCGCAACGAGGGCGCCGTAATTGGTATTCACGCTGGTCATTTTTTTGTCCTTCTGGACTTGTGTTGAACCGGCCATTTTGGCCAGCTGAGCGTTGCCGCCCGATCCGCACGGAATTCTCCGCACGCCCTCCCCCGCCAAGGGTTAGACGCTTTGCGTTGCCGGTATTTCTACGGATTGAGGGTTAATAACGCGTCAGCGCCGAAACGATTCTTGCTAGGCAATTAGTGCCCAGTTAGCGAAGCGCGAGGCCTTCCATCATGGTGCGGTTTATGTCGATCAGCGGTTCGACATCGGCGCCTTCGCGCAGCACCTGGCTCGAATAGCGCGACACCCAAAGCGCCAGCGAGATGATCTGGCCGCGCAACGCCATCGGCAATTGGTTTTCCGGCGCACAGCAATCGGCGGAAAGCAAATTCCAAAGCCTGCGGTTGGACTCCAGCGCCTCGGCGACGAGCGCCGGGGCGGGCTTTTCATCCTTGATGCGCAGGAGCGCGGCCGTGGCTTGGCCGAAGGCGCGATATTCCAGGTCGCGCGGTTGCTCAGCCTGTGTGGCCGCGCGCTGGTACGCTTTGATCGACATGCCCAAGCCCCAAGCGCTCGGCCTCAAACGTGATGAGTTTCCGGCAGCGCATCAATGCGCGGTAATATTCCCCGCCCATTACTTCTTTGGAAACGCCGATACATTCTGCGAGCACCGCCGGATCGCGCACCGCGCCCATGAACTCGGCCAGACGGGCGGCGAACTCGGCATACGCCTTCTCGCGGCCCATCTCGTCGAGATACATGAGCATGATGGGGAAGTAGATCCGTTTGGCGGGCGTGTCGGCCTCGTCCGCCTGCATGATGTCCTTTTCGCGCAGCACCGAGGCCTTGTTCTGCAGAACAAGCGCGGCGCGCCGGTCGCCGTTTTGCACGACCGCCCCGTTGACGACGAATTTCTCGCCCGGGCGGAGGGACAACTTCAGTGGCATGAGGCCCTCTCCTCCCGCTTCTGGGAGTCCATCGGGTGTAAGAGTCACGCCTTCAGGTTAACGAGATGTTGCGCGCGGCGCCGCGCGGGCCTTATTGCTGGCTCGAAACATATTCGGGCGCGAGCGCGCCCGCGACGAAATGTATTGGGAGCTGAGATGCGGTTCGAAGGCACGAAGGACTATGTCGCTACGGAAGACCTGAAGGTTGCCGTCAACGCGGCGATCACGCTGGAGCGGCCGCTCCTAGTCAAGGGCGAGCCCGGCACCGGCAAGACCATGCTGGCGATCGAAGTCGCCAAAAGCCTCGGCGCACCGCTGATCGAGTGGCACGTCAAGTCAACCACCAAGGCCGTGCAGGGTCTCTACGAATACGACGCGGTCATGCGCCTGCGCGATAGCCAACTCGGCGACGCGCGCTCGAGCGACATCGCCAACTACATCAAACGCGGCAAACTCTGGGAAGCGTTCGAGAGCGACGTCCGCCCCGTTCTTCTGATCGACGAAGTCGACAAAGCCGACATCGAGTTTCCGAACGATCTCCTGCAAGAGCTCGATCGCATGGAGTTCTACGTCTATGAGCTCGACCGCACCATCAAAGCCAAAGTGCGCCCGGTCATCCTGATTACGTCGAACAATGAGAAGGAATTGCCGGACGCATTCCTGCGCCGCTGCTTCTTCCACTACATCCGCTTCCCCGACGAAGAGACCATGCGCGCCATCGTCGAGAGCCATTATCCCGGCGTGAAGACGCGGCTCGTCAACGAAGCGCTGAAAATTTTTTACGACATCCGCAAAGTACCCGGCCTGAAGAAAAAGCCCAGCACGTCGGAGTTGCTCGATTGGCTGAAGCTGCTGCTGACCGACGACATCGATCCGGAAACGCTGAAAAGCCGCGATCCATCAAAACTCATCCCACCCATGCACGGCGCGCTGCTGAAGAATGAAGCCGACGTGATGCTGTTCGAACGGCTGGCGTTTTTGGCGCGGCGGGAGCAACGGGGCGGCGGAAGCTGATGGGAACTCTAATGTCGATCAGAACTGTTGCGCTCAGCGCGTTTTTTGCCGTCTTCAGCCTAAGCGCTGCAGCACAGACACCGCTTGAGGTTGGCGAGCGGCTCATCGAGCGATCAGGCGCGCCCGATCGCTTCACGCTTGAGACAGATGAACAATCGATCACTATCATAGATCGCCTATCAGGTCTCCGCTGCTCCATTCCGCCCAATGCGCCGGAAATGACGCTCACGGCGAGCGAACGTCTCGTTCAGTGCGGCTATAGTGGCGGCATCTACTCCAATTGGATGATCACACCGCTGACTTCACCGGCCGGACGCGCGCCGTTGGATCGGTTCGTCGCGGCGTATGCGCTATTCCAAAAAGAACAGAACCCGACGTGGGACCTTACGGCGCCTCCTCCGCCGCTTCCTGGTTTGAGCGATTTATATCCAAACGCACCCGCGTCTTTCCGCGTTTGGCTAAGGGATGGAAACGCAGGCTCGGATACGTTGGTGTCACTGATGGCGGCCGATATAAACGGTCATCGCGTTATGCAGATGATCGCCGGCCCCGAAGATCCTGTTACAGCTTTGTCCGAGCTATCTTTCGTCACATCAACGACGGCCACGCACCCCTCACCCTAATGTTCCAACGCTTCTTCACCGAACTTCGCGCCGCACGCGTGCCTGTCAGTCTCAAGGAATACCTTGTGCTGGTGGAGGCGCTGGAGAAGGACGCGATCGCGCCGAATGTGGAGCAGTTCTACTATCTCTCGCGCGCGACGTTGGTGAAGGACGAGCGCCATCTCGATAAGTTCGACCGCGTGTTCGGACATGTGTTCAAGGGGCTCGATGGCGCCGCGGAAGCTGTGAACGCGGAAATTCCGGCCGAGTGGCTGCGTGCGCTCACGGAGAAATTTCTCACTGACGAAGAAAAGGCGCAGATCGAAGCGCTCGGCGGTTGGGACACGTTGATGGAGACGCTGAAACAGCGGCTCGAAGAACAAAAAGAACGCCACCAAGGCGGCAACAAATGGATCGGCACCGGCGGCACCAGTCCGTACGGCAATAGCGGGTACAATCCCGAAGGCGTGCGCATCGGCGGCGAAGGCGGCCAGCGCAAAGCGGTGAAGGTGTGGGACAAGCGCGAGTACAAGAACCTCGACGACAGCGTCGAACTCGGCGTGCGCAACATCAAGGTCGCGCTCCGCCGCCTGCGCAAGTTCGCGCGCACAGGCGCGCCGGATGAACTTGATCTCGACGGCACCATCAAAACCAGCGCCCGCCAAGGCTATCTCGACATCG
>QBMO01000029.1:18428-24436 GCA_003242075.1 Alphaproteobacteria bacterium
ATGCGGCCCGAGCGGCGCAACGCCGTGAAAGTCCTGCTGCTGCTCGATATTGGCGGATCGATGGATTCGCACATCAAGCTCTGCGAGGAATTGTTCTCGGCGGCGCGCACCGAGTTCAAGAGCCTCGAATTCTTCTACTTCCACAACTGCCTCTATGAGAGCGTGTGGAAGGACAATCGCCGCCGTCACGACGAAAAGACGATGACGTGGGATCTGCTCCACAAATATCCGAGTGACTACCGCATCGTGTTTGTCGGCGACGCGACCATGAGCCCGTACGAGATCACCTATCCCGGCGGCTCGGTGGAGCATTGGAACGAGGAGCCCGGCGCGGTTTGGCTGCAGCGCTTCGCGGACGTCTACGAGCGCATGGTCTGGCTCAATCCAACGCCGCGCGCGCACTGGGACCACACGCCCTCGATCCAGCTGGTGCGCGAGATAATCGGCCCAGACCGCATGTTTTCGCTGACCATCGAGGGTCTTGACGGGGCGATGCGGGAGCTCAGCCGCTAACGCGGCGCCTTGGCGCAGGCGCGCCCAAAGCCTAAGTTTGGCCCAAGGCTGGTGGGAGAACGCGCCCTATGCGCGCATTGTTTTTGATCATTATCGTTCTGTTCTTGGCAACCATTGCCGTGTTCGCCTTCCAGAACCTCTATTCGGTCACGGTCGCGTTCTTCGGCCTTCAGTTGACTGCGCCTTTGGCGTTCCTGATCGCGCTCATCTATTTGCTCGGCATGGCGACGGGCGGCAGCCTGATCTCGTTCCTGCGCTACTCCATTCACAAAGCGACGGCCAAGCCCGGTGTGCGTGCATCAGCGCCGGCGCCGAAGGTAATCGATCATGCGCCGTGAGGCCGGGGGACTGACGATGCTGAAACGCACCATGATGGCTGCACTGGCAGTGACGCTCGCCGCGTGCGGCATTGGCGCGCCGTCAGTCGACGGCGGAACGCAAACCGGCGAGATCGATCCGCGCGTGATCCAAGCGCGCGGCACGCTTGCCGAAAGCGAACAGGCCACCATCGCCATCTTTGAATCGGTTGCGCCGTCCGTGCTGCTAGTGATCAGCGGCGGCGGATTTAGCCAAGAGGTCGGCAGCGGCACCGGTTTCGTCTGGGATGCTGAAGGCCACGTCGTCACCAACAACCACGTCGTGCAGGCCCCGCAAGTCATCATTCGCTTGCCCAATGGCGAAGACATCGCCGCGCAAGTTATCGGACGCGCGCCGCAATACGACATCGCCGTGCTGCGCCCCGAACGGCGCATTGAAGCGCCGGCGCTGGCGATTGGCACGTCGGCCGATCTGCAGGTCGGACAAGCGACGTTCGCAATCGGCAACCCGTTCGGCTTCGACCGCACCATCACCTCCGGCATCGTCAGCGCGCTGGGGCGACAGTTGCCGACGCGCGAGGGCCGCGAAATCGCTGACGTCATCCAGACCGACGCCGCCATCAATCCAGGCAATTCCGGCGGCCCCCTGCTCGATAGCGCCGGGCGCGTCATCGGCGTGACGACGGCGATCTATTCGCCCAGCGGCGCGTACGCGGGGCTTGGCTTTGCTGTGCCGATCGACACGGTTGTGCGCGTTGTGCCGGCGCTCATTCGCGACGGGCGCGCGCCGATTGCGGGCATCGGCATTCTGGCGGCAGACCAATCGATCGCTGCGCGCCTCGGTGTCGAAGGCGTGCTCATTTGGGAAACTTCGGGCGGCTCACCTGCGGCGCGCGCTGGTCTGCGCGGCACCGATCCGCAACGCGGCGTCGTCGGTGATGTCATCGTGCAAGCGGAAGGTCAGCCGATACGTCGCTTGGCCGATCTTACAGGTGCGCTCGATCGGCTTGGCGTTGGCGGCGAGATCGATCTCACCATCCGCCGCGGCGATCGTACGCTTGAGGTCAGCGTTCCGATCGAAGATATCGGCGCCGAACGCGGCGGTGGCCCGGCTGCGCCGGATAAATAGCGCTCAAGCGCGCGGTTGCGCCCACACCATGTCGGACGGATCGAAGCCGAAGCTTTGCATACGCTGCTCAAACGCGGCGCGCTCGGCTGGCGTCAGCGTTTCGGCGCGCGTCAGCAGCCAGAAGTAACGCCCGCGCGGCTCGCTGACGATGCTCCAGCTATAATCGTCGGCGCGGTCGATCACCCAATAGTCGCCCCAGAACGGGCCAAAGAAGCTAACCTTGAGCTGGCCCTCGCCAACCACGCGGGCGCGGCCATTGGCGACACGCTCGCCGCCATCCTCTTCAAAGCAGGTGTTGCGCACCGAAATGAGTCCGTCGTCGCGGACGCCATATTCGGCCGTAGCGCGCGCACAGCCGCGCTCGAACGAGTTTGGAAGCCTCGCTTGTTCGTGCCAGAGCCCTAGATAAGCGTCACGGTCGATCGACTCCGTGGTCAGCGGCGGCTGGTCGGACAATCGATAAACCGGGTTAGCCACGCACGCGGAAAGCGAAAGGGCGGCCAAAAGCATCAATGGTGTACGCATGGGGGCTGGTACGCACGACTTGTGCGATTGGTTCCGTTTGGGGAGACTGTGCCCCGGGGAGTCGTATGGATCGCCGCCTTTTCCTAGCCGCCGGCGCCTGCAGCGCGGTCAGCGCATCGACGCTGTTGACGGCCCAGGCGCAACCGGCCGCGCCGTTCGCCGATGCGCTGCGCTATAGCGCCGAGCGCGGCGGCGCCGGTGTGCTGATCGTTCGCCACGGCATCATCATGGCTGAGGACTATGCAGCCGGCCGTCCCGATACGCGCTGGCCCATCGGCGCCGGCACGCGGGTCTTTGCGCCGCTGCTCGCAGCCTCGCTCGCGGACGACCGTTTGCTCAATTTAGATGAACCGGTCGCCTTCACGCTCGGCGATTGGGGCGCGCATCCGGTGAAGAGCACGATCTCCATCCGCGCCCTGCTCAGCGGCACCAGCGGCATTGGCTTTGGCCGGCGCGACGCGCGCACGCTCGAAGCGGCGCTGATGCTTGAACCGGTCGATTCACCTGGCATACGCTTCATTGACGACGCTGCCGCCTACATTCTCTTCACCGAAATCGCGCGGCGTAAATTGCTGGGCGCTGGCGGCGAGACCGACCCGGCGCGCTACCTCACTACGCGGACCTTGCTGCCGATCGGCTGCGTGCCGATCGGATGGACGCGCAGCGCCGATGGCGCGCCGTACCTAGACGACGGCGCCGCGGTGTCGGCGCGTGGGTGGGCGCAAGTGGGCGAATTGATCCGCCGCGAAGGTGTTTGGCGCGCGCAGCGTTTGGCTGATGACAACGTGTTGCGCGAAGCCGTGCGCGGCTCGTTCGCGGAATCGCGCGCAGGCTTCGGACTTTGGTTAGCCGCGCCAGCGCGCAGCCGTGACGAGCTCGGCATCGACAGCGATCTCTGGCGCGCCAATTCGCCTGCGCCGACCGATCTTGCCATGGCGGCAGGCGCGGGCGGACAGCGGCTCTATTTCTCGACGACGACAGGCATCGTCATCGTCCGCCAAGCACAGTCACTGGCGCCGGACCAAAACTGGTCCGACGCGCAGTTTCTATCTTTGGTTTGGCGCGGGCTTGCTTAAGCGCGCGGACGGATCAACAGGCCGGCGACGAGGCCCAGAATGCCGCCGCCCGCAGCGCCCGTGATCAGATTGGACAGGTGAACGCCATTGTCGCCTTCGATCAGATTCGACCACATCGCGGTGATGCCGCCGACCGCTTCGACATTGCCGCTGGCATAGCCAGCCGCGAGGCCACCGAGCGCGCCAATCACGGTGCGGCCAAGCAGACCGCCGCCGCCGCGCGTCACCGCGCCAAGAATATTGCCGCCCACAGCGCCGCCGACGGCTTGGACGATATAGGCCAGAATGGTCGGATCCATTTGAGAGCTCTCCCCTTCCCTCGTGCGCGGCCCCTAAGGTCGCGCTTGGGCCGCCAGCATACGAGTTCCCAACCGGGTGACAAACAAAGATTGCACGCCTGTAATGCGAAACGGGCGCAGGTTCGCCGCTTGTTCGCGTTAGCGGCGCCGCCGCCATGCAAGCGAATCTCCTTGCACTTATGCACAGTCGTGAGCGGACGCCGCTGCTGTCGGCCATTGGGGCGTGTGCTAAAGCGAAGCTCAACTGCTCCAGGCCCCCCGCCACATGATCGATGTCCGCATAATCTGCACCCACGACGCAGCCAAGCTTGCGGAAACGCTGACGCGCTTGCTCGAAGCCGAGGAACATCGCGTGCGCCTCACTATCGGGCGCCAAGCGATGGGTGAACTGCAGGGCGCGCGAGAAACCAAAGACGCGGTCGTGCTGATCTGGTCGCCCGATGCGCGCAGTCAGACGTTCATGCTCGAATGGGCGCGCCAGATCGATGCAACGCGCGTCATCGACATCACGCTGACGCCGGATTGGCCGCGCATCGGCCGCAAGGTGACGGCGATCGACTTCGCGCAGTGGCGCGGCGACCGCAGCGAACGCGCGGCCTGGAACGCGCTCAACGATCGCCTGCGCGGCGTCGCGCGCGCGATCAATCCGCCGAAGCCGCCGCCGAAATACGCAACGCTTGCGCTCGGCCTCGCGAGTGCTGCGGCGATGACCGGCGCGGTGTTTTTGCGCATGAACGATGTCGCGGCGCCATCGAGCTCGGGCGCGCCAACGGCCGGCGATCAACTCGTCGCCGCCGATCCGGACACCGGACTGGGCGGCCCGGTGTTGGCTTTGGAGCCCGCATCGGTTGGCGAATGGGGCATTCCAGCGCGCAATTTTCCCGACGCGCCATTGATCCGCGACACCGGCGGCCCAGAGCTGATGAACGCGCCCGAACCGATTGGATATCTGGAATTACGCGACGCGACGTTTCTCGAGCGTCTGAGCGCGATCAATCCGCTGCGCGACCGCGAAAACGAAACGCCCTGATCAGCCCGGGCCGCGGCGCAGACGCAGCCAGTGCATGATCGCCCAGCCGTGCGCCTCGTGACGCACGCGCAGGATCGCTTCGGCGGGCGACATCCAGACCAGCGCATGATCCGGCTCGGTCGCCGCGCCATCGGCGGCGGAAAGCTCCACCTCATAAAAAGTCGCCAGCGAATTGCGTGGTTCGGTTTTGTTGACCCAATACTGGCCCGCGCGCCCGATCACGCGCGTCGGCCAAACGGTCAGCCCCGTCTCTTCCTGAAACTCACGCATCAGCGCCGCCGCTTCGTCTTCGTCCGCTTCGACGCCGCCGCCAGGGAGATCGTATTCGTACGGCGCGCGCTTGCCGATCTGGACGATGGCGATATTGGCCTCGCCACGCGGGCACACGCCGTAGGCGCTCGTCCGCTCAAGATAGGTGATGCCGGACTGGGTCGAGCCGAACTGGAGGGCAAAGCGCGTCATGAACGCCGATATAGCGCGCTTGGGGCCTCGCGGCCATGACGGGATTTGACGCTGGCGAAAGCGCGTGGCGTAAGGCGGGTATGGATCTCGACCGCATCAACCCCGTTGCGCTGATTACGGGCGCAACCACCGGCGCGGGCATCGCCTGCGCACGCGCTATCGCCAGCCGCGCTGAAGGCGGACTGATTTTGGTCGGCGACGACGCCGCAGCGCTGGACGCGTTGGCGGACAAATTGGGCGAGCAAGGCGCCGCACCCGAGCGCGTCTCCATGCTCGCTTTCGATGTTGCCGATCCCGATGCGTGGAAGCGCGCGCACGATTTCATCAAAGGCCAATACGGACGCCTCGATTGGGCGATCGTCAACGCTGACGCCACCGCGCCCGAAGTGCAGTCCGATCTCGTGCAATGGCCGCAAGCGCTCGCGCACCTCGAAGGCGCGGTGCTCACCTTACGCTCGGTAATGCCGCTGATGAAACTCAATAGCCAAGGCGGCGCTATCGTCGTCACCGCTGCTGGGCACGCACTCAAGCCCGACGCAGGGAGCGCACCCTTCTCCGGCAAGCCGGGCCTGCTGCAAATGGTGCGCGCCGCGAGCAAGGAAGGCGCGCCCGACATCCGAGTCAATGCCGTCGCCGCCGACAGCGCCGATGCTGCCG
>QBMO01000029.1:24551-30524 GCA_003242075.1 Alphaproteobacteria bacterium
GCGCTACGGCGACAATATCTCCAGCGCGATCATCATGTTGCTGTCGGATGACACCCCCATCACCGGTGCAACGCTTGTCGTGGACAGCGCCTATACGCTCTGATGGTCGCGAAACGCGATTCGCGAGGCGGGCCATGATGTCTTTGTTTCAACGCTTCCTGGGCTTTGACCGGCTGCTCGGGCCGAGCCTGGTGAAGCTCGTCTATTATGTCGGCGCCGCCGCGATCGTCGTGCTCGCAGCCGGCGCGCTGCTCACCGCGATCTTCTCACTCGCTGGCGGCAATTTCAGCGCAGCGGCGATGCAATTGCTCGCCGTGCCAGCCGTTGCGGCGGTGGCGTTCGTCTATTGGCGATTTTTGTGCGAGCTCTTCATGCTGGCGTTCCTCGCCTACGAACGCCTCGGCGAAATCCGCGACTCCATGCGCATCGCGACGGGCGAGGCATCAGCGCCCGATCCGGATCACCCAGCGTTCTAATCCAGAAAGCGCTGCACAAGCTCCAACGGCACGCGCTTCACGCGGCGGGTGTTGGCATCGAGCAAGCACCAGTTCGACTTGATCTGCACAGCAGGCTTTTCGCTGCCGACTTTGTAGATGTCGACGAAGCGCGCCCAGGCCGCGCCCTGCGGCGCATCATCGACGTGCGTGCGCACTTCCACTTCGTCGCCGAGCGTCAGTGCGGCGCGGTAATCGGCTTCGTGGCGGAGCACCACCCATACGAGGCCCGCCAGCATCTCTTCGCTCGCGCGCGAGCGCCAATGCGCGATGGCGATCTCTTGCGCCCAACGCAGATAGACGATGTTGTTGACGTGGCCGAGTTCGTCGATGTCGGCGGCGACGACGGGGAAGCGCTGCGTGAAACTTTGAGCGGCCATGACGCCACCCTAGCGCGAAACACTCAGGCCGCCTCGGCGGCGAATTGTTCCAGCGCCGCGAGCGCCTCATCCAGAGCGGCGCGCACGCGGGCCAACGCTGCTGCGCTTTCCGCGTCCGGTGCGGATTCCGCCGCTTCGCACGCGTCCGCGAGCCGGTTGAGCCCAATGCCGCGGGCCGAGCCCTTCATGGTGTGAACCGCATCGCGCCAGCCCGCGCCTTGCCCGAGCGCTGCCACCCACGCTTCCACTTGCATGCGGAAGAGACCGAGCACCTCGACCTGCAGCGCGCGGTCGGCGCCGGTCATGTGATCGAAATGGGCGCGGTCGAGCACGAGCATGCGCCGATTGTGACGCCCCGGCTCTTAAGGCGAGGTTAGAGGACGGGCGGGCCGACCAGGCCGTGCGCCCAGGCGATCAGCGCCGTGCCCACGACGCCGACCAAGCCGCGCCAGCCGACTTCGCCAAGCGCCAGACGATTGCGCCCTTGCGCGATCGCCGCGAACGGCGCGTTCGAGGTGACGTCAGCAAACCGCGCCCACGCTTCGGGATCGCGCGCCGCGCCCTTGCGGTCGATAGAGCGCGCGCCCAGCACCGCCATCGCGCCGAGCGCGCCGAACAGCATCACCGCGAAGCGCTCGCCGTTGGTCATCAAGTGTGACGCGGCCCAGAACGCCACGCCCCAGAGAAAGGGATGACGCGTGATCCGCAACACGCCGCGCGCCGGCTCCGGTTGGGCCAAAGCCCGGCTCTCAAAGCCCGCTAAAGTCGGCCCCGGCGTCAGCGCGCCCGTCACGCCGAGCGCCACGCCGAACAGCCCCAGCGCCAGCGCCGGCCAGCGCAGCCATTCCGGCGGCAGCCAAAGCGCTTCGTTCAGCGGATCGAACGGGTCGGCCCGCATCGCGCCATAGCCCTGGATCATCCACACCAGCAGGCCGAGCGAGAGCAGCGAAAACACCGCCCGATACAGCCCCTCGCCGATCAAACCGACCAGCCGCGCTCTGAGACCGGTCGCGGACAAGCCGACATGGATCAGCACGAAAGCGATCAACGCCCAGACAAACCCATCCATGCCGATCACCCCTGCGCGAACGCCGTTGCGACGCGACCCTCCTGCACTGGACGGCGCCCCGCAATGCCCTTATGTCCGACCCTCGTTTGAGTCGATGGGTGATTAGCTCAGTTGGTAGAGCAGCTGACTCTTAATCAGCGGGTCGTGGGTTCGAATCCCTCATCACCCACCATTCAATCAATAGCTTAGTCGAATTTCCCGCAGTCGGCAAATTGGCCGGTCAGCAGATCGTCAGCAAACTCGGCGTTAGAAGTGGCGTCCGGCTCAATGAGTAGGACGCGTTGGCGCGGTAAGCGTGCGCTCGTAATGGCGGGCACGCCTCTGTCATTTACGAAGTGTGAATCGTTGCACCCACAACTCGGGCTTATGGTTCGTTGGTTTATTGATCTCGCTGCCGCCGCGCATCGCGCCGACTTCTGGTCGCGCCTTTGCTTCATCGGCTTGTCCGCCATCGTTGCGACGTGCAGCGCCTACGGCTTCTTCACCGCCTATGATGTGTGGAGCGGCATGACGGTGGCGTCCGCTGGTGGTGTGGCGCTCGCGGCGCTGTGCGCCATCTCCCAATTCTGCTCGCTCAATCTTTCGCATCAAGCGCGCCGCCGCTTGCGCACCGCCAAGACCGACCGTTGGCACCGTTACCGGCACCTGTAGCTAATACCCCTACCCGCACCCTTACAGGTGCCGGTATCGGTGGCGGCGCATCGGGTTTTGCCTTTCGCAATCGTGAACACGCGTGACAATGCAAGGCTCTGAAAACGCGCCCGCGAAACCGGCCTGATTGTCATGACCATCGGCCAAGCGGCCTTGTGCTGCCTGGGTTTCGTCGCCGTGACAGGTCATCTGCGGCGTCAGGTTTTCGCAGCGATTGTCATTTCCGGCGGGAGACTGTCATGATGCGCGAACTACCACCCTTGTCATGCCGCAGGGCCGGGCGATGCCTAGTCGTCCAGTAGGCTGTTCACGACCACGCCGATCTTCTTGAGCTGCGCCGGTGTCGCGTCGCGCAGGCGCTCCACGATCTTCGTGAGGGGCAGATGCCGTTTGCCGGGGACGAGCGGCAGACCGCCGAATAGCTCTGCGGGATGAACGTCGAGGGCCTCCGCGAGCGCACCAATGGTGTCGAAGCTCGCCGCGATCTTTCCGCGCTCGATTTGACTGATACCATCGGCTGAGAGTTCAACGCGCTCGGCAAGCTGCGCCTGCGTCCAACCAAGTGCCTTGCGCCGCCTGTGGACGCCCAAGCCGAATATCAATCTGAGGTTCTTCATCCGCCGATGCGGGCGGACGTACCGCTGCGGGTCAGCCCTCAAAACAGAGCAACACTACGTATCTATCCTAGATACGTAGCGGTACTTCGGATAAATGCTGAATTCCGAAGTGGAACTGCTGCATCTAGATGCATTTCTGAGTGTGGCTTCGGTGATAGACGCGGGTGGGCAATGAAGGCGAAGACGAAGGCTTGGGTCATTGTCGCGATAACTGTGGTGCCGCTGCTCGCACTACTTCTCGGCTTCGTGGTGATGCCGACGCCTCGGGCTCAGACGGAGTTTGATCGCCAAGAGGCGCTCCGACCCGCGCAAGACGCCGAGCGGGCTCAGGAACGCGCCAGGGCCAGGGAAGAGCGCGCGCAACGCGAAGAGCAGGAGGCAGCGCAACGAGCCCAAGAGTCGGAGGCCCGAGAGGCAAGCGAGCGCGGGGCACGGGAAGCCGATGGCCTTGAGCCAGAGGACAACATGATCAATGACGACTGGCGTGAGCTGCAAGAATGGCACGATGCTGACCAGGGCACTCGCAATCTCGTAATTCACCGTCGCTTGGAGCGCATGATCATGCAGGGTCATGTGCGCAGGAGCCGCGTCAATAAGAGCGCGATGTACGAATGCATGGCGGGGCGGGACACCCCTCGAAATCGAGAGAGCACAATCGCAGACGTCATGTATTGGTGCGCGGAACGGAATGGATGGATGACGACGCCAAGTGGTCATTTCTAGTGTCGGGCGAAGGCTCGCGCGCCATAGCGCGACGCCAACGGATAGCGTTCATTGCGGTCGTGGTGTCCTCGAACTACTAGTGAGCACGATTGGCAAGTTAGGGGCACAATGTGAGGGGCGCGCTTTTACTGTTGGTGATAACGATGTCTTTGATGGGCACAGCCTTCGCTCAGCTGGGTCCCGACAATCTTGGGTATCTTCGAAGTTGGCGGATTTACACGCCCGTTTCTGCAATGATCCGAGCGCTTGGTCCCCCTGACTTCGTGTACCTTTCTTCTGATCGAGGTGAAGTGGGTGAGGAGATGAGGGAGAGTGGCATTCCGCGTGCGTTGGTGTGGCGGGTACACGGGTGCGCGCCCGTGAGCGTGGACGTTGATGCCGCCGGTCGGACGATTGGCATCGACTACAGCTCTTTGATGAACGGCGGAATGTTTTGCACGCCGGAAATGGTTAGAGCGCTCACGCCTGCGCCCGCATTTTCATGCGAAAGACCCGAGCGCCGTCCGCACTGCCGGTAGAGGCCAAAGCCCTACCTCACTGCCGCGGCACCAACGGATTGCGACCGTTTTCCTGCACCGCCTCGATGATGTCCTCACGCGCAATCTCTTCCCGGTCGGGAGGGTCAGCGTCGTTCCAAGCTAGCAGAATATTGGGATCGGTGACCACGGGCTCCAACGGCAACCCATAGACAAAGTGCATGTAGATGATCGCGCGCGCCAGATCACCGCGAGCGCTGGCCGTTGGCTCAACGACCGCAGGTGATGGGGCTCGCTGTCGCTCGAAGTCGGGGCAAAACGAGCGCCAACGTTCATCCTCGGTTCCTTCGCCTTCCAACTCGCCATAGGGTGCTGTGCCCCGGCTTTGATTTAGTCGCTCGAAAGCTGGCCACAGATTTCGAAGGTCAGCGACGGCAAATTCACAGGCCCGTTGGGTCGCGCCCATTGAAGCGCATCCGCGTGAGGATTGGTCGAATTGCAGCGCGACGAGCGAAGCTGGGTAAGCGTGCTCGACACTCAGACGATTATCACCAATGCGCCCAACTCGTGCCTCCAGCGCTGTGAACGGTGTACGGCACTCCGTCTAACGATCCTCTTGTCTAAATCATGGGCTCGATCCGCTGCAAACTTATGCACGGCGGAACTTGCGGCTAGAATTTTTCGTGCTGCTCTCGATGCGTAGGCGGTCGTCATCCTGTTGGTGGTTCCGTGTATCAGCCTATTCCTGCATTCATACGCTTGAACAAACTCAGACCAATTCCGCACTACCCCGTTGGCTAGGTCGACGTCATGACGGCGTTGAACCTCAGCTCGCCAAGCGCTCTTAAAGGCCTCAGGGCCATGGAATCGCCTGCCGATCAACTTCTCCTTGATATCTTTTGTTGGCGATTGCCCCAGGGCCAGAATGGCGCGCTTCACGCTTCGCTCAAAATCGGCTGCAGCTAGTAGAATGGCGATTGATGCTTCGTCCGTATCCAGATATTTCTCAATGACCTTGTGCCGCTCGCGTATCGAGTCACTAACGAGAAACATGGTTCGTTTTCCTTTCTCTGGCTATCTCTTCGGCTGACCTTGAGATCAGTCACCATACGTTAGCAGTTCGGTCATCCAATCTTTATGTGGCCCAAGGCTGACGCCGCTGGCGATCAATGCCCGCAGGCGCCCCTTCGCAGCCATAGCGCCAGCTTGGTCATTTGCGAGTTCGCTCAGGCGAAACTCAAATTCGAGCAAAGCAAGGCTGTATGACACGTTGAGCGCGTCCTGCGCTGCAAGCTTCGCCGCTATTGCGCGCGCCATTTGATAGAATGATGTTGCGGCCTGTGTGTCGTTGGCCCGGCGGGAGATATCGCCGAGCTTCCCGTAGCTCACCGACAGATCGCGCTGCGCCTCGGCGCTGTCAGGGTTCTGCTGCGCCAGCCGTTCGCAGAGGGCGAGGCTTTGCTCGTAGCGCGCCTTGGCCGCCGCCAGATCGCCCGCCTGCATGGCGACGTTGCCGAGCATGCCGTAGCTGACGCTGAGATCGCGCTGGGCTTCGGCGCTGTC
>QBMO01000029.1:30534-32207 GCA_003242075.1 Alphaproteobacteria bacterium
CGTTGCCGAGCATGCCGTAGCTGACGCTGAGATCGCGCTGGGCTTCGGCGCTGTCAGGGTTCTGCTGCGCCAGCCGTTCGCGCACGGCCAGGCTTTGCTCGTAACGCGCCTTGGCCGCCGCCAGATCGCCCGCCTGCATGGCGACGTCGCCCAGCTTCTGGTAGCTCAGCGACAGATCGCGCTGGGCTTCGGCGCTGTCGGGGTTCTGCTGCGCCAGACGTCCGAATACGGCGAGGCTCTGCTCGTAGCGCGCCTTGGCCGCCGCCAGATCGCCCGCCTGCATGGCGACGTTGCCGAGCATGCCGTAGCTGACGCTGAGATCGCGCTGGGCTTCGGCGCTGTCGGGGTTCTGCTGCGCCAGCCGTTCGCGTGTCGCAAGCGCCGCCTTGTTCAACTCACGCGCCCGAAACAATGAGCCGCGCGTCATCTCGATGTCCGACAGGATCGCTAATGCCATCGCTGTCTCGCGATTGTCCAATTCGCGATGCGCGCGTTCGGCAAGCGCGGCGAATGGCGCAACCATGGGCATCACCTCTTGCGGCGCGTGACGCCAAGTTTCCTCGATGTAGTCGCCGAGGCCATCGATCAGCTCAACTACCCGCGTCCATCGTTCGGCCCTCTGCTCCGGCGAGCTGATAGATGTGAGATGTTGTCCGACCAAACGGTGCATGCGCACCATTTCAAGCGCGCCGTCCGCTGCAGCTGCGGGCGGCAATAATCTGCGTCCATCGAGGTCGCGCAGCACTTCTTGCCATGGATCGGGATAGCCCGGCTTGACGTTGTCTTCCGATAGCTCAGGTAACGCTTCCGCGACAACGCTGCGCAGCCAGTCCGGCACGATCTGGTCGGGCGGGAACAGCGCCGCATGCGCCAGCACTTCGCGCGCCGCTTCCGGCAGTGTCGCCAACGTATCGTCAACGACGCGCCCGATCTGTTTGTCGCGGTGGCGAATGCGCGCTGCGGTCTTGGCATCGCCAGCGAGCGCGTCGGCGCCCGAGAGGCCCTCTGCTTCGAGGCGTACAAGGTAGCCCGCATAGCTCACTTCCTTGCGGTCGGCGAGATAGGCCCCAACCAGTTCGACGCCGAGTGTAAAGCCGCCCAGCAATTCGACGATACGGCGTGCAGCTTGCGCCTCCGCTTCGTCTGCGAACGGACGCGCGCGCCGCACCAAAGCCAGCGCATCTTCCAACGGCAGATCGTCCACCGGGATCGATGTCATAGACGCACCTCCGAAATCCTTGGGATCGAGCCTAGTGGTGGCGATGATCTGCAGCCATGGCCGCGCGGCAAGGCTTTGCGCTTCTTCCGCCGACAGCATTTCAGGATGATCGACGTTATCAAAGATCAACAGAACATGCTTTGGAATTTCAGGACGGTCTTCTGGCCTTGATTGCGCATCCCGGCTTTGCGCCAGTGCCGCCGCGATGGCAGGCGCCCCCTCTTCGATACGCGCCTCCAACGCATCGACCACGCTCTTGACAACAAACGCGCGCGCCTCGCTGTCACTCAATCCCTGTGGCGGCTGGGGTGTCTCCAGGCCCATCAGAGCGATCAGAGGTTCAAGCGCGTCCGCCAGATGCGCTTTGCCTTCACACGACAACAACCAACGCCCACCGGCGGCGTAATGACCGGCATAGGCATAGGCGTATTGTACAGCGAGCGCGGTCTTGCCC
>QBMO01000002.1:0-394 GCA_003242075.1 Alphaproteobacteria bacterium
GTCGTGCAGATGGTCGAGTATGCCGATACGCAGCTGATGATCGAAGCGCTCGCAGCGCCTTGAGTTTCACCAACCGCCGCCACCACCACCGCCGCCGCCGCCGCCAGAACTTCCGCCACCGCCCGAGCCAGAGGAGCTAGAGCTTTGCGGCAGCGCGCTGGTGACGCCTGAACTCATGTTGGCGATCATGGCTGTGTTGAGCGCAGCCAGCGAGTGCGAGGCGCCCATCGTCGTCCAAGTCGGATTGTAGCTTGCGGCCTCCTGCGGCAGCACGCGTTCGAAATATTTCGTCCACGGCGCCTCGACACCGAGCGCGACCGCGTACGGCAAGAAGCGCTCATAGCGCTCCTTCGTCATCATCGGCGGCTGCTCACTGCCGACCTCGACGGCGTTG
>QBMO01000002.1:404-25427 GCA_003242075.1 Alphaproteobacteria bacterium
GCTTCTCGGCAGTTTCGAGATAGAGCTTGAAACCTTCGATTTCGGTGCGGACGGTTTGGCCCTTCTCCGTCGGCGCTGGCAGCAAATACATGAACACGCCATTGAGCGCAGCCAGCGCGACGAGACCGAGGGTGTGCCAGATCGTCCAGTTCACGACCTGCGTCAGCGCCACGCCCGCAACGATGATGCTGAGCGCCAGCGCGCCGAGAATGTAGCCGAGATTCCAACGGAAATAAGCGGCGCCATAGTTGCGGCCGAGCTTGGTTTGAAACGCGGTGTAGGCGGAGGTGAAGCCGGCATCGTAATCGCCGCCGAGCGTCTTGGTTGTCGCGCCGCCGAAAATGCCCTGCTCTAGTGCTAAGTCTTCAGCAGCGACGCTCGCGTCTTGCGCTTGGCTCGGCGTGCGGACGAGCACGGTTTCTTTCTTGTCCGACGCATCGATGGTGAGCCGGCCTTTGACGGCGAGGTTCATCAAGGTGGCGATCAGGGCGCGATTGCCGTCGACCGCGCGATTGTAAATGTGATGCACGGCGGCGGGCGAATAGCCGCGCGGCGCTTCGTAACGCGGAAACACCGGCCCCTTGGGCGGATCGCGACCGACACGGTTGAAGCCCTGGTAGAGAAAAAAGAAGAGCCCCGCGAGCGACACGCCGAGGATCGCCAGCGCGCCATTGCGCTGCCACCACATCGCGCTTTGATCGCTAGCCGACGGCGGATCGATTAGCCCTTTCGCGAAACCGACAGCAACGGTGAGCCCCTCGCCGGCTTGCAGCGGCCGCGTCGTCTCGAAGATGTGGCGATCGCCTTCGGCGCGATAGGTGAAATCTGAGTCGGCCTTTCCGATGGCGCCGGTATAGCCGGCGGTCTGTGTGATTGTGGCGCCAGGCGGCAACTGAATCGTCGCGCGCGCGCTGACGATCGGAAACACCCAGTAGTTTCCGGTGGCGTTCCAATACACCTCGTCATAGTCGGCGAAGTAGCGGACCTGGTTGGCGACCCGGTAGCGCAGTTCGTACGTGTGCTGGCCGTTGTCGAGATAAACGTCCGGATCGCCGATACGGATGCGATAGGCGTTGTCCTCGGACTCGGTGTCGTAGTCTTCTTCGCGCCCATCGCGGGTGACGCTTAGGACGTCGTAATCGTACGCGTACCGCTCGCCCTCGCCTTCGAAATAGCGCGGCAGATCCCGGAAGATGCCGCGTTGGATTTGGTTGCCTTGCGCTGTGACGTTTAGCGTTTCGGTGACGATGATGTCGCCGTCCCGCTGAACTTCCACCAACACGTCGAAGCGATTGATCTGCTCTTGCGCGAGCGCCGGCGCAGCGAACAGAAGCGCGATCAGCGCAAGAAGTGCGGCGCGCAACTTCATTGGCCGGCGCCCGTATTGACTTGCGGCACGGCGCGGTCGGCGTCGTTGCTGATCTCGAAATAGGCGCGGTTGCGGAAACCGAAGAGCCCAGCGACCACATTGGCCGGGAACGTCTCGACCAAAGTGTTCAACTCGCGCACGGCGCCATTATAGAAGCGGCGCGCCATTTCGATCTTGTCCTCGGTGTCGGCGAGCGCCTTTTGCAGGTCGAGAAAATTGCCGCTGGCTTTCAAATCGGGATAGCCCTCCGCCAGCGCCATCATGCGCCCGACGGGTCGCAACAGTTCGCTTTCTGCGGCGCCGCGTTTGGCAGGGTCGTCGCCGGCCGCGAGGGCGGCGCTGCGCTTTTCGGCAATGTCGGCGAACAACTGGCGTTCGTGCGCGGCGTAACCCTGCACGGTCGAGACCAGTTGCGGGATAAGATCGGCGCGGCGCTTCAGCTGCACGTCAATGTCGGACCAGCCATTGTTGGTCATCTGCCGCTTTGCGGTCAGCGCGTTGAAAATCAGGATCACGGCGAGGGCGACGACGATCGCGACCCCGATCGCCACTATGTTCATAACGTCCATGATCTCTCCCCGATTACCAGCGTTACATAAGCGTGATTGGCGCCGATGTGAAACTTAAGGGAACTTTTCGCCGCGGCGGCGCTTACCGCCCTGGTCGCGAGGAGAAGGTTCCGATGAAGCTTAAAGTGTTTGCCGCCGTGCTGGCGCTCTGGACCCTCGCGGCCTGCGGCGGCGACAATGAGAATTCCGTCGGCGAGTTTTCGAACGATCTGCTCGGCAACGAAATCATGGTCGAAGCCGTCCGCGATCCTGAAATTCCAGGCGTGGTCTGCCACGTCACCTATTTCGACCGTAGCGTGCTCGACCGCTTGCGGCAGGGCAATTGGTTTGAAAATCCCTCCAATTCGTCGATTTCATGCCAACGCATCGGGCCGATCGATGTGGCGGGCGTCCGCAGCACGCGCGCGGGCGAGGAGATTTTCAATCAGCGCCAGAGCCTCTTCTTCAAGAACGTCGCCGTGCGCCGGATCATCGATTTGGATAACGCCTCGATCGTCTATGTCTCGCACTCGCGCGAGATCGTCGAGGGCTCGGCCAAGATCGATCTCTCCACCATCGCGCTGACGCCGGCCGAAGTTGCAGCGGCGCGGACGCAGTGAAGGCCAATCCATTGACGCATTCGGCCCGTACCAAGGGCTGAATTCGCTTTTCACGCCAGGATATGCCGATGCGCCTCCTCCGCTCCGCCCTCGCCGCTTTGGCGCTGACGTTTGCCGCTGTTTCGCCGGCTTCGGCCAATCTGGCTGAAGTGCGCTCTGTCATCCCAAATGCGCAAGCCGTCGGCGCCGCACCTTACCAGTTGTTCGGGATCACGGTGTTCAACGCTGAACTTTATGCCGCCGAAGGCGCGTTCTCCTGGCAGCGCCCATTCGCGCTCTCTCTGACCTACGCCCGCTCAGCGCGGCAAAACACCATCATCAACCGCACCATTAGCGAGATGAGCCAGCGCGGCGCAGGCTCAGCTGAGCAACTCGCGCCGCTGCGCACGCAACTTGAAGCCTGTTTCCCCAATGTCGCGCGCGGCGATCGCATCACTGGCGTCAGCACCGGCACGAACACTGCACGCTTCTTCGTCAACGGCGCGGCGCGCTGCCAAGTCGAGTGGCCGAACTTCCGCCGCCACTTCTTCGGCATCTGGCTCGACGCCCGCGGCGGCCAAGCGCAAATGAGCGCGCGGCTACGCGGAGAGGCTTAGCGCATTGGTGGGCAGTTCAAGGCGGCGCGCGCAAGACTTCAAACCCATACCAGATTAGCCATATCCCGAGCAGCACAACGCCGATCTCAAGTGCGAACAACGCAAAGGCAAGAAGGCGTTTCCGGCTCAAGCCTTCGCCTTCATGCTAACGCCCGGCGGCAACGGCGTGTTTTCCGGCACGAAAAAGTCCGGCATCAAATCTTTGCTCGGATCGACGCGGTACTTGTCGAAGTCGCGCTCGCCTTTTTCGTAAAGCAGCACGTCGTCGATGAAGAAGTTGCCGGTGGTCTCGCGCGCGGGCGAGGTGAAAATGGCGTGGGCGGCGTCGGCCATGATGTCGACGGTGCGGCAGTGGCGCAGGCCCTCTTCGCCGGCGAGCGCAAATTCAATGGCGGCGGTGGCGATGCCAGTGCGCGGCCAGAGCGCGTTGAAGGCGATGCCCTCGTCCTTGAACTCCTCTGCCATGCCCAAGACGCACATGCTCATGCCGAACTTCGCCATCGTGTAGGCGACGTGATTGCCGAACCAGCGCGGCGACATATCGAGCGGCGGCGACAGCATCAGCACGTGCGGGTTGGACGCTTGCTTCAGATGCGGGATGCATGCGCGCGAGGTGATGAAGGTGCCGCGCATGTTGACCTGGTTCATCAGGTCGAAGCGGCGGATATCGGTCTGCAGCGTGCCGGTGAGCTGGATGGCGCTGGCATTGTTGACGCATATGTCGATGCCGCCGAAGCGCGCGACCGCCGCTTCCACGGCGGCGCTGACGCTATCGGGCTCGCGCACGTCAACGACGATGGGAAGCGCCTGGCCGCCAGCCTTCTCGATCTCCTCGGCAGCGGAATAAATCGTGCCGGGGAGCTTTTTGTGCGGCTCGGCGGTTTTGGCGGCGATCACGATATTGGCCCCGTCGCGGGCGGCGCGCAGGCCGATGGCGAGGCCGATGCCGCGGCTGGCGCCGGTAATGAACAGGGTTTTTCCGCGCAGGCTCATTGGGGTCGTCTCCTCACTTTTCCGACACTCTAAGCCGTTTCGGGCCCGGTTCCACTGATCCCGCTTTTGACCCGGCGCCAGTGGGGGCCTAAACTCACCGTCATGAGGGCGTACGAGTTGAGCTGGAGAGACACCATGCGGAAATCCGCGCTGGCGGCGGCGGTGATGTGCATCGGCATAATGGCGGGCGGCTCTGCCGCAGCCGAACAATGGAACGACCCGGCGGGTCGCGTCTCGTTCGACGCGCCGCGGGGATGGGTGGTCGAGGTCCGTCGCGCCAACCCCGACACCATCGTGATTGCCGGCAATGCCGACAATGAATGCTTCGTGCTCGCCGTGCCGAACAGCGGCACGCGCAGCGCAAGCGCTGCGCGCGTTATCGCGGGCAACACGGCGCCGCTCTCCAATTCGGCGTGGTCGGCGCTCGCCAATGCGGCCACGCCTGTCTTTCCGGAAGGCAATGCCCGGGTCGTTTCGCAAAGCGTCGATACGAGCGGACTTTGGCCGGTGCAGCGGGCCGAACTTTCTGGCGCGGCGCGCCCGGTCACGGCGCTGATGGTTTCACGTCCTGGAATCGAGATCACGGCGCTGTGCTGGACCTATGGCGGCCCAGACGCGACGGCGACGTATGAAGCATTCTTCCGGTCATTGTCGCATCCCAACGATGCGGAGTGGGCGGCAGCAGCGCAGGCGGCGCAACCGGCGCCGGCGCAATAAGCACCATATCTAGGGCAATCCTGGCGGCGCGCGTCCTTATCTGGCGCGCGCCGTCATGCTTAACGAAACCCTACCGTTCATTGACGTAAATGCTTGGTTATCTTCGCATTTACGCGCAATTCACGACGTTGGTTCATAGCCATGAACCATGAACGACAGACTCTCCGATGTCGCGCCCCTGTTTGCAGCGCTGAGCGTAGGCGCCGCCGCCATGCTGTGGCCGCCGCTGGCTTTGTTGCTGCTCGCAATGCTCGGCGCACGAGTGTTGATGCGGGGCGACATTAAGATTGATCTGGCTCAGTTGGCCGGGCCGGCGCTGGCGGCGTTGGTGGTTGGCGCGTTTGTCGGCGTTGCTGGCGCGATCGGCGTTCTCTTTATCTGGCGGCTGTTTGCGGACACGCGCTGGAGCGTGATGGAAGCTGCGCGCCTGGCGATGCGGGCGGGGCGGCCGGCTGACGCTTCGGCGAAAGCGCTGGCGCATGCTTGGACGACGCCGCTTTACGGTTTGGCGCTGGTCGCATTCACGGCGCCGCACATGGTGGCGGGTTTGCCGCTCGATCTGCCGCACGTGCCGGTTTGGGTTCCGGTCGCGGTCGGCGTCATTGCCGTGGGCGCAGTCTTCGACTGGGGCCTGCGCCGCGCGGCGGACTGGCGCTTGGGTGAACTGGCAACGGCGCCTGCCCTCCACTTGCTAACCCACCACGCGATCTTCCTGGTCGCTTACGGTCTGACGCTGGACGTTTCCGCCGGCATCGCCGCGATGGCGGCTTGGCGCTTGGCGCACGCGGCGCCGTTGCGTCAGCTCAGCTTCACCGCCGTTCCATAAGCCAGCACTTCCGTCGCTTGGCCTTGGCCAGTGTCGGTCGTCTCCATACGCAGGCCGATGATCGCATCGGCGCCGAGCGAGCGCGCGTGCTCGATCATGCGGTCGAGCGCCTGTTCGCGGCTTTCGGCCAAGAGCTTGGTGTATTCGTGGATCTCGCCGCCGACGATCATGCGCAGGTTGGCCACGATATCGCGGCCGATAAAGCGCGAGCGCACGACATTGCCGCGCACGAGGCCAAGGTGCTCGCCGACTGTGCGGCCGTGAACGTCGAACGTGGTGGATAGGATCATGTCGCCTCCTCTTGTGCTCACATAAGCATTGCCGGCGCGCGGCGGAAGTGAAAGAGAGCGGCGATGGCCAAAACCGCTCCGCACCGCTGCGCCTGGGCAGGCACGGACGATCCGCTGATGATCGCCTATCATGACGAGGAATGGGGCAAGCCCGTCCATGACGACCGGGTCCTGTTCGAGTTTCTGATCCTCGAAGGCGCACAAGCGGGGCTTTCCTGGCGAACCATCCTCCACAAGCGCGAGAGCTATCGCAAAGCTTTCAGCAATTGGGACGTCCGCAAGGTGGCGCGCTATGGCGAGAAAGATGTAGCGCGGCTGTTGGCCGATCCGGGCATTGTCCGCAACCGGCTGAAGGTCGCCGCCGCCATCACCAACGCGCAATGCGTGATCGACGCGCAAAAAGAGTTTGGCTCGTTCGACGCCTACATGTGGAGCTTCGTCGGCGGCAAGCCGATCAGCAACAAAATTCAAAGCTTGCGCGACGTGCCGGCGAAGACCGCCATCTCCGACGCCATGAGCAAGGCGCTGCTGAAGCGCGGCTTCAAGTTCGTCGGCTCAACGATCTGCTACGCGTTCATGCAGGCTGTTGGGATGGTCAATGATCACGAGGCGAAGTGCTTGGCTCGGAGGGGTTAGCATAGCGCTCTGCGCTGTCCCTATTCGTCATCCCGAACCGAACCGGACAGCCGGATCGAGCGCCGACAGGTTAGCGTCCCTGCGCAGCGGCCGGATGAGGTTTACCGGAGCAGGCCGAATTGGGCGTCAAGCGGGACGGTCGTAGTCTGGTTTTCGCCGGAGGCGGACTTTCGCGACCGCCACTGATAATGTCGCGCTGTGGAAGAAATTGACCCGACCAAGAAGAAAGGCTGCATCGTCGCGGCAGTCTGCTTAATTGCCGCTTATCTCGTATTCGCCGGCTTTATGACAGCGCTTCCCTATATTGCCGAGCCATGCTGGCCGGGATCGCGCGTGTATTGCTTCGATTGAAGCGCAGAATTGAGCCAGCGTAGGTCATGCCGATAAATCGGCGGCCGGCCAGGTCTCGCCATTGCAGTCAGTCAGTTAGCTCCCGCATCAACGGCGCGATTTCGGCGAATGCAGTCATTGCCGTTGACGCGGTATCTCGTGGACAAGCACTATCGTTTCCCGAATGCCGTTCGCATCTCGCACGAAATAACTTTTGAGTCTCTGTTCCAGCAATTGGTCGTCGGAGAACTTGACGGTTACGAAGAAAACGCAATCGAAACCCCCGAAGTATGGTTCGCATGTGCCCGCGCGAACTCCTTCGAGGTTCGGCCTTTCGGATGCGCGGCCCGCGAAACGTGCGGACCGCTCGGTATAGGAAGGCCAGTGTTCACGCACATAGCGCTCCACCTCGTCCGGGGTGGGAAGGCGCGGCTGCTGCGTCTCACTTACGGGGCTTGCGACACAAGCCGTGAGCGACGCCGCAAAAAGGAAGCCTATCCAGCGCATCGTCCTTGTTTACAGCGGACGGCTGCTTCGGGCCAGGAGCGAACTTAGTCGCGCTCGGCGACCATCGTAAACTTCATCCGGCCCTTCGGGCCACCTTCTCCTTAACCAGAAGAAGGGACGCGATCTCCCACGCCCAGCGCTACCGCTCCACGTCCCGATAGCGTTTTTCACTCGCTTCGCCGCGTTGGTCGGCGATGACTTGGATGAGCATCCAGGCGCCGCCGATCAGCATCAGCAAAAAGCCCAGGCCCGCGAGCACGGTGAGGCCGATCGCGGCGAATACGCCGCCGACGACCAGTGCGGGGTCGCCGCCGCTGAGTGCTGCGCCGATCACGGCGCCGACGCCGAAGAACCAGCCGAGCGCCGCCAGGACCGCGCCGGCACAAAAGCAAATCAGCGCTCCGTTGGAGCGGCGTTCGGGATTGGCGCCTTCAGGCAACATGCGACACCGTCAATTCTGTCTCTGAGAGCGCTTGCTATTCTGCGAATAAAGTACCCACGCCCAGAATAGCGCGAGGACTACGATACCGGCCAAGCCGCCATAGAACGATAGCATTCCCAAGAAGCTCAAGCTCACCGCTGCCCATAGACCAGGTCCAGTCGTGAAGACCTGCGACCCAAGATATCCACCCAGCATCACAAATGTTAGTCCAAGCAAAGTCATCACTATTGCAATCGCGAACGACGTCAGCGGCGCGATCCAGCCTTTGGCGTGAGGCGCCGCTTCAGGCGGCGACATAGCGCGTGACCCCCTGCTCATCGCGCACGCGGCGCACGAGGCCGCGGCCGACCAAGCAATTCAGATGCGCGATGGCTTCGCCGGTCGCCATGCCGAGCAGGTCGGGGCCGATTTTGCGGGCGAACATGGCGACGAAAATGTCGATGGCGCGCTTGGGTTCGTTCAAGCGGCTCAAGATGCGCGCGAGCGATTTCTCGTGGCCTTCGATCAGATTGTGCAGGCGCTCATGCAGGCCGATGAACGGTTCGTTGTGTGACGGCAGCACCAAGACATCATTCGGCATGACAGCGAGCAGCTTCTTGCAGCTGTCGATCCAATCAGTGAGCGGATCGCCGTCAGGCTCAGTTGGAAACACCGAGACGTTGGACGAGATGCGCGGCAGCACTTGGTCGCCGGAGATGAAGAGCTTCAGCTCTTCTTGCCACAGGCAGGCATGCTCGGGGCAATGGCCGTTGCCGGTGATGACGCGCCAGGGCTTGCCGCCAATATCGATGACATCGCCGTCGCTGATGCGCCGGTATGCATCGGGCATGCGCGAGACAGCTTTGCCAAAACCGCCGAAGCGGATTTTGTATGAATCGAGCGCATCTTCGTCCCAGCCGGCGGCGCGATAGAATTTGACGCCCTCTTCCGGCGCTTCGCGGCCGGTGTCAGCGACGAGCATGCGGCCGGTGATGTATTCGAGCCGGCTCATCCAGAGCTCAGCGCCGAATTTGCGGCAAATCCAGCCGGCGAGGCCCATGTGATCGGGATGCATGTGCGTGCAGATCACGCGCGTGACCGGCTTGCCCTTGAGCGTGGCTTCGAAAATCGAACGCCAATGCTCGCGCGTTTCTTCGAGCGCGACGCCGGTGTCGACGATGGTCCAGCCGTCGCCATCCTCGATCAGCCAGAGATTGATCCATTTGAGCGCGAACGGCAGCGGCATGCGTATCCAATGCACGCCCGGCGCAATCTCGCGCGCGACGCCCGCTTCGGGCGGATCGCCGAGGGGGTAGATGAGCGTCGGCCGCGCCGGGCGCTCGTTCGCGATATCTTGGTCTTCGACGCCATCCATGGACATGGGGGCGAGTCTAGCGCGGGGTTTCACCGCTCACCACCCATCACTTCACCCATTCCCGGGGCTCGCGTAGCGAGAGCCCGGGACCCATAAACACTCCTGTTGGAGAGAACGCCCGGACCAAACGTGTTTATGGGTCCCGGACTTGGCGCTGCGCGCCAATCCGGGAATGGGTGGGAGCTAGGCGCTGAAATCACCGAGCGCGTCCGCGCCGATTCTGATCTCCGCCAGCCGCGAAGGCGCGCGGCTCATACTTGTCGTCACGTAAAAGTCGAACAAGCGCTGTTGGTCGGCGTTCGGCGCGCGCTGTAAGCCGCTTGCCCAGAGCGTCCCGCCCGCGACTTTGCCTGCGAGCGCGAGGTACGCGCTGGCGCCGGCGAGAGCGTCGTCGCGTGACGCCGCGAGCATATAATCCGTTGCGTCCGCCAACACGTCAGCGGCGGCGCGGATCGGCGCAAAGCCGCGCGCTTCCTCAATCAGCGCAAACATCGCTTCGCCGCGATCACCGAGCAACTTTCGGCCATAGAGATCGATGGCTTGGATGCCGTTGGCGCCTTCGTAGATCGGGGCAATGCGGGCGTCGCGATAGAATTGCGCTGCGCCGCCATCTTCGACGAAGCCCATGCCGCCATGGATTTGTACGCCGAGACTGGCGGCTTCAACGCCGAGATCGGTGCTCCAGGCTTTGGCGAGCGGGGTCAGCAAATCTTCGCGGGCTTTGTCGCCGGCATCGGCGGCGACGGCGGTGGCGCAGCAGATGGCGCGGGCGGCTTGGATTTTGGCGCGCATCGTCATCAGCATGCGGCGCACGTCCGGGTGTTCGATGATGAATGCCCCGCCCTGTTTGCGCTCGCGCGCATAAGCGAGCGCTTTTTGGTAGGCGGCTTCCGCGACTGCGACGCCTTCCATGCCGACATTGAGGCGCGCCGCGTTCATCATCGTGAACATGGCGGCGAGCCCACGGTTTTCTTCGCCGATCAGCCAGCCTGTGGCGCCTTCATAAGCCATCGTGCAGGTCGGCGAGGCGTGGATGCCCATTTTCTCTTCGAGGCCGATGCAGCGCACGGCGTTGCGCGAGCCATCCTCGTCGCGAAACTTGGGCACGATGAACATCGAGATGCCCTTCGAACCCGCCGGCGCGCCGTCGATGCGCGCGAGCACGAGATGGATGATGTTGGGCGTGAGATCGTGTTCGCCCCAGGTGATGAAAATCTTTTGGCCGGTGATGGCGTAGCTGCCATCGGCTTGCGGCGTGGCTTTGGTGGTGAGCGCGCCGAGATCGGAGCCGGCTTGCGGTTCGGTCAGGTTCATCGTGCCGGACCATTCGCCGGAGATGAGCTTTTCGAGATAGAGTTGCTTTTGATCGGGCGCGCCGTGCGTCTCGATCGCTTCGATGGCGCCAAGCGTCAGCATCGGCAGCAAGCCAAAGCTCATATTGGCGCTGTGCACGGTTTCCATCACGGCGAGCGCCACGGCGCGCGGCAAACCCTGGCCGCCATAAGCGGGATCGGCGGCGAGCCCCTGCCAGCCGCCGGCTTTGAAGGCTTCGTAAGCTTCGCGGAAACCGGGCGCGGCGGTGACGACATCGTCTTTCAGCGTCACGCCAGCGCGGTCGCCGCTGCGATTGATCGGCGCCAAAGTCTCACTGGCGAGTTGCCCCGCGCCTTCAAGGATGGCGGCGAGCGTCTCAGCGTCGAGATCAGGATAACGGTCGCGCAAGCGCCACAAATCGGCGCAAGCCTCGAGCGCGAAGCGCATGTCGGCGATGGGCGCAGCATACGTCATGGCGTCTCCTTGGCGCGACCATAGCCGCTTGGCGCAGCGTCCGTCGATGCACAGTGGACGCGCCGAAGCTCCCACCTAAATCCTGGTTACCTTCGTGTGCCCCGGTGCCAGTCGCGGGGGAACCGTCTACATGTGCGCTTTCACTCCGGGAGAAACCTGATGAAGTATTGGACCGCCGCCGCCGCCGCTTTGGCGCTTGCCGCTTGCTCACAACCGGCCGAGCAGCCTACGCCGCCGCCAGCGGATGTCACCATCGATGCGCCGTCGGGCGAATATGCGATCGACCCGCACCACACGACGGTGAACGTGCGCGCGCTGCACTTTGGCCTCTCGCACTACCAGCTGCGCTTCAATCGCGTCAGCGGCACGCTCAATTTCAACGCCGAAGAGCCGGCGCAGTCGACGGTGGCGATCACCATCGACACCACCTCGCTCGATACGCCTTATAGTGGCGACCGCGACTTCGACGAGGAATTGCAAAATTCGGAGTGGCTGGACTCCGCTGGCTTCGCCACGGCGACGTTCACATCCACCAGCGTCGAGCAGACCGGCCCCAACACCGGGCGCGTCACCGGCGATCTGACCATTCGCGGCGTCACCCAGCCGGCGACCTTCGACGTCACCTACAATTCAAGCTGGGCGCAGCACCCGATGGGCTTCCCCACCGCAGGCATCGGCTTTTCGGCGACAGGCACGATTTCGCGCTCGGCCTACGGCCTCAACGTACTGCAGCCGCGCGCGGGCGATCCCAATAGCGGCGTATCCGATCAAGTCGAACTCGTCATCGAAGCCGAGTTCAATCGCCCGAACCCGCAAGGCGAACTGCCGGCGCCGAGCCAACCGGCCGAACCGGTGAACTAAGGTGAGCGAGCGGGCTCAACGCTTCACGGCGGTGGCGATCGTCCTCCACTGGGCGATCGCCGCCGCGATCCTGTTCATGCTGCCGCTCGGCTTCTGGATGCATGGCGAGGCCGAGGACGGCAACACGAGCCAGGGTGTGTTTCAGGCTTATCAGCTGCACAAGTCGGTGGGGCTGACGATCCTGGCGTTGAGCCTGGTGCGGCTGGGTTGGCGCTTGCTCAACCCGCCGCCCGCTCTGCCGCCGCATATGCCCGGCTGGGAGCGCTTCGCGGCCAAGGTGACGCACTGGCTCTTCTATGCGCTGATGCTGGGGCTGCCTTTGTCGGGCTGGCTGTTTGTCTCGGCCGGCTGGTCGATCCACGACGATGCGCCGCTGGCGGTGCCGACGCGCTGGTTTGGCCTGTTTGAAGTGCCGCATTTGTTCGGGCTGGACCGCGCCTCCGCCGATGTGCGCGAGGATGCCGCCGACATCGCGTTCAATGCACACGCCATCCTGGCCTTTGCGATGATTGGCTTGGCGCTGCTGCACGTGGCGGCGGCGCTGAAGCATCATCTGTTCGACCGTGACGCCGTGCTGGCGCACATGGTCCCGGGCTTGCCCGGCCCAGGTGAGAGCGAGCCTGCGCCAAAGCAGCCGTTGCGGCTGGCCGTGCTGGGCGGAGGGCTGACCTTAGTGGCGGTGGCGGTGATCGCACTCGGCTTTAATGCAGTGCAGATCGCCTCGCGCGCCGCACCGGCTGCGCCTTACACGATAGAGATTGCCGAACCGGAAGCGCCGCTTGCGCCGGAGGCGACGCCTGATCCCGTCCCCGGCGGCGTGACGGCATGGCGCGTCGATCAGCGCTCGAGCGCGATCACCTTCGCATACGTCTATGAGGACGAGAGCGGCTCCACCGATTTCAGCGGCCGCTTCGCGCGCTGGCGCGCCGACATCCGCTTTGACCCGAACGATCTCGATGGCTCGAGCGTGGTCGTGACGATCGAGACCGGCTCGGCGATCACCGGCATCGCCGCGCACGATGGCGCGCTGCCGGGTCCGGAATGGTTCGACGCCGCCGCGCACCCTGTCGCCACCTTCCGCTCGACCCGCTTCCGGGCGCGCGACGGCGGCTACGAGGTCGATGGCGATCTCACCATCAAGAGCGAGACCCGTAACGTCGACATGCCCTTCCGCCTGACCATCGAAGGCGACCGCGCCGCCGCCACCGGCACGATAGAGATCGACCGCCGCGACTTCGGCATCGGCGAAGGCTCGGGCGACGACCTGATCTCGCGCGATATCGAGATCAGCTGGCGGGTGGACGCGGACCGGGTGCGCTGAGACGTACAAACGCTTCAACGCGAAGGGGTTGCGCCCTAGGTTCGGCGCATGACAACCGACCTCTACGCAGAATTGGCCGCCCGCTTAGGCCCTAAGGGCTATGCCGCCGACGCTGAAACGCTGGCGCCGTACCTGAAAGAGTGGCGCGGACGCTTTACGGGGCACACGCCGTTCCTCGCCATGCCCGCAACGACCGAGGAAACCGCGGACGTCGTGCGCTTTTGCGCTGCAGCAGGCGCGTCGATCACGCCGCAAGGCGGCAACACAGGCCTGGTCGGCGGCCAGATCCCCGCCGGCGAAGTGTTGCTCTCGATGAAGCGCATGAACCGTATTCGCGCGATCGATGCGGCAAACGACTCACTGATCGCGGACGCCGGAGTGATTCTCCAGGCTGTGCAGGAATCAGCGCGCGAATCGGATCGACTCTTCCCTTTGAGCCTCGCGAGCGAAGGCAGCGCTACAATCGGCGGACTGATCTCCACAAATGCTGGCGGCGTGCATGTGCTGCGTTACGGGATGATGCGCGACCTCGTTCTCGGCATCGAAGCAGTACTGCCGGACGGCCGCGTGTTCCGTGGACTGAAGGGTCTTAGGAAGGACAACACCGGCTACGATCTGAAGCAGCTGTTCATCGGCGCCGAGGGAACGTTGGGCGTGGTGACAGGCGCCTGCCTCAAGCTCTTCCCGCGCCCGCGCGCGCACCAAGTGACGCTCGCCGCCGTCGCTTCGCCGGAGCGGGCGCTGGCGCTCCTCCACCGGATGAAGGCGGCGACCGGGGCGGTGGCGGCGTTCGAGATCATGAACCGGCTCTCGGTCGATCTCGTCGTCAAGAATGTGCAGATGAGCCGCGATCCGCTCCCCGGCGCGCCGTTCATGACGCTGATCGAATTCGAGGGGATGGACGCCGCAGGCTTGCGCGCGAGCATCGAGGACGCGCTCGCCGCAGCCATAAACGCGGGCGAAGCTGAAACGGCGCTTATTGCTGAAAACGCAAGCCAGGCGCGGGATTTCTGGCGTATTCGCGAAGACATATCGGCCGGCCACAGGCCCGAGGGCGCGCAAGTGAACCACGATGTCAGCGTGCCGGTTTCGCAGACGCCGCTCTTCCTCGAACGCGCCAACGCTGCGGCTGAAGGGATGTGCGCGGGCGTGCGCGTCGTCGCCTTCGGTCACATGGGCGACGGCAATTTTCATTACACGCTGATGCAGCCGGCGGGCTCTGACGCCGCCTCGTTCCCGGGCGAGGCGCTCTCTCAAATGGTCTACGAGACGGCCGACGCGTTGGGCGGTTCGATCNCGATCTCCGCCGAGCACGGCATCGGCGTCGCGCGCGTCGCCGATCTGGCGCGCTTCAAGGACCCGGAGTCGCTCGCGATGATGCGCGCCGTGAAGCGCGCGATCGACCCCAACAACGTGATGAACCCGCGCGCATTGTTCGTCTGATCATCGTCTCACAACGACACGCGACTCACGCGACTCACAACGCAAACTTGCTTCGCAATCGAAGCGATGCGATGTTGCAATTTCGTCGCGCGGATTTTTTTGCGTGTCGAATGTGCTTGCACACGACAATGCGAAGACGTAAGCGGCGGTTGTTAACGTACTAAGAAGGAGCCAGGGCATGGCCGTGAAAAAGAAGAAGGCAGCGAAGAAGGTGGCCAAGAAGGCCGCGAAGAAGCGCGCTGCACCGAAGAAGGCGAAGACCGCAAAGAAGGCGGCTCCGAAGAAGGCCGCGAAGAAGCGCAAGGCCAAGCGCGCTTCCCGCTAAGTCGGGAACGCTCTTTGGAGATCTCGCTCAAGCGAGGCTTCTAAGAACACGGACGAGAGTCCAAAATGCGCGTCACCTTCGGGTGGCGCGCATTTTCTTTTGCCGAAAGCGCCGCCGCCGGCGCGGCTAAGTGATTTATTTCTCTTGAGTCTTCGCCGATCCCCGCGAACATCGGCGCAAGCACGATGAACACCGCATCAACCCCTCCCCAAAGGCCCGTCGCCGCTGTCGGCGTGGTCTGTTTGCGTGGCGATCAAGTGCTTTTGGTGCGGCGCGGCACGCCGCCGCTCGAAGATTCGTGGTCCCTGCCCGGCGGACGGATCGAATGGGGCGAACGCGCCGCCGACGCCGCTCTGCGCGAACTCCGCGAGGAGACAAGTTGCGAAGCCGAGTTGATCGGGCTCGTCGATGTCGTCGATGCGGTGCTGAGTCGGCGCGGCGCCAAGGGCGAGCCGCCTTGGGGTCACTACGTGTTGATCGACTACGCCGCGCGCTGGATCGCAGGCGATCCGAAAGCCGGCGACGATGCGCGCGACGCCCGCTTCTTCGCACCCGCCGAACTGGAGACGCTCGGTCTCTGGGACGAGACGCTTCGCATAATCGCCGCCGCGCGGGCGATGGCTTAAGCCTCGTTAGCCGCGACCGGCTGCGCCGCCTTGCGCGCCTCGGCAATGTCCCACCCCATCTTGACCAGGGACAAGACCGCGAGACCCCAGACCGGCTGGTTCAGCAACAGCAGCAGAAAGCCGCCGAAGATGATGGTGGCGTGCAGCGCGATGATGCGCGGGTAAGGCGCGCCCATCAGTTCGAGCAAGTTGACCCGCCTGACTTCGCCGCGCGCGATGAACAGGCCAAACTGCACCAGCTGCCAGAACACGATCGAGGCGAAGCCGATCAGCAAGCCGCTCTGCTGCGCGAACAGCGCCTGCGCCGCCCCGACCAGATCGAGCATGGTGTCGCCGATCACGGCAGTCTGCCCGCCGAACAAAGCGACGACGAAAATGCCGTGGCCGAAGCAGAAGAGCCCGTAGTGGAACGTGAAGAAGGAGCCGAAGAAAAGCGCGCCCCACCAGTTGACCCCGCCGACCACGGCTGCGTTGGCGATCATGCTGGCCAGCGTGCGAACGCCGATCACGACGTTCTCCAACCAGTAGAGAAATATGAGCGCAAAGGCGCTCCATCCCCAAAACAGAACGCCAGCCAAGGGGATGAGGTTAATGGCGATCGCGGCCAATACAGGCCACGTTAAGGACGATAAGGACGGAACTTTCGGCAATCTTGTGCGCTGAATCAAATTCGCGGCTCGCCTAAGGGGCTTGTGTGGGCGCGAACTTAATCAATGTCCTCTAGGGTCTGGGCAAGGAGAACTTCACATGGCTAAGGACAAGGCAGCTCGCGCAGCCGAGCTTGCGGAAGAAGCGCGTGAGCGCGCCGAGGAAGCGTATGAGGCCGCACGTGAGGCGGTCGAGGACGGCCTCGACGAAGCGCATAAGTATATGAAACGTCAATGGCGCGAGCGCCCGGTCGCGGTCGCCGCCACCACGCTTGGCGTCGGCCTGATGATCGGCCTGCTCTTGGGGAGCAGGCGCTAATGTTCGACCGCGCCATGGCCACCGTGATCGCCACGTCGGCGGCGTGCGCGGCCGCCGTGATGGCGGTGTTCTCGCTCGGCTTCTCGCTTTACGCGCTGATGCTGCCGATGGTTGGCGCACCCGGTGCGGCGTCGATCGTCGCCTTGGTGGCGACTTTGGGCGTGGCGCTCTTTGCCTTGTTCGCCGCCTATCGCCGCAAGGAGAAAGAGCGCGAGGCCGCGGCGCTGCAGGCGCAGCTGATGGAAGAGGCGCCGCTGATGGGCTTCGGCCTGGGCGACATCGCCCGCGATCGGCCGATTCTGACGCTGGCCGTCACCGCACTCGGCGGCTTGCTGGCGGCGCGTCATCCGAGCTTGGCGCGCGACCTGCTTTCGGTCGTCGCTCGTTTCGGTCGCCGCTAAGCTACGGCCCTCACCGCTTTACAGCGCCCGCCTCCCCGGCAAAGCTACGCCAAACGTGTGGGGAGGAATGCATGAGGCTCGTGGCAGCCGCCGTGGCGGCGTTGGTGATGGTTGGCGTCGCCGACGCACGGACATGGCGCATACGCGCTGGCGAAGGCGCTGAGCAGGCGCTGCAGACCGCTTTGATCGAGGCGAGCCCGGGCGATACCGTTCGCATCGGGCGCGGCCGTTTTGAATTGAGCAGCGGGCTATCGCTCAACGTCGACCGCGTCACCATTCGCGGCGAGGGCGAAGGCCGCTCCATCCTTTCCTTCGACACCCAGCGCCGCGGGGCCGAGGGCCTCCTGGTGACGGCCGACGATGTCGTGCTGCGTGACTTCGCGGTCGAGAACGCCCGCGGCGACGCCATCAAGGTGCGCGACTGCGACGGCATCACCATCCAGGGCGTCCGCGTGGAGTGGACGCGCGGGCCCAACGAAAACAACGGCGCCTACGGGCTCTATCCGGTCAATTGCTCCAACGTGATGATCCGCGACTCGATCGCGCGCGGGGCGTCCGACGCCGGCATCTATGTCGGCCAGTCGCGCAACATCATCGTTCGCGACAATCTGGCCGAGTTCAACGTCGCCGGCATCGAGATCGAGAACAGCTTCAACGCCGACGTTTTCGGCAATCGCGCCACCAACAATACCGGCGGCGTGCTGGTGTTCGACCTGCCCGGCCTGCCGCAGCAAGGCGGCCATTCGGTGCGCGTGTTCGACAATGAGATCGTCGGCAACAACACGGCGAACTTCGCACCCGCCGGCAATATCGTCGCCACCGTGCCTGCCGGCACTGGCGTGCTGATCATGGCCAATCGCGACGTGCACGTGTTCGACAACGAGATCGCCGATCACGGCACCATCAATGTGCTGGTCACGTCCTACCGGGCCGAGTTCACGGACCCGAACTACAATCCACTGCCGCGCAACATCATGATCCGCAACAACGCGTTTGGAAACGTCGGCTACGCGCCGGTGGGCGATCTGGCGGCGCTGGCGCAATTGGGCCTCGGCATGCCGGACGTGGTTTGGGATGGGGCGACGCTCTATTCCGTCGGCGGCACGCCGCGCAGCGAAAGCGTGCGCATCGTCATGCGCGACAATCGCTCGACGCGGAATCGCACCGGCTCGTTCCTGTCGCTCGGCCTGCCGGTGGCCGGCTCGCCGTTCACCGAAGCCGCGCCCGATGCGAACTTCCCGCCGCTGCTGCCGCTTGAGGAGCCGGAGGAAGTGGAGATCGACGATTGATCCGCGCACTGATTGCCGCTTGCGCCGTCCTAGCATGTGTTGCGAGCGCCACCGCGCAGGCGCCGGCGCGCGTGAACGATGCGGCGATCACGGCGGCGCGGCCGGCTGCGACGTGGGCGGCTTACGGTTTCTTCCGCGATGCGGGCGCGCGTGAGCCAACGGCCCGGGTGACGCCATATGATCTCAACACGGCGCTCTATTCGGATGGGGCGCTCAAGTTTCGCTACGTCTACATCCCGGCCGGCGCGCAGGCGCAGTACAATGGCGACGGCGTGTTCGAGTTTCCGGTCGGCACCGTCCTGATCAAGACCTTCGCCTTCGCCGAGGACATGCGGACGCCCGAGCAGAACGTGCGCTTCCTGGAGACGCGCCTACTGATCCGGCGCGAAAGTGGTTGGGTGGCGCTGCCGTATGTGTGGAACGAAGCGCAGACAGAGGCCCGCTATTCGCCGATCGGCGCCGACCTGCCCGTCAGCTTCAGCAACGAAGAAGGGCAAGCCATCGCGCTCGATTGGCATGTGCCGAACGTGAACGAGTGTAGCGGCTGCCATGTGCGGAACGGGGAGGTCGAACCGATCGGGCCCAGCGCGCGCAATCTCAATCGCGACTTTGCTTATGCGGACGGCGAAGCAAACCAGATCGGCCACTGGAATAGCCTGGGCCTGCTCAGTCCGCTGCCCGCCAGCGCAAGCCCGCGTGTGCCGAACGCGTACGACGCCAGCGCGCCGCTCGCCGACCGCGCCCGCGCCTATCTCGATGTAAATTGCGCGCACTGTCATAATCCGGCGGGACCGGCGCATACGTCGGGGCTCGATCTCTCCTGGTCGCAGGATGATCCGTCGCGCTGGGGGGTGCTGAAGCGGCCGGTTGCGGCGGGGCGCGGTTCGGCGGGTTTCGAGTTTTCAATCGAGCCCGGTCATCCTGAACGCTCAATCCTCCTCCATCGCATGCAATCGACCGACCCCGGCGTAATGATGCCGGAACTCGGCCGCACATTGGTCGACGAACGCGGCGTCGCGCTCATCCGTGAGTGGATCGCTGGGATGGATGGGAGCGGAAGCCCTTCCGAGCGCAACTGAAATAATCAACGTCATTCCGGGGCGATGCGAAGCATAGAGCCGGAATGACGGTGGTTGGTTTCGTCGGCGCTAGTGCAGGAAGCTCAAGTCGACCATGCCCACGGCCATTGCGGCGTGAAAGGCTAGCGCCGCCAGCACAAGGGACGCCGCCATGAACACCAGCCAGCGGATCATAATGATGTTCACCGTCGCCTGAATCAGCGAGTGAACGATGCGCAGCACGACGTAGAGCCAAGCGAGGCCGATATTGATGGGCTGCGTCTGATCCAAGAACTGAAGCGCGAAGCAGATGGCGTAAAAGAGCGTCGGCTGCTCGTGCAGATGGTTGTAATTTGAGGCCACCCGGCGCGGGCCTACAGGCAGCATGTCGAACGGCGCGCCGCCGTCCTTGATCTTCTCTGGATCGACCTTCGCCTTCGCCATCGCCGGGATGCGTGTGGCGTAGAGCCAGACCAGCATGATCATGGTCCAGATCACCAGCGCCACGACCGGCGCAATCATTCCGTGGTCATACATTCTTGTGCCCTCCCCGAGTTCGGGGATCATCCGCCCGGCCCGCTGAGCGATCAAGCCTCCCCTTGCGAGAGCCGGCTTGGCGGCGCGCGTGCGCCCCTCTAGGTTCGCGCCGCCTTTTGGGGGACCGCATGACCGAGGACATCCAACGCCGCCGCCGCACGCCGTTTCTGGAAGCGGCGATCGAGTGGATCATCTACACCAGCCGCTGGCTGATGGCGCCGGTCTATCTCGGACTGATCGCGGCCCTCGCCATTTTGATCATCACCTTCTTCCGCGAACTCTATCTGCAAGCGCCGCTGGTGCTGACGATGGACGAGACCGACATCATCTTGCTGGTGCTGACGCTGGTCGATCTCTCGCTCGCCGGCAATCTGGTGCTGATCATTCTATTTTCCGGCTACGAGAACTTCGTCTCGAAGATGGAAGGCGCCAAGGACGATCCGGACCGCCCCGAATGGATGGGCACGCTCGATTTCAGCGGCCTGAAGATCAAACTGATCGCCTCGATCGTCGCGATCAGCGGCATTCACTTGCTCAAGATTTTCATGAACATCAATCAGTACGAAGAGCGCGACCTGCTCTGGTACACCATCATCCACATGACGTTCATTGTCTCGGGCGTCGCGGTTGCGCTGATGGATTGGATTGTCGAGCTTGCGCACAAAGTGAACGCCAAGCCGGACTAAGCGCTACATCCGCTCTGGCACGTCGATGCCGAGGAGATCGAGCGTCAGGGTGAGCTGCTTCAACGCCGCGCCCGCGAGCGCGAGCCTTGAAGCGCGGACTGCGCCCTCTGACGGCAGGATCGGGCAGTTGGCGTAAAATCCGGAGAAAGCTTGCGCCAGCGCATGGGCGTGCTCAGCCAAAAAGTGCGGCGCTTTCTTGTCGTAAGCAGCGGTGAGTGCGCCGTCGAAGGCGTCGAGCGCCAGTGTCAGCGCGCGTTCGGCGTCGTGCTCGACCGCGATCGGGCCGGGCGCTGCGCCCTGCTCTTCCGCTTTGCGCAGAATGCTTTTGATGCGGACGGCTTGGTAGAGCAGATACGGGCCGGTCTTGCCTTCGAAGCTCATGAAGCGGTCGAGATCGAAGATGTAGCTGGTGCCGCGGAAGTTGGAGAGATCGGCGAACTTGATCGCGGCGATGGCGACCTTGTGCGCGACGTCCTCGAACTCCTCGTTCGAGAAATCCGCGCCGATCTCGTTTTCGTGCAGCCGCTCGCGCGCTTTCTCTTCGGCTTGGCCGATCAGGTCGCCCAGTTTCAACACGCCGCCAGCGCGGGTTTTGAACGGCTTGCCGTCCGGCCCGTTCATGGTGCCGAAGCCGACATGCTCAAGCTGCTCGCGCGCGATGTATCCGGCCTTGGCGGCGGCGCGGTAGACCTGTTCGAAGTGATCAGCTTGGCGCTGATCGACGACGTAGAGGATCAGGTCCGGCCGCTGATCGCGGACGCGTTGAACGATGGTGGCCAGATCGGTGGTGCCGTACATGGCCGAGCCTTCCGACGACACCACCAGCAGCGGATCGGGGCTTTCGACCTCGACGACCGTGCCGTCTTCGAGTTTTTTCTTCTTGGTCTCACCTGGGCCCGCAACGCGGACGATGCGCGCGCCTTGATCGTCTTCGAGCAAGCCTTTGGCTTCGAGATCCTTGACCATGTCCGGGATCAACGGGTCAGCATCGCTTTCGCCCAGCCAAAGATCGAAATCGACGCCAAGCGAGGCGAAGTCGCGCTTCTGCGCCGCCATCGAGACGTCGTGCATGGCTTCCCAGATTTCACGATGCAGCGCGCTGCCGCCTTGCAGCGCAGCGGTTGCCTTGCGCGCGCGATCGCGCACGGCGATATCGCCGCCCTTCACCTTGGCGGCGTAGGCCGGATAGATCGCTTCGAGTTGTTCGAGCGTCAGCGACTTCAGGCGCGCATCGAGCTTGGCGCGATCGTCGAAGCCGCCGAGTTCATCTTCAAGCGCGGTGATGACGAGGCCCATCTGGAAGCCCCAGTCGCCGAAGTGCGCATCGCCCCACACTTGATCGCCGCGAAAGCGGTAGATGCGCTTGACGCTCTCACCGATGATCGAGGCGCGCAGGTGCCCGACATGCATGCCCTTGGCGACGTTCGGCCCACCATAATCAACAACGACGCGGCGCGGATGTTCGACGACGCTGGCGCCGGCGCGCGCATCGTCGGCGATGGTTTGAGCGCGGTTCGCGAGCGCTTGCGGCGTGACTTTGAAATTGAGGAAGCCTGGGCCGGCGATGGTTGGCGTTGAAGCGAGTTCGGTCGCATTCCAAGCGCCGGCGACGGACTGCGCAATCTCCGGCGGCTTCTTGCCGGCCGACTTCGCGGCCGCGAGCGCGCCGTTGCACTGGAATTCGCCAAGGTCGGGGCGATCGGAGCGGCGCACTTCCGCGTGCTTGGCGTCAAGGCCAAGGGAAGAGAACACGGCAGCGTTAGCCGCGGTAAGCGCGTGCGCGAGGTCTTTCATGGCAATAGGCAGTAGGCAGTAGGCAGTCGGAATTCAAGAAACAGAAGACCTGCCTACTGCCTCACCCAATCACTGCCCCGGTACGGGGCGCGAGCCGGCGTCGATGCGGAAGCGGCGGCCGTCGCGGTTGAACTGCAGTTGCTCGGGCGTCAGTTCGAAGCCGACGAGAACTTCAAAATTTTCGCCTGACGTATCCGGGTTGGCGCGCGGGATGACGATGCGGTCGATTTCTTCGGTGCGGGTCACGACCGCTTCGCCGCGGTCCCAACGCACGTCGACTTCGAAATAGGCCTTTTCGATCGGCGCAATGCCACGGCGCGCGACGGCCACCCAATAGCGATAGGTCTGACGATCGGAGGTCGCAGCCGGGCCGCGGCCGAAGGCCATTTGAATTTCGATCGACATGGTGATCGGATCGTCTTCGATGTAGCGGCAGAGACCCCGCACGCCCTGCATCTCGCCGGTGTACTCAATATTGGCGTAGCGCTCGTTGCCAGGCGCGGCGAAATCGACGACGCGGGAATTGTCGTACAGCACGCCCATGAGCGGGCATGGCCCGACGTTGCGGCGATCGTCCATGCCGAACATGCGCTCGAAGGCGTTCGGCGAGGCTTCTTGCGTCTCCTCAGGCATCACGCCGCCTGGCAACTCAACCACGGCCTCGCGGGAGCCGGTGCAAGCATTGAGCGCGAGCGCGCCGAACATCAGGACAAAAGCAGCGGCGCGCAGTTTCATAGAGAATCCTCTTCAGCCCCCGGGCCATACAGCGGCGGCTGCATGTCTCACCCCGCCCCGAAAGCAAATGGCGACGGGCCGTGATAGCTTTGCCCCGCCTTGCCCGCAACGGGCCCAGGCGCCTTGCCTGAAAAGTTCGCCAAAGAACCGATGACCGTCACGGAAAAACCCCAGATTTCAATCCTGTTAGCCGCCCCGCGTGGATTCTGCGCCGGCGTAGACCGGGCCATCCAGATCGTTGAGCAGGCGATTCAAAAGTGGGGCGCGCCGGTCTATGTCCGCCACGAGATTGTCCACAACCGCCATGTGGTCGAGCGGTTGGAGCGGCTGGGGGCGGTGTTCGTCGAGGAACTGGACGACTGCCCGGAGGACCGGCCGGTGATCTTCTCCGCCCACGGCGTGCCGAAATCGGTGCCGGCGGAGGCGCGGGCGCGCGAGATGATCTTCGTCGACGCCACCTGCCCGCTCGTCTCGAAGGTGCACGTCGAGGCCGAGCGCCATTTTGCGGCGGGCCACGAGATCGTGCTGATCGGCCATGCCGGCCATCCCGAAGTGATCGGCACCATGGGGCAGTTGCCACCCGGCGCGATCACGCTTTTGGAAACAGTGGCGGACGCGGAGGTGTTTCAGCCTCGCGATCCGGCCAAGCTCTCCTTCGTGACGCAGACGACGCTCTCGGTGGACGACACCGCCGAGATGGTGGCCGTGCTGCAGCGGCGCTTTCCGGCGATCGCGGCGCCGCACAAGGAAGACATTTGCTACGCCACCACCAATCGCCAGGACGCGGTGAAGGCGATGGCGCGCGATGCGGATTTGGTTTTGGTGATCGGCTCGCCGAAGAGCTCGAACTCGGTGCGGTTGGTGGAAGTCGCGACGCGCGCAGGCGCGCGCGATGCGCGGCTGGTTGCTTCGGCTGAGGATGTGGACTGGGCCTGGTTTGCCGGCGCGCGCGTCGTTGGCGTGACGGCGGGCGCGAGCGCGCCGGAGGACTTGGTGGAAGACCTGATCGCGGCAATCGCGGCGCGCTTCGAGGCGCGGGTCGAAGAAGTGCGCGTGACCAATGAAGACGTGATCTTCAAACTGCCGCGGGTGCTGGCGGAGTGAGCGACGTCACCACCGTCCCCACCATCATCTACGACGTCATCCAACGCCAACGCGCGCTGCATCCGGATCGACCGGTACTGGTCGGCGTCGCGGGCGCGCAAGGGTCGGGCAAGACGACGGCGTGTCAACTGCTGGAGATGGCGAACAGGCCGCGCTTTGCGCATTTCTCGTTGGACGATGTTTATCTCACTAAGGCCGAGCGGGTTTGGCGTGCGGACAATGTGAGTTCGTTCGATCCCTACCGCGACATGGATGGCAATTTCCAAGTCGATCATAAGTCCCGGCCGGAGATCGAGCGCCTCCTGCTCACGCGCGGCCCGCCGGGCACGCACGATCTGAGCTTGGCCAACGATGTGATCGCGCGGCTGATGCGGGGCGAAGCGACCAAGCTGCCCCGCTTCGATAAAGCGGCGGATGATCGTGCGCGGGAGGATAGGTGGCCGCTGTTTGAGGGGCCAGCGGAAGCGATCCTCGTCGATGGTTGGTGCCTGGGCGCGAAGCCGACAGCGCTCACCGCCGAACCGCTGAACGATGTAGAGCGCGAGGACGAAGACAGCATCTGGCGCAAGGAAACGGAGACACAGCTGCGCAAAATCTATGCGCCCTTCTTCGCGACTTTCGACGCCATCGTCTATCTGAAGCCGCCAAACTGGGAGATCGTGCGCGCGTGGCGCGGGCAGCAGGAAGAGCAAATGCTCGGCCGCGCGCTGACAGCGGAGGAAGGCGCGAAGCTGGATCGGTTCCTGATGTTCTACGAACGCATCACGCGCAGCATGATGGCGGGCGGGCATGTGGCGGATGTGGTGGTGGCGTTGGATGAAGGGCGGGGGGTGCTCGGACGAAGAGGCGATTAGACTTCAA
>QBMO01000002.1:25437-26456 GCA_003242075.1 Alphaproteobacteria bacterium
AGACTTCAATGTTGGATGGGCCGAACAAGTCTCCCGGCGGGATCGACGAAGTTTCGTGGTGGTTCGCTCCGATCATCGCGATTTGCCCGGCGCTCCTTGTTGCGGCGCTGGCGGGTTTCGTCGCCATTTGGACTGAGTCTATACGAGCGATCGCATTGGTGTGGGGCATCAGTGCGTGGGTATCTGTCGTGGCGCTGAGCGTTTGGAATCGCGTCACCCATCGTTTCAGTGTCCTCGATCTGTCCACTGCCTTGACAATAGCGGCCATTGTCGGCGCCCCCACGGGGCTGATTGCTGCGATGACCGGCGCCTCGCCTGCTGACGTTGGCATTCGTTTCGTGTGCTCGTTTGCTGGCGCTTTGCAGGGCGCGATTGTCGCGTGGTTTATTGTGCGCCCGGACATCAGAGCTCAGCAAACGTCCGCGGAATCGAATGCCGAAGAGGAGGAGGAAGAACCGAATCCCCCTACATCGCCCTCATGAGCAACACGGTCGACATTTGGACGGATGGTGCGTGCAGCGGCAATCCGGGGCCTGGGGGTTGGGGGGCGATCCTGCATTTTGCCGGCACCAAGAAAGAGCTCTCCGGCGCGGAGGCCGCGACGACCAATAATCGCATGGAACTGATGGCCGCGATCGAAGCGCTCAACGCGCTGAAGCGACCGTCGAAAGTGCGGCTGCACACTGATTCCAAGTACGTGATGGATGGCGTCACCAAATGGATTCACGGCTGGAAAAAGAACGGCTGGAAAACCGCCGACAAAAAGCCCGTGAAGAACGAGGATCTGTGGCGCCAGCTCGATGAAGCCAATGCGCGCCACGAAGTGACCTGGAAATGGGTCAAGGGTCACAGCGATAACGAAATGAACAACCGCGCCGACGAACTGGCGCGCGCGGCGATCGATACGGTGCGGTGATCGCCAGAGCCGTTGACATTGGTTCAAACTTGAACAAAATAGTTCAAGTTTGAACCATGGAGAGCGTCATGCTGAACCGTCGTCATGCCTTGGCGCTGCTAGG
>QBMO01000002.1:26564-32386 GCA_003242075.1 Alphaproteobacteria bacterium
GTCCTGCGGTTCGAACGGCCCTGACCCCGCCGCCGCGTGGCGCGATCCGGGCGCGGGTGTTGCAGATCCGCGGCGCTTTGCGTTGGCGCATGCGATCCTCGCGCCGAGCCCACACAATACGCAGCCTTGGCTGGTCGAATTCGACGATGCGTCGGACATGACGCTTTATTGCGATCTCGACCGGCGCCTGCCCTTCACCGATCCGATCGATCGCCAGATCACGTTGGGCTTAGGCGGCTTCCTCGAACTTTATCGCATCGCGGCCTCGCATCTCGGCCAGTTTGCCGAGATCACCCTGTTTCCCGAAGGCGCGCCCTCGCCGCGTCTCGACGCGCGGCCAATCGCGCATGTTTCATTCTCGCCCGTCGCGAACGCGGCGGCGGACCCGCTGTTTGCCTACATCACGGCGCGGCGCACCAATCGCAACGTTTATGATCTGGAGCGCATTCCGAACGATACGCTGCTCCTGCGCGCAACGGCGCAAGTCGCGGGCTTTCTCGGCGCCGCGCAGTGGACGGTCGAGCCGGCGCGCGTGGCGGCGTTGCGCGATCTGGTGTGGCGCGCGTTCGAGCGCGAGATGCAAACCGAAGGGGCGCAGCGCGAAACATATCGCTGGCTCCGCTTCGGGCGCGAGGCAGTCGCCGAACATCGCGACGGCTTGGCGATCGAAGGGCCGATGATCGGCCCGCTCAAGGCGCTGGGCTTTTTCGGCGAAGACGATCTGATCAACCCAAATTCGATGACCAACGAAACCGCGGCGCGCGATTGGCGCGCTAAGGCCGAGAGCGCGACCGGCTTTATGTGGCTGGCGACGCCGGATGATCGGCCCGAGACGCGGCTGCAAGCGGGCATGGCCTATGCGCGGCTCAATCTGGCCGCGACCGCGTTCGGGATCGCGATGCATCCGTGGAGCCAAGCGCTACAGGAATACGAAGAAATGGCCGATCTCTACGCGGAGGCCAAGCGCGTGCTGGAGGCGCAGGATCAGGTCGTGCAGATGCTGGTGCGCGTGGGCTACGCCGAGCCGGCCGCTCCTTCCGCACGGCGCGAGGCGGACGCGGTTCTGCGCGCATGAAGCAGGATCAAAAGCTGCGCATGGCGTTTCAGACGATGTCCGAAATCGCCATTATTGGGCAATTGGCCGACAATGCGTTGCGGCAAGCGCTGCCGGAAACTTTGTCCATCGCCAGCTTCGGCGTGCTCAACCATTTTGCGCGCCTCGGCGTCGAGGGCGAGAGCCCGACCAAGCTCGCGCGCGCGTTTCAGGTGACCAAGGGCGCAATGACCTACACGCTGCAGCAGCTGGAAGCGCTGGGCTTTGTCACGATCACGGACGATCCCGCCGACGCGCGCGCGAAAGTGGTGCGCATCACCAAAGCCGGCGTGCGCGCGCGTGAGGCCGCGATCGCGCGGGTCAATCCAGGCATGAGCCGGATGCTGCAAGTGATTCCGGCGGAAGAATTCGCGGCGGCGCTGCCATTTCTGACGCGGCTGCGCGAAGTGATGGATGCGGGTCGCGATTAGACGCGCTTCACTTTCAGCGTGACGCCATCGACGGCGGCGACTTCGACCGCTTGCCCGGCGTCCAGCGCTTCATCGCTCGTCGCGCGCCAGACGGTGTCTTGCACCTTCACCGAGCCGACGCCGTTGGCGAAGTTTTGCACCACTCCACGCACGCCGATCAAAGTCGTGGAGCGCTCGTTCAGTCCGCTCGCCGCGCCTTCATTGCGCCAGCGTTTGACGATCGGGTGGCCGAAATAGGTGAGCACGATGATGAGCACCGCGAAGACGATGAGCTCAACCGCCCAGCCCATGGGTACAAGCCAGGCGAGGAGCGCGACGGCGAAGGCCGCCACGGCGGGCCAAAGCAAATAGGTCGTGCCGCTCGCCATTTCCGCGATCAGCAGGATGAGGCCGAGCACGAGCCAATGCTGCGGCCCGACCTGGTTCAGCAGAGAGATCAGCGTGTCCATGGTTCCAATGTAGCGACGCTTGGGGCGGCGCGCGAGTGCTTACGGACGCGTCGGCGGCACGGCCGTGCGCGGCGCGGCGCCGAAGCCGATGCCCTCGCCTTGCGCATTGAGCGCGCGCAGGCCCTCGACCAAGCCGGCCAGACCGGAAAGGTCGGACGGGATGATCACGGTGCGCTGCTGCGGCGACGTCGCCAACTGGCCGAACGCCTCGACGTATTTGAGGCCGAGGAAGTAGCGGATGGCGTTGACGTCGCCCTTGGCGATGGCTTGGCTAACCATTTCGGTGGCTTTGGCTTCGGCTTCCGCTTCGCGTTCGCGCGCTTCCGCGTCGCGGAAGGCGGCTTCGCGGCGGCCTTCGGCTTGCAGGATCGCCGATTGCTTGGCGCCTTCGGCGCGCAGAACGGCGGCGGCCTTATCACCCTCGGCTTCGAGGATTTGCGCGCGGCGTTCGCGCTCGGCCTTCATCTGGCGCGCCATCGATTGGATGATGTCCTGCGGCGGCGAGAGATCCTTGATCTCGATGCGCATCACCTTCGTGCCCCACGCTTCGGTGGCCGCGTCGACCACGCCCAGAAGGCGCGCATTGATGCTATCGCGCTGCGACAGCACTTCGTCGAGATCCATGGCGCCGACGACGGTGCGGATGTTGGTCATGCAGAGGTTCTGGATCGCAAGGCGGAGGTTCTCGACCTCGTAGGCGGCCTTCGACGCATCGATGATTTGGATGAAGACGACAGCGTCCACCGAGACGACGGCGTTGTCCTTGGTGATGACGTCCTGACGCGGCACGTCGAGCACGGTTTCCATCATCGACAAGCGCCGGCCAATGCGATCGACGAACGGCATCAGGAACGAGATGCCTGGCTTCAGCGTGCGCGTGTAGCGGCCGAAACGCTCAGCTGTATATTGACGGCCCTGCGGTACGATCTTGATGGCGCTGAACGCCAACACGAGCGCCATCACGGCGAAAATAATAACCGGCGTCATTCACTGCCCTCCACCCGCTTCTGCGGGGCGTCACGATCGTTTCCGTCAGCTTAACTGACTGAGCAAATGCTCGGCGCTGGAAACTTTGTATTCACCAGCTTCTTCAACGTTGAGCTGAGATACCACGCCATCCTTGACAAGCATTGAATAGCGCTTCGAACGGGGGCCCATGCCGAACTTGGAAAAATCGGCGTCGAGGCCGATGGCGCGGGCGAATTCAGCCGAGCCGTCGGCCAGCATGACGATGTCTTCGCCGACGTTCTGATCCTTGCTCCAGGCGCCCATGACGAAGTGATCGTTGACGGCCGTGCACGCAATCGTATCGACGCCCTTGGCTTTGAACTCGCTGGCCTTGTCGCGGAAGCTCGGCAGATGGCGGGCCGAGCAGGTCGGCGTAAAGGCGCCCGGGACTGCGAAAAGTGCTACGGTTTTGCCGCCGAAAATTTCGGCGGTGCGCATCTGCTTCATGCCCTCGCTGGTGGGCACATTGAATTGCACGTCCGGCAGGCTGTCGCCAATCTTGATCATTTCGGGTGTCTCCTCATTCAGCCCCTATCTAGGGCGACGCGGCGGCAGATGCGAGCGCCCTCTTGCGCGAAAGCGACGGGCGCGGGAGCATGGCCCCATGACCGACACGCTGCAGGGGAAGCTTTTGATCGCCATGCCCGGGATCGGCGATCCCCGGTTCGAAGGAACAGTGATCATGATGTGCGCGCACGACGCGGAACACGCGATGGGCGTCGTCATCAACAAGCCGAAGGACGAAATCACGCTCTCCGACGTGCTCGATCATTTGGGCTTGGAGGCCGATGACGAAGAGGTTGGCGGCCGCCTGGTGCTCGATGGCGGGCCGGTGCGGCAGGATCGCGGCTTCGTGCTGCACTCGGAAGATTTCGCCGCTGGCGATGCGACGCAAAGCGTGGCGCCGGGCATCCGCTTGACGGCGACGCGCGACATTCTGGAAGCGGTCGCGGGCGAACATGCGCCGGAGCGTTTCGTGCTGGCGCTTGGCTGCGCCGGCTGGGGTGCAGGGCAGATCGAGGAAGAGCTGAAGCACAATGCGTGGCTGGTCGTCGATGTCGACAACGCCATCGTCTTCAGCGAGCGCCATCAAGATAAGTGGACGGCCGCGATCCGCGCGCTCGGCTTCGATCCATCGCAGATCATGGGCGAGACGGGGAGCGCTTAAGCGCCGTTGACGATCCCGAACAGCAAATGGTCGCGCCATTTGCCATTGATCTTCAGATAGGCTTTCGCTTCGCCCTCTTGCGTGAAGCCGGCTTTTTCGAGCACACGGCGCGAGGCCATGTTGTCAGGCTGGCACGCCGCTTCGACGCGGTGCATGTCCAAATCCTCGAACGCGTAGCGCACGACACAACGGACAGCGGCGGTGATGTAGCCTTTGCCGGCGTACATCTCGCCGGCCCAATAACCGAGCGACGCCATTTGCGCGACGCCGCGGCGAATGTTGGAGAGCGTCACGCCGCCGACCAGCGCGTCGTCGTCTTCGCGGAACACGAAGAGCGCGTGGGCGCGGTCGTCGCGGGAGTCTTCGGCGTAGCGGCGGAGTTTGTAGCGGAACGAGCCGCGCGAGGTTTCATCCTGCGCCCAGGTCGGCTCCCAGGGGATGAGGTGGGCGCGGCTGGCTTCGCGGACGTCGGCCCATTCCTGATAGTCGCGCAGTTCCGGCGCGCGCAAATAGACGCCCTCGCCGTCGATGCGGCGCAAACCGTCATTGTCCTTGCGCATCAGTGCCATGGTTTCAGGAGTGTGCCTCAAAGGCGGCGAGTGCGCCAAGCCCTGCTTTGGGGCCAATCGCTGCGGCGCACAGTGGTCCGGCCAGAGCGGCGCGCGCCAGCGCCTGGATTTCCTCCGCCGTTACGGCGTCGAGTTTTGCCCGGATTTCATCGAACGAAACCAGCCGGTCGCGCAGGAAGACTTGGGAAACCCGCGCTTCCGCCCGCGCCGAGGGCGCTTCCAGGCCCATCAACATCTGCGCCCGCGCCACGGCCTTGGCGCGCGTCAGTTCGGCCTCGGTTGGCCCCTGATCGGCCAAAAGGGCGAGTTGGTCGCGCACAATTTCGGCGACGGTGCGGGCGTTCTTGGCCGAGCAGCCGGCATAGACGCTCAAGCGCCCGTCATCCTCGAACGTGTCGAGAAACGAATCGATGGCGTAGACGAGGCCGCGCGTTTCGCGGACCTCCTGGAAGAGCCGCGAAGACATGCCGCCGCCGAAAATGTCGGAGAGCAGCCGCGCCGGAAAGAGCGCGTCGCTGCCGGCGGGCGGCGCGGGCCAGGAGAGCACCAGGTGCGTTTGCTCAAGCTTGCGCGCTTCGCCGACGCTGCCGGCTTGCGCGCGCGCGGGTGCGCGGTCGAGCGCCGGGCGCGGCGCCAGATTGCCGAAGCGCCGGGTGGCGACGTCAAGCACCGCGTCGCGATCGAAGGCGCCGGCGATGGAGATCACCACACGCTCCGGCGCCATGTGGGCGTCGTGGAAGTCGGTCAGCGTTTTGACGCTGACATTGGCGAGCGTGGAATCTTCGCCGAGGATCGGACGGCCCAAGGCCTGCCCGGCATAGAGCGTGCTTTGGTGGAGTTCGAAGACGCGATCGTCCGGCGCGTCGAAAGCCTCGCCGCGCTCTTGGGCGACGACGCCCTTCTCTTTCTCCAGATCGTCCGGGGCCCAGTGCGGCGCGAACAAAATGTCAGCGATCATATCGAGCATGAACGGCGCTTGTTCGGCGACGACGCGGGCATAGTAAGCCGTGCGCTCGTAGCCGGTGGCGGCATTGACGACTGCGCCGGCGTTTTCGGCCGCTTCGGCGAACTGGCGCGCATCGCGCGCGCCAGTTCGCCGAAGCG
>QBMO01000002.1:32396-89433 GCA_003242075.1 Alphaproteobacteria bacterium
CGCCCGCGCCTTTGAACGCCATGTGCTCGAACAAGTGCGCGATGCCGTTCAGCTCCGCCGGCTCCCAGCGCGCGCCGACACGCTGCCAGACGCCGAGCGCGGCTGTTGCAAGCCCCGGCATCGGGTCGAGCGCGATGCGCACGCCATTCGGCAAACGGACAAGATCGAGTTCGCTCATTACTCTTCCGGCGGGCGCGGCGGCGCAAAAGAGAGCCGCCCGACGCTGATGTGATAGGCGAAGTAGATCACCAGCAGCACCAAAGCGAGGCCGTACCAGGTAATGGCGTAGCCGAGGTGGCGCGCCGGCGGCAGCGCATCGGCGCCCGGCGCCAGCGCAAACGGATTGGCGGCGGAGCGCCCGTCCGCGCCGACATAGGCGCCGGCGATGTAGTAATCGGCGACGTTCTCCAAGCCGCCATTGCGACCCATGGCGTTGAGATCAACGGCGAACCACAGACGCTGCAGCGGCCGTGGCGACAGCGTCAGCGGCGCTGGCGGCTCCGGCCGGATCGAGGCGCCGGAGATTGGCGCGCCGAGGCGCAGCACGGCCGGCACGCGCACTTCTTCCGGATTGGGCGGCGCGATCTCGGGAATGAAATCGCTATCGACGAAGACGATGGTGTCGCCGAACACAACCGGCACGAAGACACGCCAGCCCTGCTCGCGCGTGTCGGGGCGGACACCGTGCACGAACTGGATCGCATCAGGCATCGCCTGATACTGCTCGATCGTCATTTCCGCGACCGGCTCGTCGGCGGCCGCACTTTTCTCTTGGTACTTTTCCCACTGCCAGCGGCCGAACGAAATCAGCACGGCCAGCGCGACGACCGAGAACAGCGTCATCACCAGGAGTGGGCGGAAGCGGATCATTGGATGTCTTTACCGGTGGCTTCGCGAGCTTTGTGTTTCCACTGAAACGCAAAGAGCAAGGCTTTGAACGGCGGCAGCATCGCCAGGCAAAGCACAATCGCGGCGACCATGGTCAGCGTTAGCGCCAACCAGCCCGGCAGATGAAGCCCATACTGAAAGATGATCAGCAGCGGCGCGACGATGGCGCCAACGACCAGAATGACGAACACCGCCGGCCCATCGCCAGCGTCAGCAGCCTTGAAGTCAGCGTCGCACACAGTGCAGGTATCCCGGAAGCGCAGATATCCCGCAAACACCTTGCCTTCGCCGCACTGTGGGCAGCGGAGCCTGAGGCCCGCCACCCACGGCGAGATCGGTGCGCGTTCCGTCAATTCTGCATCGTCAGATACGGCATCACGTAAACGAAGGTGAACAGGAACAGCCACACGACGTCGACGAAGTGCCAGTACCAGGCTGCGGCCTCGAGGCCGAAATGCTTCTGCGGGCTCATCTGGCCGACGATCACGCGCAGCAAGCAGACCGCGAGGAAGATCGTGCCGATGATGACGTGGAAACCGTGGAAGCCCGTCGCCATGAAGAAGGACGCGCCATAGACGTTGGCGTTGGTGATGTCGCCCTGATTGCCGAAGGCAAAGCCGGCTTCGGGATATTCGACCGCGAACTGCACCCAAGTGAAGAGCGCGCCGAGCAGCACGGTGAGGATGAGGCCGTTGCGTGCGCCAGTGCGGTCGCCGGTCTGCATGGCGTGGTGCGCCCACGTCACCGTCGTGCCCGAGAGCAGCAGGATCAGCGTGTTGATCAGCGGCAGGTGGAAGGGATCGAAGGTTTCCACGTGCGGCGGCGGCCAGTTGGCCCAGGCTTGCGCGGTGGCGGCGTCCCAGGTCGGCACCGCCCACTCGGCACGGTTGCCGTGGAAGATGGTCATCTCGAAGAAGACCCAGAACCACGCCACGAAGAACATCACTTCCGACGCGATGAACAGGATCATGCCGTAGCGCAGGCCGATATCGACCACCGGCGTGTGATCGCCAGCTTTGCTTTCCTTGATGACGTCGCTCCACCAGCCGATGCAGGTGAGGACGAGGATGCCCATGCCGATCCAGAACAACGCCCACTGGCCGTCGCTCAGGAAGAAGTTGTTCTCGTCGGTGACGAGCCCCTTTTGCGAGACCACGAAGCCGATCGCGGCAATGAGCGCGCCAACCGACGCGACAAACGGCCATGGGCTTGGGTTGACCAAGTGATAGTCGTGTTTGACCTCGCCGTGCGCCATCTCTTCCCTCTTCGCACTAGCCACGAGCCCGGAGGCCGCGGCGTATTCAAACTTTAGCTTCCCGCCGTGGAGCGGAAGTACGTGTAAGACAATGTCACCGTGTTGATGTCGGCGGTGTTTGGATCATCGACCAGTTCGGGATCGACGAAGAACACTACCGGCAGCTCAGCTTCTTCGCCCGGCGCAAGCGTGCGGTCGGTGAAGCAGAAGCATTCGAGCTTGGCGAAATACTGGCCCGCGACGTGCGGCGTGACGTTATAGGTCGCGCGCGCCACGATCGGTTCGTCCGACAGATTGCGGATGCGATAGAACGCCAAGCCGGTTTCACCGATGCGCAGCGTCTCGCTCACTTGCGACGGCGAGAACTCGACCGGTAAATCAGGCGAGACGTTGGAGTCGAAGCGTATTTCGATGGTGCGCTCAAGCGCCTGGCTCGGCGCGGCGGAGGCTTCTTGCGTGGTGCCGCCATAGCCGGTGATGCGGCAGAAGGCTTCGTAGAGCGGCACCGCGGCGAAGGCCATGCCGGTCATGAACACGACAGTTGCGCCCGCGATCGCGGCGGTGATCGCCATGCGCTTTTTGTTCGGGGGCGCGCTCATAGCGGGCGCTCCAGCACGCCGGCTTGCAGCTGCGCCATCGTGATGGCGAAGACGAGCAGCACGAAGGCGGCGATCGCCACCGCGATGAAGACGTTGCGGCGCTTACGGGCCGCGACCTCTTCAGGGGTAAGGACGATCCCGCTCATGCGAAGCCTCGCTCAGCCAGGAGTGCCGCGAACACCGCGAAGAGATAGATGATCGAAAAGCCGAACAGATCGCGCGCGGGCTTATCCTGCGCCGGCACGCCATTGCCCGCGTCGGACTTGAGCACGCGCCACGCAAGGAAGACAAAGAACGCGCCGCCGAGAGCAGCGATCGCGCCATAGATCGGGCCGCCAAGCCCGGTCAGCACCGGCGCGACGCCGAGCGGCGCGAGCAGCAAGGTGTAAGCGAAGATGTGGCGACGCGTGGATTTCGCGCCATGCGTTACGGGCAGCATCGGCACGCGGGCGGCCGCGTAATCCTTGTTCTGTAATAGCGCCAGCGCCCAGAAATGCGGCGGCGTCCACATGAAGATGATCGCCACTAGCAGAATGGGATCGAGCGCCAGCGAACCGGTCTTTGCGGCCCAAGCAATGGCCGGCGGCAGCGCGCCCGAGAGGCCGCCAATGACGATGTTCTGCGGCGTCAGGCGCTTCAGCCACATCGTGTAGATCACGGCGTAGAAAAAGATCGTGAACGCCAGCAGCAAAGCCGCAAACGTGTTGGCGGCGAGTTGCATCGTCACCACTGACAGCGCCGAGAGCATCAAGCCCAGCATCAGCGCTTCGTCGCGCGGCACGCGGCCGGACGGGATCGGGCGCGAACGCGTGCGGCTCATCACCAGATCGATATCGCTATCGAACCACATGTTGAGCGCGCCAGCCGCACCGGCGGCGACCGCAATGGAGAGCACTGCGGCGAAGCCGAGTATGAAATCGCCCTGCCCGGGCGCCACCATGTAGCCGACGAGGCCGGTGAACACGACCAGCGACATCACGCGCGGCTTCAGCAACGCAACGTAATCGCTCGCGCTGGCTGGCCGTGTGGTGGTGACGTCAAGGATCGCCATTCAACGCCTCAGTGGTGGGTGTCCGGCTTGATCACCGGCAGTTCGTTGAACTGGTGGAAAGGCGGCGGCGACGAGAGCGTCCATTCGAGCGTGGTCGCGCCCTCGCCCCACGGATTGTCGCCGGCGCGACGCTTGACGATGAACATTTCAACGAGCGTTACCAGGAACACGAGCACGCCGACAGCAGTAATGACGTAGCCCCAGGACGATACCTGGTTCCAATAGGAGAACGCTTCTGGATAATCGATGTAGCGGCGCGGCATGCCTTGGAGACCCAAGAAATGCTGCGGGAAGAAGATGATGTTCACGCCGATGAACATGATCCAGAACTGCAGCCCCGCGAGGAAGCCGTTGTAGCGGTAGCCGCTCATTTTCGGGATCCAGTAGAAGAAGCCGGCGAAGATCGCGAACACCGCGCCGAGCGACAGCACGTAGTGGAAGTGCGCGACGACGTAATAGGTATCGTGCAGCGCGGTATCGACGCCGGAGTTCGCCAGCACGACGCCGGTGACGCCGCCGACGGTGAACAAGAAGATGAAGCCGATCGCCCACAGCATTGGCACCGTGAAGCTGATCGAGCCGCCCCACATGGTGGCGATCCACGAGAAGATCTTGATGCCCGTCGGCACGGCGATGACCATGGTCGCGGCGATGAAGTAGGCTTCGAGATCGAGCCCCATGCCGACCGTGTACATATGGTGCGCCCACACGACGAAGCCGATGAAGCCTATCGCGACCATGGCGTAGGCCATGCCGAGGTAGCCGAAGATTGGCTTGCGCGAGAACGTCGACACGATCTGGCTGACCATGCCGAAGCCAGGCAAGATCAGGATGTAAACTTCCGGGTGGCCGAAGAACCAGAACAAGTGCTGGTACATGACCGGATCGCCGCCGCCGGCGGCTTCGAAGAATTGCGTGCCGAAATTGCGGTCGGTCAGCAGCATGGTCAGCGCGCCGGCGAGCACCGGCAGCGAGAGCACGAGCAGCCACACCGTCACCAGGATCGACCACACGAACAGCGGCATGCGGTGCAGCGTCATGCCCGGCGCGCGCATGTTGAAGATGGTGGTGATGAAGTTGATGGCGCCGAGGATGGAGCTGGCGCCGGCGATGTGCAGCGACAGGATCAATAGATCCATGGACGGGCCGCTATGGTGGGCGGGCGAAGTGGAGAGCGGCGCATAAAGCGTCCAGCCGCCGCCGAAGCCTGGGAAGTCGCCGTTGCCGGGCACCACCATCGATAGCAAAGCCAGCGTGAACGACGCCGGCAACAGCCAGAACGAGATGTTGTTCATGCGCGGGAACGCCATGTCCGGCGCCCCGATCATCAGCGGCACGAACCAATTGCCGAAGCCGCCGATCATCGCCGGCATGACCATGAAGAAGATCATGACCAAGCCGTGCATGGTGACGGCGACGTTGTAGCCGTGATTGCTGTCGAGGTTCAGCCATGCCGTCATGGCGGAGCCTTCGGCGAACACTTGCACGCCCGGCTCGGCCAATTCCCAGCGGATGAGACCCGATAGCGCGCCGCCGATCAGGCCGGCGATGATCGCGAAGATAAGGTACATCGTGCCGATGTCCTTATGGTTCGTCGAATAGACCCAACGCTTCCAGTCATAGAGGCTGGGGCGATGGTCGTGAGCATCGTGAGCGTGAGCGGTTTCGGCAGTCATTGTGTCGTCCCAAAATCGAATGCGGTCAGCGCGTCGGCGTCGCGGCAGGCGTCGCCGGTTCGGCGGCGGCCGGCGCAGGCGGCGCTTCAGTCTCAGCGGAGGCGATCGAACCGCCTTGCGCCACCACCCAAGCGTCGAACTCCGCGCGGGTCACGGCGTGGATTTCCACCGGCATGTAGGCGTGATTGACGCCGCACAATTCCGAGCATTGGCCGTAGAAGACGCCTTCGCGTTCAACATTGAACCAAGTCTCGTTCACGCGGCCCTGGATGGCGTCTTCCTTGATGCCGAAAGCCGGCACGGCGAAAGAATGGATCACGTCGTTCGAGGTGACGAGCACGCGCACCGTGGTGTCGACCGGCACGAGAAGCGGCGCGTCGGTGGCGAGCAGATACGGGCGGCCTTCGGCGTCAGCGGTGGCTTCATCGAGAAGGTTCGCCGTCATCATCACGCCGAGATCGGGATACTCGAAATCCCAGCGCCACGAATTGCCGGTGACCTTCAGCGTCAGCTCGGCTTCCGGAATCCGCTCTTGCAGATATATGAGCGGGAACGACTTCCAGGCGATGCCGACAAGAATAAGGACCGGGACAATCGTCCAGATCACTTCGACGAGCATGTTGTGCGTGAACTTCTTCGGCGTCGGGTTGGCGCGGCGGTTGTAGCGCACGATCACCCAGAGCAAGAGCGCCAGCACGAACACTGAGATCGCCACGATGATCCACAGCAACAAAGTGTGGAAATCCACAATATCGCGCATCACCGCCGTGGCGGGTTCTTGCAGCGCATAACCGCGCGGCGTCGGTGCGCCAACCATGGCAAACGCCGCGCCAGCAGCGGAAAACACGCCGCCAAGCACAGCCGCGAACAAAGCCCCTCGCTTCACGCTTTTAGTCTCCATGAGATTCAGCGCCGGTATGGCGCGCGCCGTTCCCCACGCCTATAGTCCGCGGGCGCGGCATTCGACCGCGCCTTGCGGTTTCGTAACTCTCTAGCTGACGGGGTGCTAGCATGGTCGGCGCTTGGCTTCCAAGGCGCTTTCGCGCCGGGATTCCGGCGCTCGTCGTCGCCGCCCTGGTGACGATCACGCCGGCCCTCGCCCAACGCGACTCGCGTGCGGTGACCATCATCGGGGGTGACGCCTATTCGGCGCGGTGCATCGCCAATGTCGCCGCGGGCGACTTCGGCGACATTACGCTTGATACGTGCACCCGCGCCCTGCGTAACCCCCGCCTTAACGACGAGGGCGAGATGCAGCTCTTGATCACGCGCGGCATCGTCCACCTCCGTCGCGGCAATGGTGAAGCCGCCATCGCCGACTTCGACGTTGTGCTGGAAGAAGATGACGAGCACGCCGAGGCGCGCCTGAACCGGGCAGCCGCGCTGGTGCAACTGGGCCGGCATGGACCCGCTATTGCCGAAATCACCCAGGCGCTGAGCCTCGGGGTAGCCGAGCCCCACAAGGCCTATTTCAACCGCGCTGCGGCCCGCGAGGCGCTCGGCGACATCCGCGGCGCCTACGAGGATTACTCAACGGCATTGGAAATTCAGCCTGATTGGGGCCCCGCCAGCGCCGAGCTCGCCCGCTTCGCGCGCGGCCGGCGCGACCATTTGGCCAACGTGCTGAGCGACCCCGCACCGCAGCAATAAGACCGTTTCGGGGACGCCAGCGCCCGACTCGCCCCCTATATGTCTCTCAACAGGAGACACCATGGCTGACAGCCTTCGCGCACCTTTAGATCAAGCCGCTGAGATGGATTGGGCCGCTGCCGGGGAAATCCTGGCGAACGCCACCCGCGGCGCTGACGACGGCGAACTCTTCGTCGAAGACAGCCGCACCGAAAGTTTCTTGTGGGATGACGGCCGGCTGAAGTCGGCTTCGTTCGACGCCACGCAAGGCTTCGGTCTGCGAGTCGTCGCTGGCGAACGCGCCGGCTATGGCCACGCCAGCGTGCTCGATACCGAAGCCGTGTCGCGCGCGGCGGAAGCCGCGGCGGCGGTGAAGCTCGGCCACGCCGGCACGCTTGATGTCAGCCCAGCGCGCGTGAACCGTCAGCTCTACGCGAACTTCGACCCAATCGAATCCCCGACCTTCACAGCGAAGACCGATCTGCTCGCCGAGATCGACGCATACTGCCGCGCCAAGGATCCGCGCGTGGTGCAAGTGGCGGCGACGTTGGCCGGCGCCTATCGCGGGCTCACCATTCTGCGCCCCGACGGCGCCAAGCTGAACGATCACCGTCCGCTGGTCCGCGTGAATGTGTCGATCACGGTCGAGCGCGATGGCCGCCGCGAAAGCGGCTCGGCCGGCGCCGGCGGTCGCGAGCCGTACGAAGTGTTCATCGCGCCGGAGCGCTGGAAGGCGCTGGCCGACGAAGCGCTGCGTATCGCCCTCGTAACCCTCGACGCCATCCCCGCCCCGACCGGCGAGATGGACGTGGTGCTTGGCCCAGGATGGCCGGGCGTGTTGCTGCACGAAGCCGTCGGCCATGGCCTCGAAGGCGACTTCAACCGCAAGGGCACGAGCGCATTTTCCGGCATGGTCGGCGAACGCGTTGCCGCACCCGGTGTAACAGTTGTGGATGACGGCACGCTCGAAAATCGTCGCGGCTCGCTAACGATCGACGACGAAGGCACGCCCACGCAGCGCACGGTTTTGATCGAAGACGGCATCCTCAAAGGCTATCTGCAGGACCGCATGAACGCGCGCCTCTCCGGCGTTGCGCCCACCGGTTCAGGCCGCCGCGAAAGCTACGCGCACCGGCCGATGCCGCGCATGACCAACACCTTCATGACGGCGGGCGATCATGATCCAGGCGAGATCCTCGCTGGCCTGAAGTCCGGCGTTTACGCGGTTAATTTCGGAGGCGGTCAGGTCGACATCACGTCGGGCAAGTTCGTTTTCCAATGCACCGAGGCCTATCTCGTCGAAGACGGAAAGATCAAAGCGCCGATCAAAGGCGCGACGTTGATCGGCGACGGTCCGAGCGCGCTGACGCGCGTGAAGATGGTCGGCAACGATCTCAAATTGGATGAAGGCGTAGGCACGTGCGGCAAGGCTGGGCAGAGCGTGCCAGTCGGAGTGGGACAGCCGACACTCTACATCACCGGTCTGACAATCGGCGGCGGCTGAAGCGCGGCGTGCATTTACAATTTAGAGAATCGACGCAGAGATTTGATCATCCCAATGTCTGGGGAGGTTGATACTATGGCTGCGAAAAAGAAAACGGCGAAGGTCGCTAAAGCCGCTTCCAAGGCGAAAGCGAAGAAGCCGGCCGGCAAGAAGAAGTAAGCTTCTTCCTTCCGAACGAACTAAGGAGACGCCGCCGGGGGCAACCTCGGCGGCGTTTTCGTTTGGTCGCGGCCATTTTGTAATCCATCGCAAAGCGCCACGCGCTGCCTCGCTTTCGCCCGCCCGTCTGCGTCCAACCGGGGCGCTGCAATCATCAAGCAACATGCAGCGCGCACAGAAAGCCGTGGAAACGGCGGCGCGAGCGGGAGGGACACTCGTATGTTTGGTCGGATGATGGTTTCGGCGCTGGCTTTGACCGGCGTCGCGTATGCGCAAACCCCTCCCAGCGAGGAGACAGCGCCGGAATGCACGCCGCAGCCAACATGTGCTGTCACAGCGCCGCAAAGCAGCGCCGACCGCGTGATCTACGAAGCCGCGTACTTCACCCAATACAATCCGCAGAACGCCAACGACATGGTCAACCAGACACCGGGCTTTACGCTCGATGGCGGCGACGACCGGCGCGGCTTCTCCGGCGCCGTCGGCAATCTGCTGATCGATGGCCTACGGCCGAGCACCAAGAGCCAATCGCTCTCCGGCATTCTTTCGCGCATCCCCGCCAACCAAGTCGTGCGCATCGAAGTGCTGCGCGGCGGCGCCGTGGCGGGCGACGCGTCGGGGCAATCGACGCTGCTCAATATTGTCCGCACGCCAAGCGCCGGCAGCGGATTGTGGGAAGCCGGCTTCGAACTCACCGGCCACGATGACGGCCCCGCCCCGCGCGGCGAAATTTCTTATAGCGGCCGCAACGGCCAGATCGAATACGGCATCGGCGCATCACTCTTCTCGCAGCATCGCGAGCTTCCGGGTTGGCGCCGCTTTTATGATGCGAGCGACGCCTATCTCGGGCGCGCGGACACGCCTTCTCCGCGCGAGTTCTACGAAGGCTCCGTGACTGGCAACCTCGCCTTTCCGCTCTGGGGCGGACGCGTCAGTTCAAACGCTCAGATCGAAGGCTTCGACTTTCACGCTGACAGCGACTTCTTGTTCTTCGACGCTGCGGAAGCGCCGGACTTGAGCTTGCTCACCGATTTCAACGAAGGCCGCCGCGGTTTCGAGGTCGGCCTGAACTACGACCGCGATTTCGGGCCCTGGCAAATGGGCTTGATCGCCCTCGTCAATCGCGCGCAGTACGAAAGCACCGAAGACGTCGAACTGTTGGATGAGTTCGGCGCGCTCGACCAAACGCAATTGCAGGAAGTCACGCAGGATACCGGCGAGACCATTGTACGCGGCTCGCTGTCCCGGGCGCTCAATGCACGCCACCGCATCGAGTTCGGCGGCGAAGCGGCGTTCAACACACTGGATCAAACGCTCGCCTTCACGATCGACGATGGCGGCGGCCCCACGCCGCTTGTGATCCCCAATTCGAACGTGTTGGTCGAAGAAGAGCGCGCCGAGCTTTTCGGCTCGCACACCTGGCAGCCGGCCGAGCGCTGGACGCTGGAGACGCGTCTGGCCTGGGAGACCTCCACCCTCACCTTCACCGGCGAGGACGATGAGAGCGAGACGGAGCTTTCGTTCTGGAAGCCGTCGATGCAGATCTCGCGCACCTTCGGCGAAAACAACCAAGCGCGCTTCCGCATCTATCGCGATGTAGGCCAACTCGACTTCGGCGATTTCGTCTCGGCCGCGGGCATTGCGGACGCGCTGATCAATGGCGGCAATACCGGGCTCGAGCCGCCGACCTCATGGCGCGCCGAACTCGGCACGGATTTCCGCTTCACTGGCGGCGCCGCGTTGAGCCTTACGCTCGCCTACCACGACATCACCGACGCCGAGGATCTGGTGCTCCTCAGCGCGCCGAACCCCGATGAAGACCCCTTCGACCCGGACGACGATTTCATCCTCTTCGACGCGCCGGGAAACATCGGCGACGCTGAACTGTGGGTGCTCAATGTCAACTATTCGACGCCGGTCAGCTTCATTCCGGGCGGGCGCCTCACGGTGCAAGGCTATCTGCGCGAGAGCGAAGTGATCGATCCGGTGACGGGCGACATGCGCACGCTCTCCTACACGCCGGAATCGCAGATCGAAGTCACGTTCCGGCAAGACATTCCGAGCTTGCGCTTCGCGTGGGGTTTCTCAGCGTTCAAGCAGGGCGAGTTCCAGGCCTATCGATTCAACGAAATCGACACGAGCGAAGAAGGCCCGTGGATCGATGTCTGGGCCGAGACGACGGCGCTGCCGGGCAATACGCGTTTGCGGGTGTGGGCGGCCAACGCGTTTGACGGCGTGATCGAGCGCGATCGCCGCTTTTTTGCGCCAGACCGCACCGGTGGCTTCCTACGCAGCGACGTGCGCCAACGCCAATTCGCGCAAGCGCCATGGCTGATCGTGGAGCTGAGCGGCCGGTTCTAGCGCGCGCGCGTCGGACGCTTACGCGCCGGACCTGGATCGGCTTCGAACATCGGGTTGGCGTCGTAGAGGCCGGCGAAGGGTGCGTCTTTCAGATAATCTGGAAGACGCGCGCCTTGGGCTTTTTCGTTCGACACCGCGATGATCTGGCGATCCTTGGCCATGGCGCGCAGTACGTCGGCATTGATGTCGCCGATCAGCTCCGAGCTTTCCTTCGCCATCAAATGGTTGGCGACGCCGAAGAGCTGGAAGACGCCGGCATTGTTGAAGATGGTGCGCCAGTCTTTCGGATAGAGCCGTTGCAGCTGGCTCAAATCCTGGAAGAACGGCCACACTTGCAGGCCGTAGCCGCGTAGCAAAGTCATCGATTGGCGCAGCGGGCCGAATTCACCGAGTTGCGCGCACTCGTCCAACAAGAAGAGCGTCGAACGCTTCGGCCGGCGCTTACGGCCCATCACCGTCAGCATCAGAGCGCCGACCCACAGGCGCAGCAGCGCGCCGTGGCTTTCGAGTTTGTCCGGCGGAATGACGATGTAGATCGTCATCGGATCGCCGCGGCGCACCGCATCGAGCGAAATCGTTGAACGTGACAGCGAACGCAGCGCCGAGTCCGAGTTCACAACCTTCAGATAGCTCTGCGCGGTCGAGAGAATGCCCGAGCGGGTTTGCTCGGTGATCGGCAGGAACGATGAGATGTTCTGCTTTGAGAGCCGGTTCAAATTGTCGTGGTTCTCGATCAGCGCGGCCAGATTATAGACCGCGTCGTCGCTCATCAGGATTTCGCGCACACGGCCGAAATGGCGTTCGCCCTTCGGCGACACCTCGGCGACGGCGGAGATCACGCCCGACATCAGCGAGCGGCCCCAATTGTCCCAGAAGGGTTCCTTGTGGAAACCGACATCGCCGGCCAGCAGCGAGGCCAGCATTTCAGCGTCAGCGTCGAGCAGCGCGCCGGGGCGATCGAACAGATCGAATGGGTTCAGCGCGTCGGTTTTTTTGGAGACCGCGCCGAACGGGTCGAGCAGGCGCACCTCCTGGCCCATCTCCTTCCGGCGGCGGTGGGTGACGTGCCAGGTCTCGCCCTTGGGGTCGATGACGATGACCGAGCCCTCGAAGCGCAGAAGGTTGGGGATAATCACCCCCCGGCCCTTCCCGGCCCCCGTCGGGGCGATGGTCAGCAGGTGGCGATCCTCGCCGTAAAGCAGTGGAACTTCGCCCTGGATGGCGGCTTCCGGGGCCCGGGGAGCGCCAAAACCCATGGCGTCCTTACGGTCTTCCAGTTGCCAGCCCAGCAAAAGGTCCATGACCTCCGGGCGCAATGCCTGCCCCGAAGCCTCAGGCTTCTTGCGGGAGCGGGTCGTGCGCGGGCGGGCCATTGGCGTCTCCTTCTCGGCAGCTGGGGAGCGCGACCGAGAATCGGTTGTAAGGATCGAACTGGGCCAGAGGGGCACCGGATTGCGGCGGGTCTCGCCTAATTGGTGAATCTGGCGACGGCTGCGTCCCCGCACCCGTCGTCCCCTACCATCCCGGAAAATAAACCCGGCGCAACGGCTTGACGCTGTTGGGAGCAGAACTACCCAAAAAAGAACCCGCCGGTGTTACTCACACCAGCGGGCTTTGATTTTATTGATTTATTCGTTAGCGGACGTCGCCCATCCACTTTTTCAGGAAGGGCGAGATGGCCAGCAGCAAGACGCCCGCGGCGATGCCCCAGATGCCGACCTGCGTGAAGGTCGCGACGTAGGTTTCGAGCTGTGCGCCGAGATCGACGACCTGGCCCGCGACCGTATCGGACGATGTCTGTTGCGCGATGATCGCCGCAAGAATGTGCGCGAGCGAAGACGACAAGAACCAAACGCCCATCATCAAGCCGACGACGCGATGCGGCGACAGCTTGGTGATCATCGAGAGGCCGACGGGCGAGAGGAAAAGTTCTCCTGTCGTGTGCAGGAGATAGAGCAACGCCAGGAAGAGCAGCGGCACTTGATAGTCAGAGCCGGCGAATTGTGTGGCGCCCAGCACCAACACGAAGAAGCCCAAGCCGACCTGGATCAGGCCGAGCGCGAACTTCACCGGCGTGGACGGCTCCATCTTCCGCTTCGCCAGCCAAATCCACATCGCGCTGAAAGGCAGCGCCAAGAGGACGATGAAGCCGGCGTTGAAGCTTTGCGTTTGCGCCGCGGTCATGGTCACGCCGGGCACGACGGTGAGATCGGTGTTGCGCTCCGCGAACAGAGAGAGCGATGAGCCCGCTTGCTCGAACAGCATCCAGAAGATGACGCTGAAGAACACCATCACCAGTGCGGCCAGCATCTGGGTGCGTTCCAGGCCCTTGAAGCCGGCCAGGGCGAACACGAGCACGAGCGCAAACAGCACCGGCACTAGGATCGGCAGCGCCTGCTCCATCAGTTCGGTTTGCTGCACCAGCAGCCAAGCGGGGATCACGGCGAGAAGACCGAGTATCCAGAAGAAGCCCTCGAAAGCCGCGGAAATCGGCTTCGGCGGCTCGGCTTTGCCCTTCAGGTGCTTTTGACCCATCAGGTACTGGATGAGGCCCAGTGTCATGCCGATGCCGGCGAGGCCGAAGCCGTACTTCCAGCCATAGGTTTGGCCGAGATAGCCGCAGGCCAGCGTCGCCAGGAACGCCCCAAGGTTGATGCCCATATAGAAGATGGTGAAACCGCCGTCGCGACGCGGGTCATTCTCGCCGTAGAGCGCGCCGACCGTGGTCGAAATGTTGGCCTTCAAGAAGCCGACGCCAATGATGATCAGCGCCAGCGAGAGATAGAGGATCTGTTCGTACGGGATGCTCATACCGCCGATGTTCATCATGTCGGGGCGGGTGCTGAGCGCATAATCGGCAGTGGCGGTGAAGTTCGGCAGCCCCGCGCTTGGATCGACCGTCATGCCCTCTGCGGTGAAGTCGACCGGGAATTGCTGACCGTTGTTTTCAAGGAAGAGCTGACGCGCGTCGCCGCGGCCTTCGCTGACGATGTCGTAGGTTTGACCGGCAATGGTGATTTCTTGCACCGAGCCATTGCCTTCGAACGCCATTCCGAAGTGGCCGAGCACGAGGAACACGGCGCCGATCGTCACCGCCTTGCGTGAGCCAAGGAAGCGGTCGGCGATGACGCCGCCGATCACTGGGATCAGATACACGAGCGCCGCGTAGGCGCCGTATAGGCCCTGCGCTTTGTCGTCCGAAAACAGGAAGTGCTGGGTGAGATAGATCACCAGCAGCGCGCGCATCCCGTAGAAGGAAAAGCGCTCCCACATCTCAGTGAAGAAGAGTGTGACCAGGCCACGCGGGTGGCCCATGAAGGTCTCTTCGGCGCCGCCGCCGGCAGTCGTATCGGTCATACAGCTAATCCCTAAGCGCGCCTGCGCGCGCCCCCGTCCCTAAACTGGGCGACAGACAAGCCTCGCAGGCGTCCGCGCGTCAAGCGCGCAGCGCTGGACGGAGGTCTGGGGTGAGCACCCACCAGAAGGTCTGGCCGGGATTGGAGTCGAGCCAGAAGCCCAGTCTTCGCAAGGTGCGAACAGAGGCGACGTTTTTGGCGTCGCAGCCGGCGAGGATGGTTTCGGCGCCAACGTCCTCGAACAACCAATCGATCACCGCAGTGCACGCTTCGGTGGCGTAGCCCTGCCGACGACGGCTGCGACGCCAAAAACGTCGCCTCTGTTCGCACCTTGCGAAGACGTGGGCCCCAAGCGTGGCTGATCGAGCGCGCGACGAGTTGCAGACTCGATTGGCACCACTCAGCCGGCGCATCGGCGCCGATCACGTCCGCAAACGCCGCCTGCCCCGCCCTCGCCGCCTCGGCCAGTGCAGGCGTCACCGGCTCAAGCCGGAGCCGGTCAGTATAGAGCGGGTGATCGAGCACCTGGGTCATCGCCGGCGGACCATCGCCCAGCGGCGTGTTACCGGCAACGCCGCACGCGCAGTTGGCTACCCTCCGCCCAGGGGAAACGCTCGCCTCCCCGGCGCGCTTGCGCTCGCGCCTCGGGCGCAGCAAGCAGGGGCGATGGCTGAACCACGCCTCCTAATCGACGCCCATTTGCGCCTCGGCGCAGCGATTGCGCTGGATGAAGCACAGGCCCGCCACGCCGGCACGGTGTTGCGGTTGGACGTCGGCGACACGCTGCGCCTCTTCAACGCCGATGACGGCGAGTGGCGCGCGCGCATTGTTGAAAAGAGCAAGCGCGGCATGGGCGCGACGATTTTTGAGTTCATCCGCCCCGCACGCGCCGCACCCGATCTCGATCTCCTGTTCGCGCCGGTGAAGCGACACGCCACCGATCTCATCGTCGAGAAGGCCGCTGAGCTCGGCGTCCGCCGCATCTTTCCCGTCACCACGCAACGCACGATCGCCGAAACCGTGCGCGTCGATCGGCTGAGCACAATCGCGCGCGAAGCGGCGCAGCAGACCGAGCGCTTCGACGCGCCCGAGATCCATGAAGCGCAATCACTCCCCCGCGCACTCGATGGCTGGAATGCGTCGCGGCGTCTGATTTATGCCGATGAGGCCGGCGACGATCCGAATGCGCCGTGGGGCGGGGAAACCGGACGCGCGCTGCCGGTTGCGGAGGCGCTTGGCAGCGGGCCGCAGGTCCCGCGCTCTATGGCGCTGCTGATCGGCCCCGAGGGTGGCTTCACGAGCGAAGAGCGTCGCATGCTTCGCAGCCACCCTTATGTCGTTCCGGTTTCGCTCGGCCCGCGTATCCTGCGCGCCGAGACGGCGGTGATCGCAGCGTTAAGCGTGATCCAGGCGATCTGGGGCGATTGGCGCCGGGCGTAACGGCTTGCGGGCCTGGGGCGGAGACGCCACATGGCGGCGAGACGCCCGGGGAGGACTGCGTGGCCGAGACAAAAGAAAAAGCCCCGGAGCTGACGGGCTTCCGCGATCTGGTCGCGCACTTCGAGTCGGGCCCGAAGCCCGATCGTTCGACGTGGCGTATCGGCACCGAGCACGAGAAGTTCGCCTTCTATCGCGATACGCTGAAGCCCGTCCCCTACGAGGGCGAAAACGGCATCGGCGCGCTGCTGAACCGCCTCGCCGACAAATACGGCTGGGAGCGCGTGTATGAGGGCGAGACCGTCATCGCGCTAAAGCAAGGCATGGCCTCGATCTCGCTCGAGCCAGGCGGCCAGTTCGAACTCTCCGGCGCGCCGCTCGAGAATTTGCACCAGACCTGCGCCGAAACCGGCTCGCATCTCTCGCAATTGCGCGATGTCTGCGAGGAAATGAACATCGCGTTCTTGGGGCTAGGCTTTCAGCCGCTCTGGGGGCTCGACGACATCCCGATCATGCCGAAGGGCCGCTACAAGATCATGCGCGACTACATGGGCAAGGTCGGCCGGCTCGGACGGCAGATGATGTTTCGCTCGTGTACGGTGCAGGTGAATTTGGACTTCGGCTCAGAAGCCGACATGGTGAAGAAGTTTCGCGTCGGCCTCGCACTGCAGCCGATCGCGACGGCGCTATTTGCGGCCTCGCCCTTCGCCGAGGGCCGCTTGAACGGCTACCTCTCCTATCGCGGCCACGTCTGGAGCGACACCGATCCCGATCGCACCGGCATGCTTCCGTTCGTGTTCGAGCAAGGCATGGGCTTTGAGCGCTACGCCGACTACGCGCTCGATGTGCCGATGTACTTTGTCTATCGCGACGGCAAATATATCGACGCCTCGGGCCAAAGCTTCCGCGCCTTCATGGACGGCAAATTGCCCGCACTGCCCGGTGAACGCCCTAACGCGAAAGATTGGGAAGATCACCTCACCACAATTTTCCCGGAAGTGCGGCTGAAGACCTATCTCGAAATGCGCGGCGCTGATGCCGGGCCATGGTCGCGCTTGTGTGCGCTGCCGGCGTTTTGGGCTGGCATCTATTATGATGACGCAGCGCTGGAAGCGGCCTGGTCGCTGGTGCGCAGCTGGACGGCGGAAGATCGCGAGTCGTTGCGCCGCGCCGTGCCGGTTCTGGGATTACGCGCGCCCATCCGCGGCAACAGCGCCGGCGACATCGCGCAAGCCGCCCTCGCCATCGCGCGCCAAGGCCTGAAATCACGCGCCCGCGGGGATAATTCGGGCCAAGACGAAACGCACTTCCTGACGGAGCTGGATGATATCGCGTCTTCAGGCGTGACGCCGGCTGAGCGTTTGATTGAACGCTACCGCACCGAATGGGGCGGCGATGTGCGGCGCGTGTTTGAGGCGTGCGCTTATTGAGTGGCAACGCCGCGATCTTGGACCGCCGGCGTCTCGCCGGCGGTTTTTAGACATTGCCCGAACCTAAGCCACACCTTGGCTGGCGCTCGCGCGGCTACTTACCGCACTACGACGCCGCTTGGCTCACTCAGCACATCGTGTTCGGTTTAGCGGACAGTTTACCGAGGACAGCACGCCCGCCATCCACGCTTCACGCCGACCGCCTTCTCGATTCCGGACATGGCGCCTGCATGCTTCGTGATGCGACATGCGCGCAGATCGTTGAGACCGCGCTATTGCACTCTGACTGCGACCGATATCGACTGATCGCTTGGTGCATAATGCCCAACCACGTCCATGCCGTGATCGAACAACTGCCGGGCCATCCTCTTGGCGACATCGTGCAAGCCTGGAAGTCGTCGACCGCGCACAAGATCAACGGCGCCGTAGCGCGCAAAGGCCGATTGTGGCGGCGCGAGTACTTCGACCGCTTCATGCGCGACAGCGACCATCTCTCCTCCACGATCGACTACGTCGAGGAAAATCCTGTGCGAGCTAAGCTCGTGCCTGTATCAACCGCATGGCCCTTTTCGTCCGCCCATTGGCGACTGGGTTAGAGAACCGCCGGCGAGACGCCAGCGGTCCAAGATTGCACTCGACCTAAGCCGCCTCCTCATTCAGAACATCGCCCCGGCTCATCGCGTTCAGCTTGGCGTAGAGCCCGCGCGCGGCGATGAGTTCGGCGTGTTTGCCTTGCTCGACGATGCGGCCCTGGTTGAACACCAGGATGCGATCGGCCTCGCGCACGGTTGAAAGCCGGTGCGCGATGACGATCGTGGTGCGCCCCTGCTTCAGCTCCGCCATCGCCGCTTGCACCTCGCGCTCGGTTTCCACGTCGAGCGAGGATGTGGCTTCATCGAGGATGAGGATCGGCGCGTTTGCCAGGAAAGCGCGCGCCAGCGCGACGCGCTGACGTTCGCCGCCAGAGAGCTTCACGCCGCGCTCGCCGACTTCGGTATCGTAGGCGTTGGGCAACTTCTCGATGAAATCATGCGCACGCGCGCGCTTGGCGGCGGCGATGATCTCTTCGAGCGAAGCGTCCGGCTTGGCGTAAGCGATGTTCTCACGCAGCGAGCGGTGAAACAGCGCCGGATCCTGCGGCACGAGCGCAAGGCTTTGCCGCAAGCTCGCTTGCGTCACCGACCGCACGTCCTGCCCATCGATGCGGATCGCGCCCGCATCCACGTCATAGAGCCGCTGCACCAACTTCACGAACGTCGACTTTCCGGATCCGGTGGGGCCAACGAGCGCCACCGTTTCGCCAGCCGCGATCTCCAATGAGAAGTCGCGGTAGAGCGCCTCAGCGGCGTTCTTATAGCCGAACGACACGGCATCGAACGCGATATGGCCCGCGCCGCGCGCCAGTATCCTGGCGTCCGGCGCATCGACGACCTCGGCGCGCTCGAGCGAATACGCCACCACGTCCTCGATATCGGCGATGCCCTTTTGCAAATTCTGCACGTTCTCGCCGAGCGTACGCAAATAGCCGGAGACCAGCAGGAACGAGGTGATTGCAAACACCGCGTCACCCGCTGTCGCGCGGCCCTTGCTCCACTCCAGCAACACCAGGCCCAGCAGGCCCGCCTGCAGCACGAACAGCAGCATGTTCTGGACGATCCACGAATTCGTCCAGCGCATCCACGTGTCCAGGGCTTCCACACGCCAGGCGCCCACGACCTTGTCGAAACGCGCTTGTTCACGCGCCTCGGCGCCGAACGCTTTTACGGTGGCGTTCGAGGTGACGGCGTCGGCAAGCGAAGCGCCGATTTCGGTGTCGGCCTTGATGTATTTGCGCAGCGCTTCGGCGACGTAGAAGCGGCTGAACAAATAGGCGCTCAGCAGGAACGCGCCGATGGCGCCGCCGGTGAAAAGGCCGATTACCGGCCACTGCACGAACGTCATCACCGTAATGCCGATCAGCACGCCGGCCGCCGGCAGCATGTACCAGACCAGCGTATCGGAAATCGTATCGTACGCGTTCATCGCGCGCGACACGCGCCGCACCGTCGCGCCAGCGAAATTGTCGGCGTGCCAATCGGCGGAGAAGCGTTGCACGTCGCGGAAACCGTCATTGACGATGCGTTCCATGTTGTTGGCGGCGAACGGAATCCAGAACCGCACGCCGATATTGCGCGCAGCGTAGAACACCAGCGCCACCAGCGCGACGACGCCGTAGCCCCAAGCCGCTGCGCGCGTGCCCTCCGCCGTCGGCCCAGCCGATAGCGCTTCGACCAAACGGCCGGCGGCGAACGGAAACGCGAGGTCCGCCAGCACAGCCAATGTAAAAAAGCCGCCAAACAGCGAAAGCTTCAGCGGCTGGCTGGACCAGTGCTTCCACATAAAGGCGGCGACTTGGCCCAAAGTGGCTTTGCGCTGGCCGCGTTCGGACTCGTCGTCAAAATCGTATGCGTCGCTCATGTGAGCACCGAAAAATATGCGCGACCGCGCGCGGGCGGCGATGCGCTAGAGATAGGAATGGGAGGCAAGAACGCGAGGTCGGCCCACCACGGCATGTGCGAAACGGAGACCCCAAACGAAATGGGGATTCTGAACCCAGGCGCGTTACGCGGCCTAGAAATTCAACGACGTCCGTTCGCGGGCGCCGTGTGCATCAGATGCGGGTTTTGCGGACGACCATGGTTGCGTTCTCCTAAAGCGGACGCGCTCATTACCGCCGAAGCCGCCTTGCGTAAAGAAAAAGCCGCGCGCATGACGCGGACGTGACCAATTTGAAACCCGCCGATGCGTTGAAGCAACATTGGACCGACCGTCTGCCGGCGGCGTGGAAGCCTTACGCGCAACTCTCGCGGCTCGACCGGCCGATCGGGTGGCAACTGATGCTGCTGCCGTGCTGGATGGGGCTGGCGGTGGCGCGCACCGGCTATGGGTTTTACGGCGACGACCTGAAGTTCGCGGCGCTTTTCCTGATCGGCGCCATCGCCATGCGCGGCGCCGGCTGCACCTATAACGACATCCTCGATCGCGATATCGACGCACAAGTGGAGCGCACGCGGCTGCGGCCGCTGCCTTCCGGCGCCGTTTCGCTCAGAAGCGCATGGATTTGGCTGTTGGCGCAGTGTTTTGTCGGCTTGTTGGTTTTGTTGGCGCTGCCGCGGTTGGCGCAGATCACGGCTTTGATCGCGGTGCCGCTGGTGGCGCTTTATCCGTTGATGAAGCGGATCACGTGGTGGCCGCAGGCGTGGTTGGGCATTGTTTTTTCATGGGGTGCGCTGGTCGGCGGCGCGGCTGTCGCCTACCCGACCGACGGCGCGCCGCTTGAGGGCTTTGCGCTTTATGCCGGCTGCATCGCTTGGGTCATTGGCTACGACACGATCTATGCGTTGCAAGACCGCGAGGACGATGCACTCGTCGGCGTGCGCTCCACAGCGCGCTTGTTCGCGGACAAATGGCGGCTGTGGACGACAGTGTTTTACGTGCTCGCAATTGGGCTGTGGGCGACAGCCGGCGCGATTGCGGGCGCTGGGCTTCTGCTCGCGGGTGCGCTCAGCGTCATAGGCGTCGCGCTGATCTGGCCGATGCTGCAAAGCGTGGACGATAAGAGTCCGGAAACGGCGCTGCGCGCATTCAAACGCAACGCGCTGATCGGCGCGGCGGTGTTGTTGGCCTTTTCACTCGAACCGATCTGGCGCACGATGCGGCCCTATCTGGGTGTGTGATGGGCGAAGCCGAGCAGCATCTGAGCACGGTGTGTAAGCGCTTTGCGCGCGTCGTGAGCGGCCACGAGCCGTACCCGACAACGTTCGAGAAAAAGCGCGATCCTTATCGGGCACTCGTTCGCGCGGTGGTGTTTCAGCAGCTCTCCGGCAAAGCAGCGGGCACCATCCATGGCCGCTTCATCGCGCTTTATCCGGGCCAGGATCACCCCGAGCCGGAGGACGTGCTCAAAACCTCCACCGAGGCGCTCCGCGGCGTCGGGCTCTCGCGCCAGAAAATCGCGGCCATCCAGGACATTTCGCAAAAGCGCATCGACGGCATCATTCCCCCCGCTAGAGCGCTGACAAGGCTGGGCGACGAAGAGATCATCGAACGGCTGACGGCGGCGCGCGGCGTCGGGCGTTGGACGGTCGAGATGTATCTGATGTTCACGCTCGGCCGGCCCGACGTGCTGCCAATCGATGACCTCGGCGTGCGCAAAGGGGCGGAGAAGCTTTATCGCCGCAGCTTCACGCCAAAGGAGTTGGGCGCCTTTGGCGAACGCTGGGCGCCGTACCGCAGCGCCGCCGCCTGGCACCTCTGGCGCATCGCCGACACGCTGACACCGGAGAAGACGGTGAAGAAGGTGGTGCAGACGAAGAAGGCGGCGAAGCGGAAGTAGCTCTCGCTCATTGGCTATTGTGAGTCAGCCGAGAATCCGCCGGCGCCTCGTCCCGCTCCGTCATCCCATAATCCCGCACCACGTGTGCAATGCGCAGACGATAGTCACGAAACACGCGGGCCCTGCCCTCGCTCTGCGCGCTACGATGTGCGCCAAGTGTGCGCCACTGCGCGATCGCCGCTTCGTCGCGCCAGAACGAGAGCGAAAGGATACGGCGATCGTTGTTCAGGCTTTGAAAGCGCTCGATCGAGATGAAGCCGTCGATGTCATCGAGCAGCGGACGCAATTCAGCAGCGATGCGAAGATAGTCATCGCGCGCGCCATCATGCGGCTCGACTTCGAAGATCACGGCGATCATCGCGACGCCAATTTCAGAAACGTGCGATCCTCGCGCAGGATGAAGCGCTCGCGCTTGGCAAACTCGTAATTCTCGCGGCCTGCGGAATCTGCGGCCAGACGGGCGCGATAGGCTTCGTATGCCGCGAGATTCTCGATGTTGTACACGCCGTACGCCAACGTCGCCGAGCCCTCGTGCGGCACGAAATAACCGATCAGATCGGCGCCGCAACGGGGAATGGCTTCACCCCAAACACGCGCATATTGCTCGAATTCCGCACGTTTGAACGGATCGATCTCGTAACGAATGAAACAGGTCAACATTTGTAAGCGCTCCGGCTGATGAGACCTCTTGATTAGCCGGTCCCGGCGCCCACATGGTACGACTAGCATCGAACTATGGAGCCTGCGTTGCGCGAAGGCCCTAACATCGCAGCAATCGCAGCCATGGTTGGCGACCCAGCGCGCGCCAACATGCTGACGGCGTTGCTCAACGGCGAAGCGCTCACCGCGACCGAGCTTGCGCTGGAAGCCGGCGTCACCAAACAGACGGCGAGTTCGCACTTGGGCAAACTCGAAGTCGCAGGTCTCGTCGCCGTCGAGGCGCAAGGGCGGCATCGCTATTATCGCTTGGCTGACGCCGATGTTGCGGGCTTGCTCGAAACCTTGATGGGTGTGGCCGCGCGCGCCAAAGCGCTGCGCACGCGCACTGGCCCGAAAGAGCCAGCGTTGCGGCACGCGCGTCTGTGCTACGATCATCTCGCCGGCGATCTGGGCGTCGCGCTGTTCGACGCGTTTATCAAAAACAAGTGGATGACGCCCGGGCCCGAGAAGACATTCGCGCTGACGCGCTTGGGACGCGTGAAGGTCGACACCTTCATTCGCGGCCTCGGCGACATCGAAGCGGGCGCGCGACCGCTCTGCCGCGCCTGCCTCGATTGGAGCGTGCGCCGCCACCATCTCGCCGGCGCACTAGGCGCGGCAATCCTCGACGAAGTGATGGAGCGCGGCTGGGCGGCGCAGCGCGGAACCAGCCGCATCCTCGATTTCACCCGCAGCGGCGAGGCCGGGCTGCAGCGCACGTTCATGTTCACATTGGGCGCGTGAGCGGAGCGTGCTAAGCTTGACGCATGCCGGCTGTTGCGCGCATCGACCCGAAAGACGTGTTCACGCCTGAGGAATGGGCGAGGCTTTCGGCGCGCTCATCGTGGCGCGGGCTGGCGCTGGTGGCGAGCGCTTGGGCGCTCATCTTCGGGGCTGGCGCGATGTTCGTGCTGTGGCCCAATCCGCTGACCTACGCGCTGGCCGTCATGCTGATCGGCGCGCGGCAATTGGGACTGGCGATCCTCATGCATGACGCGGCGCATGGCGGGCTGCACCCCAATACGGCGGTGAACAATTGGGTCGGCGAATGGCTCTGCGCAGCGCCCGTGGGCGGGCGGCTGGAGAGCTATCGCGCTTATCATTTGAAGCACCACCGTTTCACCGAACAGCCGGAAGATCCCGACCTTGCGCTCTCGGCGCCCTTTCCGATCACGCGCGGTTCGCTCTGGCGCAAGATCGTGCGCGATCTCACCGGGCAGACGTTCCTGAAGCAACGCACGGCGCAACTCTTCGGCGGACGTAAAGACGGCGAAGTCGTCAATGCCAACACGACGCATTTTCTGATCGTCAACGCACTGCTGCTCGCCGGCCTGACGGCGGCGGGCTATTGGTGGGCGTACTTCGCGCTCTGGATCGTACCGATGGCGACATGGCTGCCATTGGTCACGCGCTTGCGCAACATTGCCGAGCACGCCTGCGTGAACACGCGCGCCGATCCGTTCACCCATGCGCGCACGACATTGGCCAACATATTCGAGCGCCTCTTCATCGCACCGTTCTGGGTGCACTATCACGCCGAGCACCACGTCTTCATGCACGTGCCCTGTTATCGCCTGCCGCGCCTGCATGCGCTGCTGATGGACAAAGGCTACTGGTCGCGCATGCAGATCGCGCCCGGCTATTTCAGCGTGTTGCGCGAAGCGACGAGCAAGCCAGCGGCCGTCGCCGCTTGATCGCCGACGTCCCCGCCTTCATTCGCGAGAACACGCGCGTTATCGCGCCGAGCCACGTGCCGGAGCTTCAGCTTTATCTCGCCGACGACGCCGTGAGTTTGTGGCAGCTGACAGAAGAGCAATTGGGCGAACTCGGTTTGCCGCCGCCGTTTTGGGCGTTCGCTTGGGCGGGTGGGCAGGCTTTGGCGCGCTATGTGCTCGACAACCTAAATATCATACGCGGGCGCAGCGTGCTCGATGTTGCGTCAGGCTCGGGCTTGGTCGCGATCGCAGCGATGAAGGCGGGCGCGGCGTCGGCGCTGGCTGTCGACATCGATGCGTTCGCAGCGCACGCAGCGGCGCTGAACGCAGCGCTCAATAATGTGTGCGTGGAAACCAGCGACGCCGATCCTGTCGGTCAGCCGACCGACGCCGAGATCATTCTGGTCGGCGATCTCTTCTACGATCGCGATCTGGCCCCGCGCGTGCTCGACTGGCTGATCGCGCAGCAAGCGCAAGGCAAGACCGTGCTGATCGGCGATCCGGGGCGGACGTATCTACCGCGCGACAAGCTCGAACAGATCGCGGCCTACGATATTCCGGTGACGCGCGCGCTTGAGGATGCGGAGATCAAGCGCGCGGCGGTGTGGCGGCTAAAGTAGCCGTCACTCCATCGGGCAAACCAACGCGCGCTCTTGTTCATCCGTCTCACGCGTGCGGGCGTCTTCGCAGACGGCGGTCCACAGGCGCTGGGTTTCGACGCCGACAGCGTCTGCGCGGGTTTGGATTTCTTCCATGGTTGGCGCTGCGTCAGCCGGTTCGGCGATCCAGACCGGCTCGTAAGCTGGGCCACAGGCGACTTCGGTGAAGAGGCCACGCGCGCACAGGCGCGAGCGGGTGATGTTGTACTGCCAGACCGTCTCGCGCAGTTCGCGCGCCAATTCGCGCGGGTGATTGTCATCGACGGGGCCGGCGCCCGGGCGATCGGCGGTGAGCGAATTCACTTGGCCGAGCATCACATCGTAGCGGCCGATCTCGACCTGCAGATCGAACTCCCGCGCCGCCTGCGAGGCCGGCGTGTCGGAACCAGCGGGGTTTTGCTGTTGTCCACAGGCGGCCAGAGAGCCAGCCAGGGCGACGGCCAAAATGAGCGCGCGAATTTTCATCGTGAGTCCTCCGCCGCCTTCATAGCGGCGCGGACGCGCGCGGTCGTTGTGTTTTTCGTAAGGTTCCGCTCAGTGCTCGGTATGAGGCGACATGGCGTTGTAGCCGGCGGCGAAGTCGTAGTCGCCGCCATCGCGCGCTCTGCGCACGAGCGTTCTCGCGGCAACTACGAGGCCCATGCCTGCAGCTACCGCGATCATCGCCCATGCGACGACGCTCAAGAGCTCAGCGTCGATCAAACCACCCATCCCGTTGCCTTCGAGGCATCTTGTTGATGACGACTATGACGCCGCGCGGTGAACAGGCGGTTTCCGAAAGCAAAACAAAACGTTGAAATGCAGAAGAGCGCAGGCATAGAGCAGTGGAGCGAGGGAGAGCCGAATGCTGCGACTGGAAATTGCCGCGCTCTATGCGGGCGTGAACATTCTCATTCTGCTGGTGCTGGCAGTGCTGGTGGTGGCGGGCCGGCGCAAGCACAAGATATCGCTTGGCGACGCCGGAAATGAGGATTTCTCACGCGCCGTGCGGGCGCACGGCAACGCCGCCGAATACATCCCCGCGGGCCTCGTCGGCATCTTGATCCTGGCTCTGATGGAGCCGGCCGCCCCGCTCTGGCTGCTGCATGCCGGCGGACTTTCTTTGACGGCTGGCAGAATTTTACATGGCGTCGGCCTCCACACCGGCGTTCTGAATGCCGGGCGGATGATCGGCATGGTGCTGACCTGGCTGTCTTTCGCCCTGATCGGCGGCGGCCTCCTCTATGCCGGGCTCAGCCAGCAGCTTTGAGTAACAGGCTACCGCAGCTCAGCGATTGCCCTCGGGGGCCCGCAAGCCCATGTTCGGCCCATGGCTTTCGACTCTGATTCACACGCCGCGCTTGCGGCCCTAATCGATTACGCGAAACAAGCCGGGGCCGATGGCTCCGAGGCGTCGCTGGCTTCCCGGGAGAGCATTTCAGCCGAAGTCCGCCTGGGCGAGCTTGAAGGCATGGAGCGTGAGGAAGGCCGTTCGGTCGCGCTGCGGGCCTTTATCGGCAAGCGCCAAGCGGCGGCCTCCTCCACCGACCTTTCGTCCAAGGGCCTGAAGGCGCTGGCAGAGCGCACCGTCGCGATGGCCAAGGCCGCGCCCGAGGACAAATTCTGCGGCCTGCTCGACGCGCGCTATCGCGCCACCGGCGCTGCACCCGATCTCGAACAATCCGACACCGCCCGCCCGAGCCCTGAAGAACTGCTCGATTTAGCGAAACGCTGCGAAGCGGCCTCGCTGGTCATTCCTGGCATCGCCAATTCTGGCGGCGCCGGCGCGTCGTTCGAGAACTCCTACTTCGTCTACGCCACCTCGGACGGCTTCGAAGGCGCCGAGAGCGGCACCTCCTACAGCCTCGGCACGCAGCCGGTGGCGGAGAAAGACGACGAGATGGAGCGCGACTATGAGTGGCGTACCAAACGCTTCTTTGCCGACCTGCCTTCCGCCGAAGAGATCGGCCGGCTCGCGGGCGAGCGCACCGCAAAGCGCCTCGGCGCGCGCAAGGTCGCCAGCCAAAAGGCCACGGTGATTTTCGAGAACCGGCTCGCGGGGCGGATCATCTCGCCGCTTTTTTCCGGCATTTCCGGCACAGCGGTCGCGCGCGGGGTTTCGTTCTTGAAGGACAAGCTCGGCCAGCGCGTGTTCGCGCCCGACTTCGAGGTGCGCGAAGATCCGTTCGTGAAGCGCGGCATGGGCAGCCGTTGGTTCGATGGTGAAGGCGGCGCCGTAAAGCCGATGACATTGGTCGAAGACGGCGTGATCACGACGTGGCTTTTGAATGCCTCCGCCGCGCGCCAACTCGGGCTGGAGCCGAACGGCCACGCCACCGCTGGCCATGGCGGCCCGCCCGGCATTGGCTCGGCTAATATGTTCGTGAAGCCCGGCGAGCATGATCTCGCTGCTTCGATGCAGAACGCCGGCAAAGGCCTCTTCATCACCGACATGTTCTCGCCCTCGCTCAACATGAATACGGGCGACTGGTCCGTCGGTGTGGCGGGCTATTGGTTCGAGAGCGGCGAGATCGCCCATCCGGTGAGCGAAGTCACGGTGGCGGGCAATCTCTTGGATATTTTCGCGCGTCTCCGCTGCGGCTCGGACGTCGACAAACGCGGTTCGCTCGAAATCGCCAGCTTGATTGTGGATGATCTTGCAATCGGCGGCGTCTGAACTCGCATTACTTGAGGCCGCCGCGCGCGAAGCCGGAGCGCTAGCGCGAACGCTCAACGCCAAGCCGTTGGAGGTTCAGTCCAAGGGCGCGCTAGGGCCGGTGACCAATATCGATCTCGCCGTCGATGCGCTGCTGACGGAGCGTTTGCTCGGCGCGCGGCCCGACTATGGCTGGCTCTCCGAAGAAGCGCCCGACGACACGACGCGCCGCATCGGCAAAGCGCGCACCTTTATGCTCGATCCGATCGACGGCACCCAGGCGCTCGTCAACGGCATTCCACAATGGACGATCTCGATCGGCATCGTCGAAGGCGAGCGCGCCTTTGCCGGCGTGATCTACAATCCCATGACTGACGAACTCTTCCTCGGCGCGCTTGGCGAAACAGCGACGCTCAACGGCAAGCCGATGTGGACCACCGAGCGCGCCGCGCTTGAAGGCGCGCGCATGTTTGCGCCAGGTGGCCGGTTCAAGGAGAAGCGCTGGCCGACGCCGTGGCCGCACCTGGAAATCGTGCAGCGCCACTCGATCGCCTATCGCATGGCCTCGGTGGCGGCCGGATATGGCGACGCCACGCTGCTGTTCGGCTACAAGAACGAGTGGGACATAGCCGCCGGCGCGGCGATCATCGCCTCCGCTGGCGGCATCGTCTCCGATCTCTGGGGCGAGCCTTTGACGTTCAACCAGCCCATTCCGCGCGCGCCTGGGGTGGCGGCGTCTGGCGCGGCGCTCCACCCTTTGCTAATCGAACGCACCAAAGCGTATCCCGATCCGCGCACGAAGGATGGTGCATGATGAGCGAGATGGGCATTTCCAACTTGCTACAATTCGCCGTGCAGCAGACGCTCGGCAATTTCGATCTCGTTGCACGTGGCAATTATCGAGCTCCGAAAGATCGCGATTTGCACCTGAGCACTACCGCGACGATCGATATTTGGGGGCATCAAAAGACGACACTCGTAGCGATCTACCCCGACGCGTTTTTAGAACAGCAAGCCGCGTTCGGGAGCGCCGTCATCTTCCCAAACGGCGCCAAGCAGCCAAGCAGCTTAGACGTGGGCATATCAGATCACCAATGGACGGCGTTATTGCAGTGTCGCTGGAGCCGACCACAGACGATACTGGAGTTGAACTTGGTCACTGGCACAGACCATCCCCCGGATGATATCGTTCCCAGTCAATACTGGATAAAGATGTTCACACTGACTCTTCTGGAGCCGGGGCGCGCGAAATGAGTGAGCAGAGACAACTTCTCCACCTCGTCATCGGCGGCGAACTGAAAGATCTCGACCGGCCTGAGTTCATCGATCTCAGCGCTGTCGATTTTGTCGGCGCCTATCCGAACTACCGCGCCGCCTACGACGCCTGGAAAGGCGCAGCCCAGCGCACCGTCGATAACGCACGCATGCGCTATTTCATCATCCACGCCCATCGCCTGCTCGATCCCGGGACCGATCCCGAGGGCGAGATGTGACGGACGCATGAGCAAGACATCCTTGTTCGCGCGGCTCTGGCGCGAGTACGTCTCGCGCCATCTGAGCGACCTCGCCGTGCTTTTGCCGGCGTTGGTGGTCGTGGCGGCGGCAGGCGTGTCCTACGCGCTGATCCTCAAATACACGACCGACGGCGTCACCGCGCGCGACGCCAGCGTGATCCTCTGGGCCCCGATCGCCGTGCTGGCGGCAACCGCCGTGCGCGCCGTGGCGCTTTGGGTGCAGGCAGTGGTGTCGCAATCGCTAGCGCTGAAAGTGTTGCGCGATCTGCAGCGGGCCATGTTCTCGAAACTGATGGACGTCGCCTTCGCCCGCCATGCGCGGGAAGAGCCTGGCCGTCTCGTCTCGCGCTTCACCAACGACATCAACATCGTCAGCGAAGCGCTGGTGCGCGGTGGACAGTCGATCATTCGCGATACGTTGACCTTGATCGGCGCGGTCGCCTCGATGCTGTGGCTCGATTGGGTGCTGACGCTCGTCGTCGCCGCCGCCTTCGCGCTTGCCGGCGGGCCGCTGCAACAAATCGCCAAGCGCGCGCTGAAGCAGACGCATGTGGCGCAGGAACAAATGGGCTCGCTCTCGGCGCTGCTGATGGAGACATTCAGCTTCTCGCGCGCGGTCAAAACCTACGGCCTGGAAGAGCGCGAAAAGACACGCGCCGATGCAGGCTTCGAGGCGCGGCGCAAGATTGCGATGAAGCTGGCCTACAGCCGCGCGCGCACCGTGCCGCTGCTCGAAATCGTCGGCGGGCTGGCGCTGGCGGGCGTGCTTTGGATTTCCGGCTATCGCATCCTCAACGACCTGATGACGGTCGGCGACCTGATCGGCATGATCGGCGCAGTCGGCGTCGCAACACCAGCGGCGCGCGCATTGGGCCAAACCAACACGCTGCTCTCGGAAGCCTCCGCAGCGCTCCAGCGCGTGTTCGGCTTGATCGACGAACCGGTGACGATCGTCGACAAGCCAGGCGTCAAACCGCTTGCGGTCAGCGAGGGACGGGTGACGTTCGAGAACGTTTCGTTCTCCTACGGCGACGCGCCGGCACTGGACGACGTGAGCTTTTCGGTTGAGCCCGGCGAGACGGTGGCGTTCGTCGGCCCTTCCGGCGCCGGCAAGTCCACCATCTTCAATCTCCTACCCCGCCTCTACGACGCGACCGCCGGCCATGTGCGCATCGACGGCCAAGACGTGCGCGAGGTAGAGATCGCATCGGTGCGCGAGGCAATCTCGCTGGTGGCGCAGGAGCCTGCGCTCTTTAACGACACTATCCGCGCCAACATCGCGCTTGGCCGCGCCGGCGCCACGCACGCCGAGATCGAGGAAGCCGCCCGCAACGCGGCGGCGCACGATTTCATCACCGAACTGCCGAACGGCTACGACACCAATGTCGGTGATCGCGGCGCCAACCTCTCCGGCGGCGAACGTCAGCGCGTGGCGCTTGCGCGCGCGTTCTTGCGCGATGCGCCGATCCTGCTGCTCGACGAAGCCACCAGCGCACTCGACGCCGAGAGCGAGGCCAAGGTGCAAGATGCTCTGGCGCGGCTCTCGAAAGGCCGCACCGTGCTCGTCATCGCGCATCGCCTCGCGACCGTGCGCGACGCCGACCGCATCATCACACTGGAAGACGGCCGCATCGCCGAAACCGGCACGCATGAGCAACTCGTCGCACGCGGCGGGCTCTATGCGCGCTTGAGCCGACTGCAGTTCCGGCCCGAAGCGGCTGAGTAGTTTGCGTCAAAACGGAACAGAGCACGGCGCTTGGTGTTGGTGCGTGCAAAGGGCGGGGACTTTGCTCAGGAGTTCCCAATGCAACGTTCAATGACTTTCGTATGCGCTTCGGCGCTGATGCTTGCCTTCGCCGCGCCGTCGTTTGCGCAGAGCTCACAAAATCGCGTCGTCGAGTACGGCGATGTCGATGCCTACAGCCAGCGCGGCGCTGAGACGATTCTGAACCGCGTCGAACACGCGTCCGAACAAATCTGCGGTGATCGCCCCGGCCCGATGCCGATCCCAGAGCGCCAAGGCGTCGCCGCTTGCACGTATGAGACGATGGATATCGCTGTCGCCGACATCAACAACCCCGCCGTCACCGCGCGCTATTACGGTTATGACCCGCAAGTCATCGTCGAGGATCCGGGCGACGCCTACCTGAGCCCGAAGGGCAACTACTAAGCCGACATGAGTTGAATTGAACGACTGGAGGCGGTCCTCGCAAGGGGTCGCCTCTATTCGTCCAGCACCGCGCGCACCTTCTTCGCCAAATCGTTCAACGAGTACGGCTTCAACAGCAGCCGCGCATCCGCATCGAGCACGCCGTTATGGACGATGGCGTTCTGCGTGTAGCCGGTGGTGTAAAGCACCTTAAGCGCCGGATAGCGCGTGCGCGCTTCATCAGCGAGCACCTTGCCGGTCATCTCCGGCATTACGACATCGGTGAACAGCAGCGCCACGCCCGGATTGGCCTCCAGCACTTTCAACGCCGCCGGCCCGCTAGAGGCGTGCAGCACCGTGTAGCCCAAATCGCGCAATGACGCGACGCTGAGCGAGCGCACGCGCTCTTCGTCCTCGACCACGAGAATGATCGTCCCTGGATCGCCGCTCACATCGGTCGTCACTGGGGCGCGTTCGTCCTCGGCGCTCAATTCGAGTTGGGTGCGCGCCAGATAGAGCTTCACCGTCGTGCCAACGCCGAGCTCGGAATAAATCGCCGCGTGCCCGCCGCTTTGCTTGAGGAAACCGTGCACCTGGCTCAAACCGAGGCCGGTGCCGCGGCCGACATCCTTCGTCGTGAAGAACGGCTCGAACGCCTTGTCGCGCACCTCTGGGCTCATGCCGGCGCCGGTGTCAGTAATCGCGATCATGACGTATTGGCCAGCGCTCACCTCAAGGTTCGACGCGGCGTAGGCTTCGTCGAGATGCGCATTGCCGGATTCGATCGTGAGCTTGCCACCGTCGGGCATCGCATCGCGGGCGTTGACGCAGATATTGAGGATCGCCTGTTCGAGCTCTTGGCGATCTACATTCACGCGCCATAGGCCGCCAGCGACCACAGTTTCCAGCACGATCTGCTCGCCCAGCGTCCGGCGCAGCATCTCGGACATGTCGCCGAGCACGCGGTTGATGTCGAGCACGGTGGGGCTGAGCGGCTGGCGGCGCGCGAACGCGAGCAAACGGCTGGTCAGCGATGCGGCGCGGCGGGCGCCATCGACGGCGGCGTCAATGAAGCCTTCCGCCCCCGGCTCGCCACGATCCATGCGCCGGCGCGCCAGCTGCAGCGCCGACATGATGACGGCCAGCATATTGTTGAAGTCGTGCGCAACGCCACCGGTGATCTGGCCGATCGCCTCCATCTTCTGCATCTGACGGACTTTATCTTCCGCCTGCTCGCGCGCGTGCAGCGCATCGACCGCCATGTGCTGCGCCTCGAGCGCGCTGTCACGCGACGCCCGCAGGTCCCTCATCGCGCCGCGAACCGTCGCCACCAAGAGCGCGCCAATGCCGATGAGCAGGAGGCCGGCGAACAAGATCACCCAGCGCAGCCGCTCGCCCGCCCGGTCGCTCGCGGTCAATGCGGCTTCGAGGGCTTGCGTCTCATGCTCGTTCGCTGCGTTCACGATGGCGCGGATGCCGTCCATCGTTTCCTTGCCTTGGTCGGACGCGACAATCTGCAAGGCGCGACGGCGTTCGCCGCGATCTTGCAGCGTGATGGTTTCTTCCAACTCTCGAAACTTGGCCGTGATCAATTCTTCCAGACGCTCGACATGCTGCGGCGCCTCCGAATTGGCGTCGGCGTCCGCCCGGAGTGCGCGGAGCTCGCTGAGAGCATCGTCAAGCGCACCTTGGATCGGCTCCAGATAGCGCGGATCATTGGTCAGCAAATAGCCGCGCTGGGCGGTCTCAGAATCGGTAACGCGCTGCAGCAGGATGCGGTAATGGCTGCGTCGCTCGGATGACTCGCGCACTTGCTCGCCAAGCGCCTCGGTGGCGCTGCTTTGCCAAAGCGCTGCGCCAACCGTGAGGAGCAGCAAAAGCAATGCAGTGGTGAGCGCGACGACGTAGGTCGTCGCAGCCGGAAGACGGCGTCCTAGCACCTTTACCGTCATTCCGTTCTGCCCGCCGCCGTCTCGATGAGTGCCTTATCTCCGACGCGGCGCGCTCTCGCAACTCATTCGCGCTGCAGGAGCGCATCAAGCGGGATGTTCGCCGAGAGCTTGCGCGAGAATGCCTTCTTAATCGCCTTTGGATCGGTTCCCTCGACCCACTCCAAAAACGTTCTGCCGTTTGCCTCGGCAAGGTAACGCTCGAAGAAATAGTCGATGACGCCCGTCTTGCCGTGGCGCACGTGCAAGTACTTTAAGCCCAGTTGCTCAACCGCTTCGGCGATGGGCACGCCCATTTTCAAATGTTTGTAGAGCACCGCCATGGCGCCAGCGCGATCCGCGCCAGACTTGCAATGCATCAGCGCCGGATACTCAATTGTCTCAAACAGCGCCTTTGCCTGCTTCACCTGCGCGAAGCTCGGCGCCTCGCGCGAGAACATGCGCACGTCGATCATTTCGATGCCGTGCCGTTGGCAAGCTTCACGCTCAAGCGCGTAGTAACCAGTGTCGGAGGGCCCGCGCAGATTGAGGATCGTCTTGAACCCAAGCGCCGCGTAGCGCGCCACCTGCTCCGGCGAGGGCTGGTTGGCGCGCGCCATCACGCCCGGCTCGATCCAGTGAAAGTTCGAAAACCGCGCCCGCAAGAAGCCGTGGTCGCCCCAGATCAGGTCGCGCTCGGCCCGGCGGCGCCCTTCGGGCGTGCTCAGATCGAAGCGTGCGGACTTATCCGGGGGAGTCATGGTTTTCCTGGGTGCGAGGTTCTGGTGCGAAGCAGGCGCGGCCCCGTATAAGGGCGCCGAGGCCCGCCCGGAAGGCGCGGCCCCAGCGGACCCATGAAGAGCCTCCTCGGAAACCCCCTTATTCAGCTTGTGATCGGCCGCCTGATTGGCGGCTACATGCTGTTTGTCGGGATCACGACGCGTTGGCGCCACGTCAACCGCGAGGTCATGGAGCCGTTCTGGCGCCCGGACGGGGGCAAATTGATCGGGTGTATCTGGCATGGGCGCTTTTCGCTGGTCCACAAGATGTGGGCCTTCGGACCAGGCGTGCCAAAAGCCAAAATGCTGATCTCGCAGTCCCGCGAGGGCGGCATCGTGGCGCACACTTCGCGCACGGTCGGCGCTGAAGTGATCCGCGGCTCGGCCGCGAAAGCTGGCCGGCGCAGCAAGGGCGGCGTCGAAGCCATGCTCTCCATGGCGCGGCACATCGAAGGCGGCGGCGTCATCGCCATGACGCCGGACGGCCCGCGCGGGCCGCGGATGCGGGTCAAGCGCGGCGCCATTCTGCTGGCGAAGATCGCCGAGGCGCCGCTGGTGGCGGTGACATGGGCGACGTCCAACCGGATCGTGTTCAAGAAGAGCTGGGACCATTTCGTGCTGCCGCTGCCTTTTGGACGCGGCGCGCTGATCTGGGGCAATCCAATCGCCCCGCCCTCGCCCGATGCGGACGAGGAGGAGATCGAGGCCGTGCGGCTGGCGCTCGAAGCCGAGATGAACCGCATCGCCGCTGAAGCCGACAGGCTCGCGGGCGTGGCCGTGATCGAGCCGGCGGCGAAGAACGGCATGACGCTCTCCGCGCCGGAAGAAGCGGCGAACGCAAAGTGAGCGGCTCGCCGGCCTTGTTCCTGTATGGCGCGGCGACAGAGCTTGCCGGGCCGTTCGCGAGCCTGTGGCTAGGCGTGCGCGCGCGCAACGGCAAAGAAGACCGTGCGCGCATCGGCGAGCGCTACGGCCGCTACACGAGAGAACGGCCCGCCGGCACGCTGATTTGGCTGCACGCAGCCAGTGTCGGCGAGAGCGGCGTGGCGCTGGCGCTGATAGAGGCGCTGGCGGCGCGCGACGCCACGCTCTCCTTTCTCATCAGCACAGGCACCCGCACTTCCGCCGATCTGATTGCGCAGCGTACGCCAGCACGGACGACCCACGTCTATGTGCCGCTCGATCGCCGTGACACGGTGCGGCGCTTCCTCGCGCACTGGCGGCCTGATCTTGCGGTGTTTGTCGAAAGCGAACTCTGGCCGAACCTTATCCTGCAAACGGAAGCGAGGGGCGTGCCGCTGACACTGGTGAACGCGCGCATGAGCCCACGCTCGCTGCGGCGCTGGGAGAGCTGGTCCAAGGCGGGCAAGCGATTGAGCAAGGCGTTCGCCTGGGTGTCCGCCGCCGACCAGCGCACCGCCGCCGTGCTTTCGCGCCTGCGCGCAACACCGGTGGCGACGCTTGGCAATCTGAAGCTCGCACTCGCGCCGCCGCGCGTGGACGCAGGCGCTCGCACGGCATTGGCGCAGGAGATCGGCGCACGGCGCGTGTGGCTCGCGGCGTCGACGCATCCGGGCGAAGACGAGATCATGCTGGCGGCGCACGCGGCGCTTCGGGCGGAATTTGCAGACGCGTTGCTGATCATCGCGCCGCGCCATCCTGAACGCGGCGCAGCGGTTGCAGCCCTTGCCGGCGGCGCGCCGCGTCGGTCGCGGTTCGAGCCGGTTGGCGCGGCACCGGTCTATGTCGCCGATACGCTGGGCGAGTTGGGGCTGTTTTACGATCTCGCGCCCTGCACTTTGATCGCGGGCAGCATGCTGGCGCATCTGAAGGGCCATAACCCGGTCGAACCGGCGAGACTGGGCTGCGCTATTGTAAGCGGGCCGAATGTCGAGAGCTTTCAGGACTTGTTTGACACGCTGGTCGCAGCCGGCGGCGTGACGCTGGCTGCCAACGCGGAAGCGCTCGCATCAGCAATCGCCGCGCTGTGGCGCGATGAAGCCGCGCGCGCCGCGCAAGCCGAAGCCGCGCGCGCTGTGATCGACCAAGGCGCTGCGGCGATGGACACAACGGTCGCGCAAATTCTGGCGCTGCTGCCGGCCCGTGCTGAACCGAGAGCCGCCAATGCGTCCGCCTGAGTTCTGGCGCGCTGACGTCAGCGGTCGCGATGCGGCGCTGGCGATCCGGGCGCTGCTGACGCCGGTTTCGTGGGTCTATGCCTGGGCGACGGCGCGACGGATCGAGACGACGATCTCGCGCCACGTGAGCGTGCCGGTGATCTGCGTCGGCAATTTCACCGTCGGCGGCGCCGGCAAAACACCGATCACACGCACACTGCGCGCCAAGCTCGGACCACATGCGCACACCTTGTCACGCGGCTATGGCGGGCGCATCGCCGGTCCACTTCGGGTCACCACCGACATGCAGGCGAGCGAAGGGGGTGACGAGCCGCTGCTGCACGCCGCCGATGGCCCCGCCTGGATCGCGCGCGACAGATTTGCCGGCGCGCAAGCGGCGGCGCAGGCGGGCGCTCATGTCATCATCATGGATGACGGCTTCCAGAACCCGACTTTGGGCAAGGACCTCTCGCTCGTCGCCGTCGATGCGGGCTTCGGCGTCGGCAATGGCGCGGTGTTTCCGGCCGGCCCGTTACGCGAACGGCTGAGCGATGGGCTAAAGCGCGCCGACGCCATCATCATCATGCACGCCTCTGGCGAGACGGCGACGGAGCGGATGTGGCTCGCCGGGTTCACCAAGCCGATCCTGCACGCCCATCTCGCGCCCGTTGGCGAGATTCCGCGCGGCAAGCTGGTGGCGTTCGCTGGTTTGGCGCGGCCGGAGAAGTTCTTCGACACGCTGACCGATCTCGGCGCCGACCTGGAAGACGCCATCCCATTCGCCGACCACCACCCCTATTCCGCCGATGACCTATCGCTGCTCGCTCAACTGGCCGAAGAACGCGGCGGACAACTCATCACCACCGAGAAAGACGCGGCCCGGCTCTCGCCCGAATGGCGCGCACGCGTCGCAGTTCTGCCCGTCACAGCCAAGTTCGACGATGAGGCGGCGCTCGACGCCTTGCTCGCGCCGATCCAATCGCGGATGAGAGCGACGCATGGCGAAGCCTAAACCGCTCAATCTTCAGTTCCGCCTCGAGGCGCTTGCCTGGAACATCTATGTCGGCGGGCTCGGCGCGCTGGGCCTGGAGCGCGCATCGCGCTGGGGCGCTGGCATCGTGCCGGTCGTCGCGCCAACGTCGAGCGCCTGGAAGACCGCCATCCGCAACATCCGCATGTCGTTCCCGAACGAGAGCGACGCGTGGCATCGCGACGTGCGCAAAGAGAGCTTCCGCGAACTCGGCCGCATGACCGGCGAATTCGCGCACATGCCCACCTTCCTCGAACGCTACAAAAGCGGCGAACTCGAATTCAAAGGCAAAGAGATTGTCGAAGCCACGATCGGCAAAGGCGCCGTCTTCATCGGCGGCCATTTCAGCGATTGGGAAATCACCTCGCTCTGCCTCGCACAGGTCGATCCGACCTGTCACTTCACCTACCGCCCCGCCAACAATCCGATCATCGACAAATACATCATCGAAACCCGCGCCGCCTTCGGCCTCGCGCTGCAAGCGGCGAAAGGTCAGGAGGGCGGCATGGGCTTGCTGCGCTCGTTGAAGAAGAAGCGCTCGATCGCGGTGATGAACGATCAGAAGTACAATAAGGGCCTCGCGGTGCCGTTCTTCGGCTACGACTGCATGACGGCGGACGGGCCCACGCGGCTTGCGCTCAAGTTCGGCGTGCCGCTCATTCCGATCACTGGCCGTAGACTCGAAGGCACGCAATTCGTCGCCACCGCCTACCCGGCGATCCCGCTCGATTATGCCAAGCCCGACGATCCGCAGACCGTCTATGACGGCGTCAAGCGCATCAACGAATTCATGGAAGCGCGCGTGCGCGAGGCGCCGGGCCAATGGTTCTGGCCGCACCGGCGCTGGCCGAAAGAAGCCTGGCGCAAAGCTGGCGTGATGTAGCCGTTTGGCCTTGACCACGACTGGCCCTGCGTTTGAGGTGCTATCGGGGGTGGATAATGAAATGGCTGCCGCAACACCGCTTCGAGATCGTCTCGCCGCTTGATCGCACCGCCGCGCTCGCGGCGATGGCGGCGCATGTCGAGCCAGAGAAGTTTTTCCGCATGGGCTGGCCGAGCAGCGCCAACGATAAGCGCTTTGAAGGCCAGGTGACGAGCGACGGGTTTCACGTCCGCCGCGTCATCGGCTATCGCAACTCGTTCCTGCCGGTCATCGACGCAACGGTGCAGAGCGCCGGGCGCGGCAGCCGCATCGATGTGCGCATGCGCATGTTCTGGTTCGTCTACGCCTTCGTCGCGGTGTGGATCATGGGTGCGCTGATCGCGGCAGTGAGCGCCGGCTGGATCGGCGTTGGCATCGCGCTCTTCCTGCTGCTCTTCGTCTATGCCATGACGATGGCCGGTTTCTGGATGGAAGCGGGCAAGCAAGAACGAACCTTGCGGACGATCTTCCAGGCAAACGGGGATGCACCATGATGCGGGTAGCGGGAACTTTCGCGGCGCTACTCACGCTCAGCGCCTGCGCCACCATGGAGCGCGTGCTGCCACAGGACGAGCCGCGCATCGACGCCACATTGGAGGCGATCCAGAACGCGCGTGTCCGCGAATGCCCGCCAGGCCGCAGGCTGGAGAATGCGCGCATCGGCAGCGACAATGAATCGCGCGGCGTCACCGGCGACGAGATCGCGTTGGTGCCTCTGGCCAGCGATCCGCAACGCGGCGTGCGCTTACGCCGGCTCACCATCGCGCCAGGCGGCGCCATCGCTTGGCACGCCCACGATGTGAACCAGGGCATGGCCCTCATCGTCTCGGGCGAGATGGTCGAGTTCCGCAATTCCTGTATGGACGAAATTCGCTACCGCGCCGGCGACGTCGCCCGCGAAGACGCCGACACGGCGCACGGCTGGCGCAATGAAAGCAACGAGCCGGCTGTGCTGCTGGTGATGCAGGTGGTGGCGCGCTAGCGGGCGGTCAGCAACTCCGCCCGCGCAAGCGCCAGGCCTTCGATCGCCACGCTTGGATCGAGTTGGCGTTCGCGCCATTTCATGCGCCAGCACAGATGCGGACCAGTGGCGCGGCCGCTTGAACCGATCGCGCCGATCACCTGCCCTTGATCCACCGTGTCGCCAACGCCGACATCGATGCGGCTCATGTGCAGATACATCGTGATCAGGCCCTGGCCGTGATCGATGAATACGAGCCCGCCTTCGTAATGCATGTCGGGCTGCGCCAGCGTGATCACGCCTTCAGCCGGCGCGCGGATCGGCGTGCCCGCGGGCGCCGCGATGTCATAGCCGAAGTGCGGCGAGGCCGGCACGCCGTTCAGCACGCGCTGATTGCCCCAGCGCCCTGACACGCGCCCGCCTTCAACAGGAATGATGAAGCCTTCGAGCCAGCCTTGGATCGGCGCGAAGCTATCCCAGCCGGCGCGCTTCAGCACTGCTTCGCGTTGAATGCGGGCGAGCACGGCAGGATCGGTCGGCGTCACGGTTTGCGGCGGCAGACCGTCGACGCGCTGAATGTCGAATTCGCGCGGCGCGATGTCGTAGCTCTGCGCGACAGTCGCACCTTGCGCGCTGGCGACGACGCGGGCGCTGGCGCCGTGTTCGCGGGTGAAGCCAATAACCGCCCAGCCGTCCCCATCGGCGGCGCCTGCTTCGGCGCCGTCCACCGAGACCGCCGCGCCCGGCAGCGTGCGGCAAAGCGCGACGCCGCCTTGGGTGAAAGCGCCGGCGCATGCAATCGAAAGGGTCGTCGGCGCCGGCGCCCGGACAGGCTCTGGCGTCGCTTCCACCGGCGGCGCTTCGGCGACGATCTGTGGCGGAGTATCCGGCGCGGCCGGCGCTTCGGCCGCCACGCACGCAGCCAACAAAACAGCGATCAGCCCAGCCCAGAGCTTCATGCCTTCTTCTCCGCGTTGACCTGCTTCCAGCGCTGCGTCGCTTCCTGCGGGCCGCGATAGGCCTCCTGCAGATCGACGTTCCAGTAGCGCAACTCATCCAGCGGAATTTTCTCGCCGGACACCGCGCAACGGACGAACAATCCCTGCTTCAGGATGGTGATTTCATTATCGCCATAATGGACTTGGGCCTCAGGCCCGCCCGGATCGTGCTTGTTCATGGGGCCGTTCTAACCCCATCCGCGCGCGGGTCAAAGCATCGGGCCAGCGACGTCGGAATCGGCCTGGTCGTTAAGGCTGACGACGAGCGCGGGCATCGCGCAAAACGCCGCGATTGGCGCGCGTTGCAGAGCCGCATTGATCATGCCGTCGATCCCGTAGGGAGCGACGGTGCGGTTTTGCCCGAACATGATGACTTCGCGTTCAGCCGAGATCGGGAAACACGCCTCCAACAATCGCGCCGCGCCACGCGGCGTGATCGCGTAACAAAGGGTGCCCCAGGCTTGGAAGCAGGCAAGCGCCGTGGGCGGACGCGCGCGCATCGCGCTGAACGCATCAAAAATCCGGGCGCGCGCTTTGCCGCGTCGTCGAACTGCAGCAGCAGCTTCAACCCCTCAGGCGTCTCCGCCGCGACGAGCGCATCGGTGTTGTAGCCGAGATAGAGCAAGTCCCACTCGTCACCGAGGGAGGTCATCAATTCGCCGGCGCGCACGGTGAAATCTCCGCGCAGACAGCCATCGTCCTCGCATACAATCGCCGTTTCGCCGCGCGCAACGACCTGACGCCAAAGCTCGCGATGCGATTGCGCGCAACCCAGAGCGCCGGGCGTCAGACGTGTTCGCGCCGCCACGAGCCCATCGCGCACGGCGCTCTCCGGATCGATATCGACGCCGATCGCCGCATCGACAAACACCAGTTCTAAACCGGGGCGCGCATTCCAATTCGAGAATTGCGCGCGCCGATCGGCGCGCGAACGGAGATTGATGACATGAACCCGCATACCGCTCTTACAAGCCCCTCGAAGGGAGCGCGTTCCCCCCTAAAGCGTCGTATGGACTTGGCGAACGCCATAAACGCGAGCTAACACCGTTATATGACGCTCTCCGCGCCGCTGACATTGGGCGAATTGATCGATCGCCTGACGATCCTCGAGATCAAGGCGCAACGCATCGCTTCGCCGACTAAGCGCGCGCACGTGCGGCGCGAACTCGCCGGCCTGGAAGCCATAGCCGCACCCTACATCGCCAAGAACGCTGCCGTGGTTATGCTAAAGCGTCGGCTCAAAGCTGTGAACAGCGTGTTGTGGAGCTGCGAAGAAGCGTCGCGGCAACGCTTCCGCCGCGCGCCGCAGACGCCGGCGAAGGCGGCTGCGCTGCTTTCGCGTATCGCTCTCAATAATGATCGGCGTCACCGCTTGAAGCAGCGCATCAGCCGCTTGGCGAAGGGCGGCTTGGTCGAGCAGAAATCCTATTATTCCTGAAGCGCTGCGTGCACGCGCGCGACGACGCCCGCCCAATCGCCGGGCATGCTCTGCCGAAAGAGCCGCGCTTGCGGATACCACGGCGTGTCTGCGCGTTCGCGCTGCCAGCGCCAATCGGCGCGGAACGGCAGCATGATCCAGACCGGCTTGCCCAAGGCGCCGGCGAGATGAGCAATGCCGGTATCAATCGAGATCACCAGATCGAGCGCTTCGATCAGCGCCGCCGTCTCGGCGAAATCCAATATCTGGTCGCCGAACTGCTGAACCCCGCGCGCCGCCAGCGCTGGATGCGCCTCCACTTGAAGGCTGACGAAGCTCTCATCGGCGCCAATGAGCTGTGCCAGCGCCGCGTCGCCCAAGCTGCGCAGACGCTGACGGCTCTGCAGCCGCGAGCCGGACCAAACGATGCCGATGCGCCGCTTTGCAGGATTCAAACGCGTGCGCCAATGGGCGACACGCTCCTGCTCGGCGATGAGATAAGGGATCGGCGCTGGTATCGCGTCGGCGCGGACACCGAGTGCGAACATCGCGCTGGCAAGCGGCAAGCGAAAGTCGACGGTAGGCGCAGGCTCATCGGCGGAGACCAATTGATCAACGCCAGCAAGCGATCGGAGCAGCCGCAACGTCTGGCGACGCTCCTGCAAAATAATGCGCGCCCCGCGCGACGCGAGCATCGGCGCGAAACGGCAAAACTGAAACAGATCGCCAGATCCCTGCTCGCCCTGAAGCAGCAGCGTCTTGCCGCGCAAATCCTCGCCGGCCCACAATGGCGCGTCGCAAGGCAACGGCGCGCGCGTCGTGCGCGAGAGAAAGCGCGCTTCGTAGGCTGGCAGACCGTGCTCGAAATCGCCTTGGGCCAGCAGCGCGTCCGCCAACGCAAATTGCGTCTCGCCATCGTCCGGCCGCAGCCCCAGGGAGCGCGCGAACGCCGCGACCGCCTCTTCCTCTCGATTGAGCGCGCTGAGAACGACGCCGCGCAGCGCATGATAGTCGCTGCGCTCAGGCGCTGCCGCGAGCACGGCATCTACTTCGCCCAGCGCCTCCTCCAAACGTTCAATAGCGCAAAGCGCACTCGCCCGGCCTGCCCGGGCGGCAATGTTGCCGGGCGCGACGGCCAGCGCCGTCTCGAAATCTGACAGCGCCTCCGCACCGCGATCGAGCGCCAGCAGAGCGCTCCCGCGCAGATAGCGGGCATCGGGATCGCTCGGCGCCAACGACACCGCACGATGCGACGCTTGAAGCGCCTCTTCATTGCGATGCAGCGCAAGCAAGCTGGTAGCGCGATGAGTATGCAGCGCGGCGCGATCGAGCGTCACGCTATCCAGAACCTCCAGCGCACGCCCATGCTCGCCAAGCGCTGAGAGCGACGCACCTTGCAGCAGCAGCGCCTCTTGATCGCCAGGACGCAAGCGTAACACGTCCGCAGCGGCGGCGGCGCAGTCTTGGTGACGCTTCAGTGCGGCCAGTACTGCAGCGCGGTTAAACGCGATCGCCACGTCCTGCGGTGCAAGCCTGAACGCATCCTCGAACAAATCGGCCGCGCCAGCCAGATCGCCGCGCGTGTGGCGGATAACGGCGCTCAGGTGCAGCGCGTCGACATGGGTTGGCTCACGCGCCAGCAGATCGCGCAGCATCGCCTCAGCGCCGGCGCTATCGCCGCGCTGAAAGCGCGTTGCTGCGTCCGCGAAACTCATGGCGCGCGCCGGTCATGCATCGCCGTCAGCATAAAGGGGCCGGCGCTCAGAACAATGAGCCCTGACCGCCAGGCGGCTTAGCCGGTTTCGGCTTTGCCTTGGCCACATCGGCGGGCGGATCGATGACGGCCGTCCTGTGGTCATCGGCGAAGGTGAGATCGACGACATCGCCGGCGTTCAAGTCCTTGCCCGCGCGCACCAGCGTGCCGTCCTCGCGGTGGACCATGACGAAGCCGCGCTCCAGCACGCGCTTGTGCGAAAGGCTTTCGAGCATGCGGCCGGAGGCGTCCAGATGCTTGCGATGATTGAGCAGCGTGCGCGCGATGGCCGGCTGCAAGCGCACGGCGCAGCGCGAGAGCAGATCGCGACGGCGGGCAATGTCGTTGACCAGCGCCTCGGGACGCAAGCGCGCGGAGACGCGATCGAGCTTCGATTGCGCCGCGCGCGTATTGGCGACGAGCGCCGCGTTCAAGCGCTCAGCGGCGCGATCGAAGCGTTGTTGCGGGATTTGGAAGAGCGTTTCCAGACGTGGCAGCCTTGCCGCCGCCGCGCGCAACTCCGTGCGCCGCCGCTCCAGCCCGCGCACCAAGCCATTTTTCAAGCGCCCTTCGATCGAGGTCACGCGCTCGATCAACTCAGCGCGGACCGGCACAGCTTTTTCGGCCGCGCCTGTCGGCGTCGGCGCGCGCAAGTCGGATGCAAAGTCGATCAGCGTTGTATCGGTTTCGTGGCCCACGGCGCTGATCAGCGGGATGTCGCTTGCCGCCGCGGCGCGCACGACGATCTCTTCGTTGAACGCCCACAAATCCTCGATCGAGCCGCCACCGCGCGCGACGATCAGCACGTCGGGCCGATCGGCGCCCTGCAACGCGTTGAAGCCCTTGATGGCGCGCGCCACCTGCCCCGCCGCTTCCGGTCCTTGCACCAAGACCGGCCACAAGATCACCCGGCGCGGAAAGCGTTCGCTCAAGCGATGCAGAATATCGCGGATTACCGCACCCGTCGGCGATGTCACCACGCCAATGACGCGCGGCAGATATGGGATGGGCTTTTTGCGCCCCGGCGCGAACAAACCTTCCGCCGCTAGCTTCGCCTTCAGCTTCTCCAACTGCGCCAGCAGCGCGCCCACGCCCGCCGGCGCCATACGTTCGGCGATCAGCTGATACTGCGAGCGGCCCGGATAGGTTGACAGCCGGCCCTCGACGACAACTTCCAGGCCCTCTTCCGGTTTGAACGAAAGCTGCTGCACGTTCAGCTTCCACATCACGGTGGCGATGGTGGCGTTCTCGTCTTTCAGATCGACATAGAGGTGCCCGGACTTGGCGATCAGCACGCGGCCCAATTCGCCGCGCACGCGCACGCGATCGAAATCGCGCTCGACGGTGCGCTTTACCGCCTGCGCCAATTCACTGACGGAAAGCTCCGGCAGATTGGAAGTCGCTGGCGCCGCCGCGAGAGGCCCGGTCTCTGTCATCTCTTTCATATAAGCCGACTCGCTCGCGCGTGCCTGGGATGCTTTATTGATCTGGCTGCGGCTGTGGGGGCCGGGGGATCATCATGGCGTTCGACGCGAACGACCTGTCGCCACACGAACACTTCGTGGTTGAGCGCACGCGCCTGGGCGAAGTCGCGGATTTCACGCCGATGGCCGGGCCTGGCGGGGTGAAACCCGCCGTCCGGGCCGGGTTTTTGCGAAAGCTCCTCCTGCGCCTCGATGACAGCTGGGCGGTGCATGCGCCGGGCGTTCGCCTGCGCGGCGCCCGGATCGAGGGCGCGCTTGACCTTACGGATTGTTCAGGCGCTGGCGGCGCCGGGCTCCCGGCGCTGGCGCTAGTCGAGTGCGAAATCGCGGAGCCGATCGATATCAGCCACAGCCGGCTGGCGCGGCTTTCGCTGGCCGATAGCCGCCTCACCCGGCTCGACGGCGTCGAGGCGCAAATCGATGGCGAACTCGATCTCTGCAACGTCGCCCCGCTCGGCGCGCCCGGACTAGAGACGCTAACCGTCAAACTGCGCGGCGCCCGCATCGACGGCGACTTCGCAGCGCGCGGCGCCAAGTTTGCGCGCGCAATCGATAGTGATGACGACGCACTGATGCTGCAAAGCATCGAGATCGCCGGCAGCCTGTTGTTCGACGAAGGCTTTGACGCCTTCGGCCGGATCTGGCTCGTGGATGCGCGCGTGAGCGGCATTGTCAGCTGCGTCGGCGGCCAATTTCTCAATCGCACTGACGATGCGCGCGGCGAAGCGCTGAACTTCGATGGGGCCACGCTCGGCGCGCTGATGATGTCAGCGAAGTTCAAGGCGGAAGGCGCGGTACGCCTACTCAGCGCGCGCATTGCGGGCGATGTCATCGTCAGCGATGGCGTATTCCGCAACGAGTTCGGCATCGCGCTCAACGCCAGCAATGCCGATATTGGCGGCATGGTGATTGGCCTTGAGACAAAGGTCGCTGGGCAACTCTCGCTACAAGGCGCAAAGATTGCGCGCAACCTCGACCTCCGCGGCGCCGAGATCGCGCACCGCACCACGCCGCGCGGCGATACGTTCGGACGCGCGCTTGACGCAACCAGCGCCACAATTGGCGGCGCGGCTTTGCTCCAAGGCGGCAACGTCAAAGGCGAAGTCTTCCTCGCCGACGCCAGAATCGCCGGCTACCTCGCCTTCGGCGGCGGGCGCTTCATCAATGGCGGCAATTGGGCCATTCGCGCGCCCAATGCACGCGTCGGCGGCAATCTGACGTTCAAATTGGCCGAAGACGGCTTCGCGCCGCACGGCCAGAAAACCGTAATCGAAGGCGGCGCCAAGTTCGCGCGCGCGCGGATCGATGGCGGGCTCTCCTGGAGCGCGCTCGAACTGCGCGGCCCTGGGCCTGACGGCGCCAAGGGCGCAGTGTTTTCGTTCGCGGACGCGACGATCGCCGGGCCGGTGCAAGCACGAGCGCTGACAACACAACAGGACGCGTTGATCGACGTATCCGGCGCGAGTTGCTCTGCGCTCGATGACGACGTGAAAACCGGCTGGGGCGTCGAGGGCGCGCGCCTCGATCTCGATGGCTTCGCTTACGCCCGGATGGACACCGAAGGCGAGCGCTGGCGGCAGCGGCTTAACTGGCTCTCACGCTCACCGAAATTCTCGTCGCAGCCGTTCACGCACGCCGCCCGCGTTTATGCCCGCGCCGGTCATCGCGAAGATGCGCGCCGTATTCTGCTGGCGCAGCATGATCGCCGCACGCGTGTCGCGTCAGCCGGGCCGTTTACGTGGCTGCTCTCGTCGCTGTTCGGCGCCATCGCCGGCTACGGCCTCTCGCCGCTGCGGGTCGCGCGATCGCTCGCACTCTTTCTCGCGCTCGGCGTGTTCGGCGTGCTGACCATGAATGCGCAAGGCGCGTTGGTGACGCCGCGTGGCGCGCAGTGCAACGGCGCGGTCGAGCCCGCGCTCTACGCCGTCGATGTGGCGCTGCCTGTGATCGATCTCGGCCAAGAAAGCCGCTGCGGCCCCGGCCGCACAGCGCGCGCCGAACTGTCACCCGGCATGGCCGTCTCCGAGACCAGCGATTGGCGCTTGTTCGAGGGCGCCGCCCTTTGGAAATGGGCGCACGCGCTCTACGCCATCCTCGGCGCGATCCTCACCGCCCTGGCCGTGATCACGTTCTCGGGCGTGATGAAGCCGAAGGACGAGTAGAACGCGGAACGCGGGTCTTCAGACCCGCATGCGACACAACGAGCAGCCGGCCTGAAGGCCCGCGGTCCATGAACGCGACCAATCGCACTTGCACGTCCGTCGCAAAGCCGCTTGTTAGCCCCAAAACTTGGGGGAAACGCCATGCTTCGCCGTACTTTGCTACAATCCGCGCTGGCCGCGCCGCTCTTGGCCGCTTGCGCTACCAACACCACGCTCGGCGCCGCCGATCCGATGGCGCCGCTGCCGCATGACACCAGCTCGTATGCCCGCCCCGATGAAGCGCGCGTGCGCCACGTCTCACTCGATCTCACCGCTGATTTCGATCGCAAGCGCTTCTCCGGCAAAGCCACGCTCGACATCGTCGCGCGCGCTGATGCGCAAGAGATCGTGCTCGACAGCAAGGGCCTAATCATCCAGCGCGTGCGCGCCGGCGGCCGCGACACGACGTTTACGCTCGGCGACAGCGATCCGACCAAGGGCGCGCCGCTCACCATTCAACTGAACGGCGCGCGCCGCATCGAGATCGAATATGAGAGCGCCGAGAATGCGAGCGCGCTGCAATGGCTGGAGCCGGCGCAAACCGCCAGCAACAAGCGTTTCTTGTTCAGCCAGGGCCAAGCGATCCACAACCGCACCTGGATCCCGACACAAGACAGCCCCGGCATTCGCCAAACCTACGACGCCCGCATCGTCGTCCCCGCCGATTTGAAAGCGGTGATGAGCGCGGAAATGCTGACGCCGAATGGCGAGCGCACGCAGGACGGCAAACGCGCCTATCGCTTCCGCATGCCGCAGCCGATCCCGCCTTATCTCATCGCTATCGCGATCGGCGATCTGGTGCACGCCGATGTCGGCCCGCGCACCGGCGTTTACGCCGAACCGAGCGTGATCGAGCGCGGCGTCTACGAATGCGCCGACATGGAACGCATGATGGAAGTGGCGGAGTCGCTCTACGGCCCGTATCGCTGGGGTCGGTACGACGTGCTCATCCTGCCGCCGTCTTTCCCCTATGGCGGCATGGAGAATCCGCGCCTCACCTTCCTGACGCCGACTTTCCTCGCTGGCGACCGCAGCCTCGTCTCGCTCGTCGCGCACGAACTGGCGCACTCGTGGTCCGGCAATTTGGTGACGAACGCCGTGTGGGCCGATGGCTGGCTCAATGAGGGCTTCACCTCCTACATCGAAGGCCGCATCGGCGAAGCGCTGTTCGGCCAAGAGCACGCGCGCATGGCCGAGGCGCTTTCATGGGCCGACATTCAAACGGCGCTCGGGAGCGTGTCGCCCGACGGCCAGCGCTTGCATTGGGTCGGTGAAGTCAGCGCCAACGAAAACTCGAGCGCCATTACCTACGACAAAGGCGCCACGTTCCTGCGTACCGTCGAAGGCATTATCGGTCGCGAGCGCATCGACGCCTATCTGCGCTCCTACTTCGATCGCTACGCCTTCCAACCGATGACGACGCAAGCCTTCCTCGCCGACTTCCGCGCCAACGTCGTGCGCGGAGACGCGAACTTGGAATCGCGGCTTATGCTGGATCAATGGGCCTATGAGCCGGGCATTCCGTCGAACGCCGCAGCACCCCAAGCCGAAGGCTTCAGCGAAATCCCTGGTTACGTCGAAGCGTTTCTCGCCGGCGGTCCGCCAGCGGCGGCGCCCTGGGAAACCTGGAACACGATGCAGCGTCAGCGCTATCTGCAAAGCCTGCCGCGCGAACTGCCGGCCGAGCGCCTGCAGGCGCTCGAAGCCGCCTTCGGCCTCGACGATATCGGCAACATGGAAGTGCGCTACGATTGGCTGATCCTTGCCGTGCGCAATGGCTTTGCGCCATCCGAACGCGCGGTGGAGACGTTCCTCACCGTGCAAGGACGCGGCAAGTTCATCCGCCCAATTTATACAGCGCTCCGCGCCCAAGGCGATTGGGGGCGCAGCGTCGCGCAGCGCGTCTATGCGCGGGCGCGGCCCACTTATCACCCCATCGTGCAAGCCGGCGTCGACCGCATCATGAACGCGGCGTGACCTCACCCGAGGATCGCGCGCTTATCGAACGCAGCCTGGAGATCGCCGCTGAACGCGGCGGCGATCTCACCAGCGCCGTCTACGCCCGCCTCTTCAGCGAACGGCCGGAATTGGAGGCGATGTTCGTCATGGATACGGACGGCGCCGTGCGCGGCGAGATGCTCTCACGCGTCTTCGCCGCCATCCTCGATCTCATCGGCGATGGCGCCTACGCGCAAAACTGGATCCGCGCTGAGGCGACGACGCACGAGGGCTATCTGGTGCCGCGTGCGGATTTCGCGCGGTTTTTTGAGATCGTGGCTGAGACAGTGCGCGACGCGTGTGGCGCGGATTGGGACGGCGCGATGGAGGAAGCCTGGTCCGACCTGCTGTTGGCCGTTCGCGTCTACGTTGTTTAGCTCACCGTTTGGTGGGATACGAAGCTGTGAGCAACTTCATCGCCCCCCTGATGATTTTGACCGCGTTCGCGGTAGGCGGCGTCATCGATTTGTTCGTCCGGCGCAACGGCAGCGTCGTTCTGAACGTCGACCAAGGTCGCGCGCGCTATCCCGGCATGGTCTGCTCGTTCGGTGTGGTGGGCTTAGTGATGGCGCTCGTCGTCATAGCATTCACGGCATTGGAAGCTGAGCTTTGGCCCTACTGGCCGATCGCGGTTCTGGTCGCGTTGGTACTTGCAGGCACCGGCGCCTACAGCATCCGCATGTGGACGATGACTCGGTGGGAGTGGAACGCCGACAGCATCACGCTTGCGTTAGGCAAACGCATTACCAGTGTAAGGTGGTCGGACATCACGCACGCCAAGTGGCTGATTGGCGGTTGGCGCATCACGGGACCGGCTGGCGCCGTTTCTTGTTGGTACAACGTCGTCGGCTACGACGTCATGACTGAGGCGTTGATCAAACATCGCCCAGACTTGGCACATATCACGCATCTTCGCGCTTGATCGCAAATTTGTCCCGATGCTTGCCCTGCGCGTCGGCGTAGTGCGCCTGGATCAGCGGCAAATCCGCTTCGTAATCCCCGCTCGGAAACACCACAGCCGCGAGCCGCACTTGGCGCTTGCCGTAATCCAGCACGCTCAGCACGATCGGCACGCCCGCGCCGACAGCGATGTGATAGAAGCCACTCTTCCATTCGCGCACAGCGTTGCGCGTGCCTTCGGGCGGAATGGCCAGCACCATGCGCTCTTCGCCCGCGAACGCCTCCGCCATCGCGCTCACCACGTCATTGCTTTGCGAGCGATCGATCGGCACGCAGCCGAGCCATTTGATCAGCCAGCCGAACGGACCACGCGTCAGGCTCTTCTTGCCCATCCAGCGCAAACGCACGCGGTAATAGCCCGCCGCCGCCAGCATGTTTATCCCGTCCCAGTTCGACGTATGCGGCGCCGCCACCAGCACCATCTTGTCGAACGCCGGCCAGTCGCCGTGAATGCTCCAGCCGCCCAGCTTCAGATACGCGCCGCTGATCCAGTGAACGATCTCGGACATCACGCCGCCAAAGCGCGCCGGCCGCGCGGTTGTTGGGGAGAGCAAAATCTGCGGCGGCGACGTCATTGCGCCCTCTTACGGGGTGTCGCGGCGGCGGCGATAGGACTTTCGACGGCGGGCGCTCGTTTTAAGCGACGCGGCCAGCCTCGGCGCGGCGCACGATGCACAGCATAAGCAGCGCAACAACCAGTGGTGCGATCGGCAAGTGCGCGGCGGCCGCCAGCGGTCGCGAGATCAAAGGCAGCACGAACGCCGCCAAAAGCGCCATGCGCTCCCACGGCAAGAATCCGCCGCGCAATGCGCTCACGAACACCCAAGCCAACGGCACGATCAACAGCGTGAGGTCATAGTCGAGCAGAAACGGCGTCGCCAACAGCGTCGCGCAGGCGAACGCTGCGCCATTGGCGCGATCGTCACCGGCGCGGCGCACACGCCACAAGGCATAGAGCGCCCCGCACAAAGCCGCCCCCTGTACGGCCCACGCCAGCGCTGCGGGCCCCCCGACCAAACGCACAGCGGCAAAGGCGCTCTGCATCTTGGCGAAGCCGACGAGATCGTCATCGAGCACTGCGCGCGCGGTGGCCGAGGTTTCGATGAAGGCCAGCCACGCCTCGGTCCCGAACGCGAGCCAGGAAAGCAAGCAAAGCCCGAGGGCTGTCACGCTGGCGCTCAAGAAGCTCCGCCAATTGCCGCCGAAAATGAGGAAGATCGGCACGAGCAGCGCCAAATGCGGTTTGATCACCAACGCGCCGAACAACACGCCCGCGAGATAGGGCCGCTTTTGGTGCAAAAGCGCGCCGCCGCCGAGCAGCGCCGCCGTCAGGAATCCATTCTGCCCGTGGCCGATATTGACGATCACCGCCGGAAACGCCGCCAGCGCAAGCCACGTCATCCGTTCGCGCGCCACATCGCCCAGCCAGGCGCGCGCCATCTGCACCCACGCTGCGCCAGTGACAGCCAGCCAAACGACCAACGACACGAGATACGGCAGCAACGCCAGCGGTAAGCAGATCAACAGATATGGCGGCGGGTAGAAGAACGCCGCATAGCCCGCATCCGGCCCGAACGCCGCAGCTTGGCGCTCATTGTGCGCAGCCATGTTCCAGACGTCAGCCGGCGCGCCGGCGAGCGCCAATTGCGAGGCGGTCCAGAAGCTTGAGAAATCGGTGCCGATCGGCCGGCCCAGCGGGTCGAGCAGACCGTTGGACATCGCCAGATAGCCGACCATTGTCGCAGCCATCAGCACGGCCAGTATGACCAAATAGCCGCGCGCCCGGTCCCGGTCGAACCAGGCGCCGGCGCGCAGCGCATCCACTGTGCGCAGGGCGAGACTCGCGAGCATCCCCTGCAGATAAAGCCGGAAGGCTTAAGACCCCCTTGCGCGCGGTTGCCGAGCGCGCTTAGGCCGGTCAGAAGAGAGCATTATGAAGATTCTGATCGTCGGCTCGGGCGGGCGCGAGCACGCTTTGGGCTGGAAACTCGCGCAGAGCCCGCTCGTTTCGGAGCTGATGTCGGCGCCCGGCAATCCGGGGCTGGCAGCACTCGGCCGCACGTTCCCGGTAAAGGTCGAACAAGCGGCGGAACTGGCGGCGCTGGCGGCGCGCGAGCAAGTCGATCTCGTCGTCATCGGGCCCGAAGTCGCGGCGGCGGCAGGGCTTGCCGATCATTTGGCGACGCTGGGCATCCCCTGCTTCGGGCCAAGCAAGGCGGCGGCCGAGTTGGAAGCCTCGAAAGCCTTCATGAAAGAATTCTGCCTGCGCCACGGCGTGCCGACGGCGGAGTACAAAGTCTTTGATGACGCCATTCGCGCCAAAGCTTATCTCGGCGACCGCGAGCCGCCGTTCGTGATCAAAGCGGACGGCCTCGCCGCTGGCAAAGGCGTCGTCATCGCCGAAACGCGCCGCGCGGCCGACGAAGCGATCGATGAGATATTGTTCCTGCGCAAGTTCGGCACCGCCGGCCAACGCATCGTCATCGAAGATTTCCTGCCGGGCGAGGAAGCCAGCTTCTTTGCGCTCTGCGACGGTGAAACCGCGATCCCGCTGGTCGCCGCGCAAGATCACAAGCGCGCTTACGATGGCGATAAAGGGCCAAACACGGGCGGCATGGGCGCTTACTCGCCCGCGCCAATCCTGACCGACGCAGCGCGCGATCAGACGATGGAGCAAATCATTTTGCCCACGCTGCGCGGCATGAAGGCCGAGGGCCGCCCATTCGTCGGCATATTATTCGCGGGGCTTATGATCAGCGCCGATGGGCCGAAGCTGATCGAGTTCAACGTCCGCTTCGGCGATCCCGAATGCCAGACGCTGATGCGGCGCCTGAAAAGCGATCTCGCGCCCGTGCTGCTCGCGGCAGCGAAAGGTGATCTCGCGAATGCGCCCGCGCTCGAATGGGATGCGCGATCGGCGGTCACCGTCGTCTATGCAGCGCAAGGCTATCCAGACGAGCCGCTGACCGGCTCCGTCATCCGCGGCGTCACCCAGGCGAACGCAGTGCCTGACGTGGTCGTCTTCCACGCCGGCACGCGCGAGGACGAAGATGGCACGCTGCGCGCCGCCGGAGGCCGCGTGCTCAATGTCACGGCCACAGGCGACACGCTGACACAGGCTGTCGCCAGCGCCTATGCCGGCGTCGCCCAAATCGACTGGCCCGGCGGCTTCTGCCGCAGCGACATCGCCTGGCGGGCGCTGGGTTAAGATGCTTGCGCTTCGCACTGGTGCATCCCTAAGCTTGCGAGATGAGCGAACCCGCCGAAGACCCCCACGCAAACTTCAAAGGCGTGAAGCCTGTCGAGGAGCGCCATAAGCTTGATGAAGCGGCGCTCGATGCATGGATGCGCGTGAACGTTGACGGCTATGCGGGGCCGCTCTCGATCAATCAGTTCAAGGGCGGACAATCGAATCCCACATACCAGGTCGTCACGCCGAACGCGAAGTACGTGCTGCGCAAGAAGCCCGGCGGCAAGTTGCTCCCCTCCGCACATGCGGTCGACCGCGAGTTTCGCGTCATCTCGGCGCTTTATCCCACCGGCTTTCCGGTCGCGCGGCCATATGCGCTTTGCGAGGACGATAGCGTGCTTGGCGCGATGTTCTACGTGATGGAGATGGTCGAAGGCCGCGTGCTGTGGAACGGAGCGCTGCCGGAGTTGGAAAAAGCTGATCGCCGGCGCGTCTACGAAAATAAGATCGCCACGCTCGCCAAACTGCACAACACCGATCACGTCGCCATCGGCCTCAGCGAATACGGCAAGCCCGGCAATTATTTCGTGCGCCAGATCGATCGCTGGTCGAAGCAATACAAGTTGAGCGAAACTGAAACCATCGACGAGATGAACCGCCTGATCGAGTGGTTGCCGCAAACCATCCCGCCGGGTGAGCGCACCGGAATCGTCCACGGCGATTATCGGCTCGACAATCTGATCCTGCACGAAACCGAACCACGCGTGATCGCCGTGCTGGATTGGGAGCTATCCACACTCGGCGATCCGCTCGGCGACTTTACCTATTATCTGATGAACTGGGCGATGCCGCATGATGGCCGCGCGGGTCTCGGCGGGCTTGATGTCGAAGCGCTCGGCATTCCGACGCTAGACGAAGCAGTTGCGCTGTATTGCGCGCAGACTGGCCGCGACGGCATCGCTTCGCTCGATTGGTATTTCTCCTACAACGCCTTCCGCCTCGCTTGCATTCTGCAAGGCATCGCCGGGCGCGTCCGCGACGGCACCGCGGCTAGCGCGCACGCGACGCAAATGATCGCGCGCATCCGCCCGCTGGCGAGTGCTGCCTTCATGTATGCAGAGCGCGCCGGGCTCAAATGAACGAACGCCAGCGCGATCTTTTTCTCTACGTCTGGTCGCAACGCCGCAAACGCGGACAAGCCGCCGTTTCGCTGATGGGCGCAGGCATCGGCGCAGCTGGCGGCGTACTTTTCACCGTGCTCCTGGTCAGCGCAGGCGGCGGCGATCGTGGCAGTTACACCGGGCTCTCCGCCATCATCCCGACCCTCACGCAAGGCGCCGCGATGCTGGCTATGGCCGTGCCGGCATTTGCGTTCATCGGCTTCGTCGGCGCCAATCGCGTCTATGCATCGCAGGAAGCGATGTACCAATCGATCCTCGCCACGGGCGCGCAAATCCCGTCAGAGAAGCCGGTGATGCAGCCTGGCGACCGCGGGCCAGCGCTTGCCGTGGCGATAGCCGTGGGCGTCATCGCCACCTTCATCATCGTTCTTTTTGCGATGTATTGGTGAGCGTAAACGGTTGACGGCACGCGCGGCTTCGGTTCGATCAGCGCACACGTTTCAGGGGGATCACATGCTGCGGCGCACACTTACTTTGGCCGGCGCGCTTGGCGCGCTCGCAATCCTGACGAGTTCGGGCTTCGCGCAAGAAGCGGCGCCGCAGGTGCAGAGCATCATTCACGCCGGCCGCCTGCTCGCGGACCCGGCGACCGGCCGCGTCGCGACTGAGCAATCGATCCTCATTGGCGCCGACGGCCGCGTCATCGGCATCGAAGCCGGTTACGTCACGCGCGACGGCGCAACCATCATCGATCAGCGCGAACGCTTCGTGCTCCCGGGCCTGATCGATAGCCACGTCCACCTCGCCAATGAACTTGGGCCGATGAGGATCTACGATGCGGTGCTGCTGACGCCGGCGGATGCCGCGCTGCGCGCTGCGCAAAACGGCCGCACCAATCTGCTCGCGGGATTCACCACAGTCGCGGACCTCGGCGCGCCGAACGACGCGATCTTCGCGCTGCGCCGCGCCATCAACGAAGGCCGCATCGTCGGTCCGCGCATCATCGCCTCCGGCCGCAGCATCACGCCAGACGGCGGCCACGGCGACGCACAAGCCTTCCAACCCGACGTACTCCATGTCCTGCGCAGCGAAAGCGCCTGCTCCGGCGCCGACGAATGCCGCCGCGACGTGCGTCGTCAAATCCAAGCCGGCGCCGATGTGATCAAGATCACAGCCACGGGCGGCGTCCTCTCCAACACCGCCGCCGGCGTCGGTCAGCAGTTGAGCGATGACGAACTCAGCGCCATCGTCGAAGCCGCGCACGCCATGGGTCGACGCGTCACAGCGCACGCGCACGGCGTCGACGGGATCAACGCTGCGCTGCGCGCCGGCGTCGATTCCATCGAACACGGCTCCTACATCGATCGCGAGTCGGTGCGCCTACTGCGGCAAGGCGACCGTTACCTGGTGCCGACCCTGCTGGCCGGCTGGTGGGTCGGCCAATTGGCCGAACAGGGCGGCACGTTGACGCCGGCGCAAACCACTAAGGCGCGCCAAGTCAGCCGCGACATGGCCAATATGGGACGTTTCGCCCGCCAGAATCGCGTGCGCATCGCCTTCGGCACGGACACCGGCGTATCGCCGCACGGCATGAACGCGCGCGAGTTCCAGCTCCTGGTCGATGCCGGTTTCACGCCGCTGCAGACGATTCAAATGGCCACGATCAACGCCGCCGATCACCTACAACTCAGCGGCACAGCCGGCCGCATCGCCGCCGGCTATTCCGCCGACATTATCGCAGTCGATAGCGATCCCACCCAAGACGTCGAGACGCTGATGACTGTCCGCTTCGTCATGGCGCGCGGGACCACGCATAAGGACGAGTAGCGCCACTCTGGCGGGCGGCCGCGAATAGGTCTATCGGCTCGGCCATGCTTCGTGTCATTGCCCGCGGCGGCGCAGAGGCGGCGTGTGAAGACCCCGCCGCGCTCTGGTACGACCTGGAATCGCCCACCGAACAGGAAGAGGCGGACGTCGAGGCGGACCTCGGCGTTGACGTGCCGACGCCGGACGAGCGTGCCGCGTTCGAAGAATCGGCGCGCTATTACGAAGAAGGCGACTCACTCCACCTCACCGCAACCCTGCTCGGCCGGCGCGACGAGGGCATGCTGATCTCCGGGCCGGTGACGTTCATTCTCGCCAAGGGCAAACTCGTCACCGTCCGCCAAGTGCGCCCGCGCGCGTTCGATATCGGCCAAGGCCGCGCGTCGGCGCGCGTCTCCTCGGCCCAGAACGGCGGCGATGTCATGCTGGCGCTGATCGAGGGCGCAGCGGAACGGCTGGCCGACGTGCTCGCTGACGCCACACGCGACGCCAATGCGCTCTCGCTGCGCGTGTTCGACGAAACTGAGACCATCGATTTGCGCGGCGCTTTGCGCGAACTGGGCCGCATCGGCGCGCTCGCCGCGCTCGTGCACGACTCGCTGACCAGTATGCAGCGCATGCTCGTCTACGCCCGCGCGAGCGGCAAAAAATATGGGCTGGCGAACGACCGCCTTTCGGCGCTGGCGCGTGATGTCGGCGAACTGGAACGCATTGCTGAACAGATGCAGCCGCGCCTCTCCTATCTGCAGGATGCGGTGCTCGGCCTGATCAACGCGGCGCAGACCAATGTGCTGAAAGCGCTTTCGCTGGCGACCATCGCCTTCGTCCCGCCAACCTTGATCGCATCCATCTTCGGCATGAACTTCGACGGCATGACATGGTTTCGCGAACCGTGGGGACCATGGGTCGGCGTTGCGATGATGTTTGCCGCGCCGGCGATTCTGTTCGCCATCGCCAAGTGGCGCAAGTGGTTCTGACGGGCATCTCGCGGGTCCGACGGCAATCCGAAATAAGCCATCTTTCGCGTCACTGGCGCCTATGCTTGGCGCGTCGGTGCAATCGCCTTAAATCCAAAAAGCGGCGCAGAAGTGCGCAGCTCTTTTTCGCATAAGGACGATATCATGAAGAGAGAACTTGTTCTCGCCGTCGCAGCGACTGTGGCGCTCGCTGGCTGCGGCACGCAGATGGGCGATCGCTTGGCTTCTGGCGCCGCCATCGGCGCGGGCACCGGCGCAGTGTTCGGCGGCGTCGGCGCGCTGCCAG
>QBMO01000002.1:89443-95513 GCA_003242075.1 Alphaproteobacteria bacterium
TCGTCGGCGCTGCCGTGGGTGGCCTGACCTCCCCCGATCAAGTTAATCTCGGCAAGCCTGTCTGGGACGAATGATTGCGCGACCGCGCTTGCCCGTTTAAGGGCTGCGTCAGGCGCCCGTCTGTGCTGCGGGAGTGCCCGAGGACTGATTATGGCTGCGCTCGAATTCACCCGTCGCTACGCGATGGCCCACCGCCTGTTGGCGACCAAAAGCCCCAAATGCGCGATCCCGCACGGACACAATGAGTTCGTCACCGTCCGGCTCGACCCAACATCGGGCTTCGTTTTCTCAGACACGAACTCGGCCGCGCCGTTCGATACGGTGAAGCAGCGTTGGCATGCATGGATCGATAGCGCCGTCGATCACACACTGCACTTAGCCGAAACCGATCCGCTGCTGGACTACTTCCGGCAACACGAGCCCAAGCAACTCACGCAGATCATGACGTTCCAGGGCGATCCGACGACGGAAGCGCTGGCGGCGTGTTTCTTCCTTAAGCTCAGCGCCTTTATCGCCGCTGACGCTCTGCCCTTCACCGTCCGCGAAGTCCGCATCGAGGAAACGCCGACGAACACCGTCATTGTCTCGCGCGAGAGTTTCGATCCCGCCAGCTGTGGCCTACGCGCGGGCGCTTGGCCCTGGCGCGCGGATATGAGCATCAACGATTTCTGATACGCTCTCCGACCATAAGCTCCGGAGCCCGCATGCCATCCTTCCTCACCTCGCCACAGATCGCGCCGATCCTGATGCTGATCGCATCGAACGTGTTCATGACCTTCGCTTGGTACGGTCACCTGAAATTTAAATCGACGCCGCTGCTGATCGCGATTGTCGTCGCCTGGGGCATTGCCTTCATCGAATACTGCCTCGCCGTACCCGCCAACCGCATCGGCAGCGCCGTCTACTCAACCGCCGAATTGAAGACGATGCAGGAGGTGATCACGCTCTGCGTATTCATCCTCTTCTCCTGGCTCTTCCTGCGCGAGCAACTGGGCTGGAACCACTTCTTGGGATTTGCGCTTATCGCTAGCGGCGCAGCCGTGGTGTTTCTGGGTAAGGCGCCGGGTTAGAGACTGAGAGCCCACACCGCCCAAGGCCCGCCGAGCGCTGCCGCCATCACGAGTTCGAACAAGACGCTGAAACGATTGAACTTGGTGTCCGCCTTATCGCGCACAATCGCGACCGCGCGGCCGAACGCTGCGCCGGCCCATCCGGCGCTCAGCGCCGCACAGCCGCCAGCTGCGGCGACACCGAGCACGAACTCGCCGCCCATCAAATATTTGAGCGACATGAACAGCGTCACGGCGTGGAGCCCAAGAAACACGCCGCCATAAGTGGCGCGAAACTCCGCGAAGCCGCCGCCCTGCTCATCCTCGCGCAGCCGCACCAGCCGCGACGCCCATTTCGGATCAAACAGCGCGCGCGCGCCGAGCAGCACGCCGAACACCAAGGCCAGCGTGTTGAACACCCATGCGACGAGCATCAACGCATGCCAGGCAGGCTCTCGCCTTCGCTTTTCGCGCGTTTTCCGGTCCAGCCATACTTGGCCAGTTCGTTGAGCGCGATGCCGCGGGCGTGCACTTCATCGGGACCGTCCGCCAGACGCAGCGTGCGGATGCCGGCATAGGATTTGGCGAGGCCGAAATCCTGGCAGACACCGGCGCCGCCATGCGCTTGGATCGCGTCGTCGATGATCTTCAACGCCATGCGCGGCGCTGCAATCTTGATCATGGCGATCTCGTTCTTGGCGACCTTGTTGCCGGCGACATCCATCATGTAAGCGGCCTTCAGGCACAGAAGCCGCGTCATTTCGATATCGACGCGCGCGTCTGCGATGCGCTGTTCCCAGACCGAATGCTCGGCAATGGTTTTGCCGAAGGCGACTCGCGTGGTGACGCGTTTGCAGAGCGCTTCCAGTGCTGCTTCCGCCGCGCCGATCGTGCGCATGCAATGGTGGATGCGGCCCGGACCTAAACGCCCCTGCGCGATCTCGAAGCCGCGGCCTTCGCCGAGCAGCAAGTTCGCCGCCGGCACGCGCACGTTCTTCAACTCGATTTCCATGTGGCCGTGCGGCGCGTCGTCATAACCGAACACGGTCAGCGGGCGCAGAATGTTGACGCCCTTGGCATCGAGCGGCACCAGAATTTGGCTCTGCTGCGAGTGACGCGGATTTTCCGGGTTGGTCTTGCCCATCAGAATGGCGACCTTGCAGCGCGGATCGCCGGCGCCGCTCGACCACCATTTGCGGCCATTGATGACGTAGTCGCCGCCATCGCGCTTGATCTCGCACTGAATGTTGGTGGCGTCGGATGAAGCCACGCCAGGCTCGGTCATCAGAAACGCCGAGCGGATTTCACCGTTCATCAGCGGCTTCAGCCATTGATCCTTTTGCTCGCGCGTACCGTAGCGCTCGAACACTTCCATGTTGCCGGTGTCGGGCGCCGAGCAGTTGAACACTTCCGACGCGAAACCGACGCGCCCCATCAGCTCCGCCAGCGGCGCATATTCAAGATTGGTGAGCCGCGGCCCCTCGAACTCGAACGTATCATCCACGTGCGGCGCGCCGGCGCTCGGCGGCATGAACATGTTCCAGAGCCCTTGCGCCTTGGCCTTGGCCTTCAGATCCTCGACGACCTCGATCACCTTCCAGCGGCTGCCTTCCTTCTGCTGCGCCTCATAGGTCGGCACGGCCGGATAGATGTGGTCGTCCATGAACTTGGAGACGCGGCCGATCCATTCCTTGGCGCTGTCTGAATGTTCGAAATGCATCGCGTTTCTCCCGAATAACTTTGAACGTGCGTAGAAGTTTGCGCCACGCTAAGCCTCCGCGCGCGCAGGGGCAATGCGGGCGATGATGCCTGCCGCTGCGAGAGCCGAGGAGAATGGCATGAACCTCGAATACGAGCCCCTTGCCAATGCCTGGGTTCGGCTCGAGCCGCTCGAAGACCGCCACAAGGTCGAACTCAGCGCGGCCATCGGCGATCCGCGCGACACGCTGAAGTTCAGCCCAAGCCCCCAACTCCATCGTGACGGTTTCGAAGCCTTCATAGACTGGCAGCGCGAACAGGCTGCAGCCGGCCGCTGGCTTCCCTATGCGGTGATCTTTGAAGGCCGCGCCGTCGGCCAGACCAGCTACATCAATCCGCGCGACTACGATGCCGGGGTCGAGATCGGCGGCACTTGGTATGGGGCTTCGGTTCGTGGCGGGCCGGTCAACCCTTCATGCAAACTGCTCATGCTACGCCACGCGTATGCATGCGGCGCCGAGCGCGTCGAGCTAAAGACCGATGCGGATAACGCGCAATCGCGCGCCGCAATCCTCAAGCTCGGCGCGCAGTTCGAAGGCATCCACCGCCGTCACATGCGCCGCCCATGGGGCGGCTGGCGCGATACGGCGTGGTACTCGATTTTGCGTGATGAATGGCCAGCGGTGGAGGCCAAACTCGAAGCACGGCTCGCGGCGCTGTGATTTGCAATCGCGGCGAACGCGCGTAAGTTGCAACTGACGCGAGCGCCGCCACACGCGGCTATCGGGGCGCTCCCCGCCGCGCCGTTTTCCAACCTTTAGCTTGGGAGGCGCGCGTGACATCGCTCACAACGGCCCTGCTCTTACTCGTCGTTCTCGTTACAGCCACTATTTCCGGCGTCTTCGGCATGGCCGGCGGGCTCATGCTCATGGGGGCGCTCACACTCGCAATGCCTGTCGCCGCCGCGATGGTGACGCACGGCGCGGTGCAATTCGTCTCCAATGGCTGGCGCGCCGTGCTGCACCGCAAGCACATCGACTGGCCGATCATTCTCTATTACGGCGCGGGCTCGGCCATCGCGGCAGGACTGCTCGCACTGGTGACCTATCAGCCGACGAAAGCTTGGGTGTTCCTGCTACTCGGCCTCGTGCCCGGCCTCGCTTGGATACCGAAAGGCCGCTTCAATCTCGACGCGGCAAAACCCACACACGCGATCGCCTGCGGCCTGAGCGTCACCGGCCTCAACGTGATCGCCGGCGTCTCCGGCCCGCTGCTCGACGTCTTCTTCACGCGCACCGATCTCACGCGCCACCAAATCGTCGCCACCAAAGCGGCGACGCAGGCGTTCAGCCACACCGTGAAAATGGTGTTTTACGGCGTGCCGCTCTTCGCTTTGACGCAAAGCTCCGGCCTGCCGCCCTGGTGGTTCTTCGCGGTCGCCGCACCACTCGCCATGATCGGCGCCTGGCTCGGCGGCCTGGTGCTCGATCGCATGAGCGACAAGAATTTTCTCAAATGGACGCGCGGGATCGTGACGGCGATTGGGGTTGTGTATCTGATACAAGCGGCGGTGTTGTTCGCCAGCTGAATCATTTGCCGCCAAGGCATTCGGCGCGCTATGCGCAACGGTCGCGTTTCGGAGGCGCTAAGGGTGGAAAGCTGGGGAGTGGTGGCGGCATCGCTTGCGGGGGGCCTTGTGCTCCTCGCAATCGGGGGCGAGTTCGTCGTGCGCGGCGCCGTTGGCGTAGCGCGGAAGTTCGGCATTTCAGAACTCATGATCGGACTGACGCTTGTCGGCTTCGGCACGTCCTCGCCAGAGCTAGCCGCCAGCATCAACGCCGCACTCGCCGGCTCCCCCGGCATCGCCGTTGGCAACGTCGTCGGCTCCAACATCTCCAATGTTCTGCTGATTTTCGCCATCGTTGCGATCATCCGGCCCATTCCCGTCGATTCCAAAGCGCTGCAGCGCGATGGCTGGGTGATGCTGGCGGCGACCGCGGCATTCATCGCAGTGGCGGTCGTTCTCGGTGAAGTATCGCGGCTTACTGGGGCAATCTTTCTCGCCGCCCTGATTGGCTACATCCTGCTCGCCTACGCCATGGAGCGGCGAAAGCCAGCTGTGGCGCAGATGCACGCCGCGGAAGCACAACAGCATTCGCCGGCGCCATCGCCGTTATGGCATTCCGCGGCGTTTGCCATCGCTGGCCTTGCGATGCTGATCTTTGGCGCGGACTTGCTCGTTGGCGGCGCTCAAACCATCGCGCGCGCCGCCGGCTTGTCAGAGACCATTATTGGCCTGACAATCGTGGCGCTAGGCACTTCGTTGCCCGAACTCGTCACATCGGTAATGGCTGCACTCAAGGGACGCTCCGACGTCGCCTTCGGCGGCATCATCGGGTCGAACATCTACAACATCCTTGGCATTATCGGCGTCACCGCGCTGGTGCAGCCTATCGCTGTTCCTGTCGACTTGCTCGCGCGCGATTGGGCCGCCCTCTATGTCGCCACTCTGCTGGTGCTGCTCCACGCCAACACAGGCGGCAAGGTCAATCGCTACGAAGGTGCGTTTCTCCTTCTACATTATGCCGGCTATTGCTGGTTGTTGCTGGCTTAAGCGGATTCCTCGGCGTCCGCTGGCGTTTCCCCAGCCTCCAAGTCCAGCAAGTCCGCCGGCTTGCAGTCCAGCGCTTCGCACAACTTCGCCAGCGTCTCGAAGCGCACGCCCTTCACTTTGCCTGTCCGCAGCAGCGACAGGTTGGCTTCGGTGATGCCGATGCGCTCGGCCAAATCCTTGGCCTTCATTTTGCGCCGCGCCAGCATCACGTCGAGGGTGACGACGATACGCATCAAACGATCTGATCGTTTTCAGCTTTGATCTTCGCCGCCGCTTCAAGCACGCGGCCCAGCACCATGACGAAGGCGGCAAAGGCGATGAGGCCGAGGTCGAAAGGCTCCATGTGCCAAATGAAGCCGCGCCCCTCGTGCGTGATCCAACTCAGAATCGTCGGCGAACCCACAATCTTGAAGCCGAGCGCCCAGAGCGCGCCTTCTCCCGCTTTGCGGACGTGCGCGCTGGCGCGGAGCGTAAAAAATTGGCCCTTGCCGTATTCATCGAGCACTTTGCTCAAATCCAGCAACGCGCCACCCATCAGGAAGCTCGGCAGCACGATGATCCAAAACACGCCGATGGCGTTGATGACGGTCGCCACGCCCTCGAGATTCGCCGTCACCTCCCGCGTCGCGAAAACATTCACCGCCGGGGCCACGCCTTGCGCGACCGCGCCCAGAGCGATCAGCACCGCCGCCACCACAGCCACGGTGGC
>QBMO01000002.1:95523-123639 GCA_003242075.1 Alphaproteobacteria bacterium
GCGCCACCCGCCAATTGCTGGGCGCGCTCTAACGGGGCGGCCGCTGCCTGGGTCATGGACGGAACTCCTCAAGTAAGACGATAATCAATTATCGTATTACAATAATTCCGTCAAGTCCGCTCTCAGGCTGGTTAATCCTCCGTCAACCCGCGCGCCTGCCCCATGGGGCATGAGAGATTCGGACGGCAAATAATGCCCATCATCACGCACATCCTGCTCTACATCGCCTACGCCACCATTTCGGGGACCGTGGGCATCGCGCTGACGCAAGTCGGCGGACAGGACATTGGCGCATCCTTCCTGGGCGCCATTGCGCTCTTCTGCGCGTGCGCTGTGACGCATGCGAGCATCTCGACCACCGCCGCATCGGGGCGCATCGGCAATGCGGAGAAAGTAATCAAACGCGACATGGAGCGCTTGCGTGTCGCGCATCGCGAAGTCACCGCCGATATCGACGCGATGCAAACGCGCATCGATCAGATTGAAGCCGCTGTCGCCACGCAATCCTTCGGCGCCCCGCAGATCGAAGCGCCGACCTATCAAACGGGCGGCCCGCCGCAGATTGAATCGAAGCTCATCGAGCAGATCGTCGACAAGCTCGGCGCTGCCATGGATGCGCGCCTGCAGACGATCCAAAACGCCGGCATCACGCCGATCAGCCCAAGCGCTGCGCGCGGGCCGATGGATCTCGTGCGCGAAGCGCTGCTCGAAAACCGCGTCGAGCTTTATCTGCAACCGATCGTCCAGCTGCCGCAGCGCAAGACGGCATTCTATGAAGGCTTCACGCGCTTGAAGGACGCCAACGGCCGTCTGATCCTGCCGCAGGAATTCATCCCCGCCGCCGAGCAAGCGGGGCTGATGTCGACCATCGACAACGTCCTCTTGTTTCGCTGCGTCCAGATCGTGCGCAAGTTGATGAAGCAGGATCGCCGCGTCGGCATCTTCTGCAACATCAGCCCCTCGGCCTTGGCCGACGAACAATTCTTTCCGCAATTCCTCGATTTCATGCGCGAGAACCGCGATCTCGCCGGCAGCGTTATCTTCGAAATTCCGCAAGACGCCTACGAAAACCGCACCTCGATCGAAGCGCGCGCCATGGCCAAAATGGTCGATCTCGGTTTCCGCTTCTCGATCGACCGCGTCACCAACACCGAGATCGATCTGCCCGATCTCGAACGCTCCGGCGTGCGCTACGTGAAGATCGCGGCGCAAACCATGGTCGATCAAATTCTCCATCGCGGCCTGCGCCCGCGCTCGGCAATCACGCGCGAGATTGCGGCGACGGATATTTCGGCGGTCTATCAGCGCTACGGCATCGATCTGATCGCCGAGCGGATCGAGACCGAAGACACCGTGCTCGAAGTACTCGACCTCGACGTGCCGTTCGGCCAGGGCCACCTCTTCGGCACGCCGCGCGCGATCAAGGAAAGCCTGATGGAAGAAACCGCGCCGCCGCGGGAATTCTATCTGAAGCAGAGTGGGCGGATTGCTTAAGAGAGGGAGTTGGGAATAGGGAATGGGGATGCTCCCTGATCCCAACTCCCTATTCCCTTCATGAAAATCATCGCCATCACTGGCGGCTCTGGCGCTGGCAAAACCACAGTCGCCCGCGCCGTCGCACAAAAGCTTGGCGCCGGCGCGGTTGTGATCGCGGAAGACGATTATTATCGCTGCGCCTCCTCGGTTGCGGGCTTCGACGCCGCCACACATAATTTCGACGCACCGGAAGCAAAGGAACACGCGCTGCTTTGTGAGCATTTGGCGCTGGCGCGGAGCGGCGCTGCGTTTGACAAGCCGGTCTATGATCTCGTCACCCACACACGGCTGCCGCACGTCGAGCGCATCGTGCATGCGCAAACTTTGATCGTGGAAGGCATTCATCTGCTGGCGCCCGCCGATCTCCGCGACCTGTTCGATCTCCGAGTGTTTATCGAAGCAGACGAAGCGCTGCGGCTGGCGCGGCGCATGATCCGCGATGTGGAAACGCGCGGCCGAACGCCACGCTCGGTGATGGCGCAGTTCTTCGCTACCGTGCGCCCCATGCATGACGCCCACGTCGCGCCGCAACGCGCTTTCGCCGATCTCGTTCTGACCTCCCCGCCCGACGCCGGCCCGGCGCAAGCCGAGGCCGATGCGCGCCGCATTGTCGAGGCCTTGGCGTGACTCACATCATTGGTTCGATCGACGAAATCGCAGAGCGCTACGACGCGTTTTTCTGTGATGTTTGGGGCGTTCTGCACAATGGCCGCAGCGCTTATGCAGAGGCTTACCAAGCCTTGCAGCGGCTGCGCTCCGCCGGCAAAAGCGTCATCCTCGTCACCAACGTGCCGAAACCGCGCGCGACCATTCCGCCACAACTCGATCGCTCCGGCGTGCCGCGCGATGCGTGGGATGCGATCGTCACGTCCGGCGATGCGATCCGCGCCGAGCTTAGCGCTCGTACGCCTGGACCGATGTATCGGATCGGGCCGTATGAGTACGATCGCGCTTTGTGGGAAGGCTTGGGCCTCGCTGAAGCGCCGCTCGATCAAGCCAAATTCGTCGCCATCTCCGGCCTCAACCGCGATGACGAAACGCCCGCGGACTACACGGAAATTTTGCGCCAAGCGCGCGCTCGCGATCTCGATATGCTCTGCGCCAATCCAGATATCGTCGTGCAATGGGGCGACCGCATGATCTGGTGCGCCGGAGCAATCGCGCGCGACTATGCTGCACTCGGCGGTCGCGTCATCATGGCGGGCAAACCCTATGCGCCGATCTATGAATTGGCGTGCCGCGAACTGGAAGCGCTTCGCAGCGTAAAACGCGAACGCATCCTGTGCATCGGCGATGGGATTCCGACCGACATTGCTGGCGCCAATGCTCAAGGGCTCGATTGCCTCTTTATCGCGTCCGGCATGCACGGCGAAGCGCTTTGGACCGAAGGCGAAGTGGATGCCGACAAAGTGCAGTTGGCGTTCACAGCGGAGGCCGTGCGCGCTGATTATGCGATGACGGCTTTGCGCTAAGGCGCAGCAGGCCCTTGCTCACCAAAATGCGTATCCACACTGTCCCACCCAGCGCGAGCAAGCGCGATGTCTTCACGACCGCGCTCATCACCCATACCGAGCCGCGCCAACCCTCTACCATAGAAACCAATCGCACTATCGGTTTGGCTAGCGAGTAGGTCTTCGTACTGCGACAAGGCTTCCGCATAATCACGCTGTCTCAGCGCATAGCTACCAAGTATGTCGCGCGCGATTCCAGAATCATTTTCCTCAATCGCGCGGTTCAAGTATCGCCGCGCGCTTACGAGATCACCTTGCGCTAAATGCACCCTTCCGAGACCCAACAATGGGCCACCGAGTTCTGGAGCAAGAGCTAAAGCTTCCTCATAGTCGCGCTGCGCCCCGACCCAATCCCTGAGCGCTTCCTTCGCCGCGCCCCGCGATGACAGCGTCCCTCCGTTTGGCCCTATAGCGGCCAGTTCACGACTGCACGCTTCAAGTCGGCGTCGCGGTTCTGTCACGCTACGCGAACAATCTATGGCGTCGTCCGCCGAGAAAGGCTCACCACACGCCGCGCCAAAGATGGCAAGGAAACAGATCGCAAGAGCTCTCATCAGTAAGTTCGCACACCCCAATCATCGAACGTTTCGCCGATATGGCGGTCGAAGTCGCGGGCTCGGTTCATGTCTTCGCGGCCGTCACTATCGCCGCTGCGACGGCGGGCGACGCCGCGACCGAAGAGAGCGGTGGGATTGCCGGGCTCGACTTCGAGCGCGGCCTCGAACGAGGTTCGCGCTAGCGTCCACTCCTCGCCGCGCAATTGCAGGATGCCGCGGCAGAGTTGCGCTTCAACATGGCGCGGATCAGCAGCGGCGGCGGTTTCAGCGTCGGTGCGGGCGCGTTCAAGATCGCGGCCTTCACGGAGGCTCAACCAACAACGACCAGCGCGCGCATCGACCAAACTTGAATCCAAGCGCAAAGCCGAGTCGAAATCGGCAAGCGCGCCGTCGATATCGTCCAAGCGCTGCTTGGCGCGGCCTCGGCGAGCGAATGCGATCGCCATGCGCTGATCGCGCGCGATGGCGGCATCGTAGTCCTCCAGCGCAGCGGCGTAGTCACCCCGGCTTTGCGCGATTTCGGCGCGCATGAATTGCGCGCTGGCGTCGGCCTCGCCGGTCTCGATCAGCTGCGTCACCAATTGCTCGGCGGCGTCGAGTTGGCCGCTGGCGAGCAAGATCGCTGCGCGACCTTCGAGCGCCACTGCGTTGTCGGCCTCTACCCGCAGCACCGCCTCGAAATCCCGCAGCGCCGATGTTACCTCACCCGCCGCCCTGTGCGCTGCGCCGCGATTGGCTTGCGCTTCGATGCGCGCGGCCTCCTCCAATTCGCCGCTCTCGATCAGCGCCGTACACGCGGCGACGCGCTCCGCTGGCGCGCCGTTATCGTCGGCGCAGGCGCGGCGATTGGCGGCGAGCGGATCGGGCTGCTCACACGCGGCGAGCACCGCCGCCGCAACCAAACCCGCCAAAATCAAACGCCGCATCACGCTTCCTCCAACGTCAGCCTAGACCGCCCGCGCTCGCGCCGCCTAGACTGGGGCGCACATAGCAGGAGCAACACCCATGGCCAATCTCTTCGATCTCACCGGCAAGAGCGCCATCGTCACCGGCTCCTCCAAAGGCATCGGCAAAGCCATCGCGCACCGGCTTGCGGAACAAGGCGCAAACGTCGTCGTCTCCTCGCGCAAACTCGATGCGTGCGAAGAGGTGGTGAAAGAGATCAATGAGGCCGTCGGGCGCAAGGCCGCGATCGCTGTGGCGTGCAACATCGCCGTCAAAGAAGCGCTGCAGCAGCTTGTCGATGAAACCAACACGGCGTTCGGCAAGGTCGACATTCTCGTCTGCAACGCGGCGTCGAACCCATACTTTGGGCCGATGGGCAATATGAACGACGATCAGTTCAACAAAATCCTGCAGAACAATATCGTCTCCAATCACTGGCTGATCCAGATGGTGGCGCCGCAAATGCGCGCGCGCAAAGACGGCTCGATCATTCTCGTCTCTTCGATCGCGGGCGTACGCGGCACGCCGGTGATTGGCGCTTATGGCATTTCGAAAGCCGCCGACATGGCGCTGGCGCGCAACCTCGCCGCCGAGTTCGGACCCGACAATATTCGCGTCAACACCATTGCGCCCGGCCTGATCAAAACTGATTTCGCGCGCGCGCTCTGGGAAAATCCCGACATTCTGAAAGCGGCGACCTCGCGCGCGCCGCTCGGCCGTATCGGCGAGCCGGACGAAATCGCCGGCATGGCCGTATTCCTCGCCGGCAAGGCCGGCGCCTTCACCACCGGCCAGACCTTCATCATCGACGGCGGTCAGACTGTGGTTTGAGCCGACTCGGACTAGGCTCTGCGCGTTGATCATTTCAGGAGCCAAACATGGCGCGTAGAACCACGCATCGCACCACCAAGGGGACCAAGCTTTACGCGGTCCGCGGCAAGGATGGTACGTTCAAGGATATCCAGACGTTCAAGCGCGCCCACGCGGCTGACTTGCGCACCAAGAGCGCCAGCGAAACCGCAGTCGCTGTGACAAAAGCCAAGAAGAAAACGGCGAAGAAGAAAACCGCCAAGGCGGCCCCGGCGCCGAAGAAGGCCGCCGCCAAGAAGGCAGTCGCAAAGAAGACGATGAAGAAGGCCGCGCCGAAAAAGTCGGCGAAGAAGAAAGGCGCGATGAAGCGCTAAAGCTTTTCCAGTTCCGATCGAAGCCGAGCGCGTACGGGATACCCGGCGCGCTCGTTGCTTTTTAAGGCTGACTAGAACGCGCCGATGACAGGCATGAGACGCTCTTTCAGCGCCTGCGCGGTGAATGGCTTCACCAGATACGAGTTCGCGCCGGCGCGCGTTTCCGCGACCGCGCCATCCTCGTTGTCGTTGGCCATCATCACGAACGGCGTTTCGGCCGTGCGTTCGTTGGCGCGTACGTGTTTCAGAAGTTCCAATCCCGACATCGACGCCATGCTCCAATCGGAGATGACAAGCGCGTAGGTCTTGGATTGCATCTTGGCGAGCGCGGTGCGCCCGTCCGACGCTTCGTCGATATTGGTGAAGCCGAGCTGGCGCAGCAGGTTCCGCAGGATACGGATCATGGTGTTGTAGTCGTCCACGATCAGGATCGGCATTGTCAGCGAAACAGACATTGGCGCTCGTCTCCCACAACCCGCGGCGCGTTTTTTGTGGGGCCCGGCACGCCGCCGGATCGGGGTGCACAATCCGGCGGCGAGACGTTACCCGGCTGTTATTGCGCCGTGTTATGCCGTCACAGATAGCAAAGACCTGAGAATTTTCGGTAAAGTAGCACTTAAGCATGAGTGAACGCGCACACATCGACACGCGCGTCCAGTCATGCTTTGGCAACGGACGCAGCTGCAATCGGGCTGAAACGCAAGACTTTATGAACGAATGACGTCTCCCTCCCCCTCCGTTCCCGAAGATGCGCGCGGCGCTTCGATTGCGCTCGGCAATTTCGATGGCGTGCATTTGGGGCACCAGGCGGTGATCGAGTCCGCGCGCGCTGTCGCCGACGCGCGCGGCATCAGTTTGGGCGCGGCGGTGTTTGCGCCGCATCCGCGCCGCTTCTTCCAGCCCGACGCGCCGCCCTTTCGGTTGCAGAGCAACGCACAGCGCGCCCGCGCTTTGGCGGACCTTGACGTCGAAGAGGTGTTCGAGATCGGGTTCGATGCGGCATTGGCGGCGTCGAGCGATCGGGTGTTTGCGGAGAAGCTGCTGAAGGACGCGCTTGGCGCGGCTCACGTCAGTGTGGGTGACGACTTTCGCTTTGGTCATAAACGCATGGGCGATGTCGCGAGCCTGACGAAGCTCGGCGCGGAATTTGGTTTTACCGTCGACGGCATCGGCGAAGTCAGCGGCGCGGATGGCGCGCGGATTTCCTCCACCGCTATCCGTGAGGCCATCACTGCGGGCGAGATGGATAAGGCACGCGCCATGCTGACGCGGCCCTGGGCGATCGAAGGCGAAGTGCAGCGTGGTTTTCAGCGCGGGCGAGATTTCGGCTTCCCGACCGCGAACCTGACGCTTGGCGACTACGTCCGCCCGCGTCTTGGCGTGTACGCGGTGCGCGTCGATCTGGGCGACGGCGTGTTGTTGCCGGGCGCCGCCAGCGTCGGCGTGAACCCCACGGTCGGCGCGCTGCCCGAGCCTTTGCTCGAGGCGCACTTGTTCGATTTCAGCGGCGATCTTTACGGCAAACATATCGAGGTCGAGCTTATCGCGTTCCTGAGGGGGGAGGATAAGTTCGACGACACCAACGCTCTGCGCCGGCAGATGACGCAGGATGTGATCAATGCGAGGCGTGCGTTGGTGGACGCTTAGACGGCAGGCCGCGCCGGAATCTTCACTTCGGCTTCGCCTTCAAGCACCAGCGTATCGCCGACCTTGCACTCGCAACGCAGCTTTGCGCGCCGGCCCTTCTCGACCAGCTCCACGATCTCAACGCTGGCCACCACCGTGTCCCCGATCCGCACCGGCGCGAGAAAGCGCAACGTCTGCGAAATGTAGATCGCGCCCGGCCCTGGTAGCCGCGTGCCGATGACGGCGGAGATTAGGCTCGCCGTATAAAGACCGTGCGCGATGCGGCCGCCGAATGGGGTTTGCGCGGCGAAGTGTTCGGAGAGGTGGATCGGATTGCGGTCGCCGCTGATCTCGGCGAAGCCGACGACGTCCGACGATTTGACGTGCTTGGAATACGACTCGCGCATGCCGAGGCTGACGTCTTCGAAATAGAGGGTCTGTGTTTCGGGGAGGGTCATGATTTAGGCAGTAGGCAATGGGCAATAGGCAGTGGGCAAGTGCGTTCGCGCCACACACGACTGCCTACTGCCAATTGCCTACTGCCTCATCGTCTCGCCTTGAAAAAATCCTTGAGCAGCTTCGACGCATCATCAGCGCAGACGCCGCTCGTCACTGCAGGCTTCCAGTGACAGGTCGGCTGGTCAAACACGCGCGCCCCATGGGCGACCCCGCCGCCCTTGGGATCACTCGCGCCGTACACCACGCGCGCGATGCGGGCATTTGAGATCGCGCCAGCGCACATGGCGCAGGGTTCGAGCGTCACATAAAGCGTGAGGCCGGGCTTGAGGCGATAATTCTCCAGCGACGCCGCCGCCTGCCGTAGCGCGATGATTTCCGCATGGGCTGTCGGATCGTGCAGCGCGATCGGCGCATTGGCGCCTTCGGCAATCGCTTCGCCTGCGCCATCGACGATGACGCAGCCGATCGGCGCCTCCCCTGCGCCCGCCGCTGCGTGCGCCAAGGCCAGCGCCCGGCCCATATGATCCTCGTCGCTCATGGACGGCGGAGCTCCAGCAAATCTTCCGCGACGTCGCCAGCAAACAGCGTCTCGAACGTGTCTGGCACGATGGCTTCGCGGTACATGCGCCGGGCTTCGTCGTCGGAATGGTGCATGCGGCTTTCCATGGCGTGCTTCCAGGTCGCCTCGTCGGGCCATTGGGCATAGGCCACGTAGGCGCCGTTTTCGCCTTTGTGGAGCCTTGAGCCCCAGCCGCCGAACTCCGCGGCGATACGCTCGGTGCCGCGCTTCCAGCCTAGCTCGAATTGCGCCTCGAGCCCTGATACGACCTGCCAGCGATAGATCACGGCGAACATGACATCCTCACCCCCCTCTTCTAGCCCGGACGGCGAACGCATTGCCAAGTTCCTGGCCCGCGCCGGCGTTTGCTCGCGCCGCGACGCCGAACGGCTGATCGCCGAGGGGCGGGTGAAGCTCAACGGTAAGGTCCTCGATACGCCGGCTGTGAAGGTGACTGACGCCGACAAAGTGCAGGTCGATGGCCGCCCGATTGGCGCCGTCGAGGCTACGCGGGTTTGGCGTTACCATAAGCCTACCGGCCTCGTGACCACACACCGTGATCCGGCTGGGCGGCCGACTGTATTCGAGCATTTGCCCGACAATCTCCCGCGCGTGATTTCGGTCGGGCGATTGGACCTGACCTCCGAAGGTTTGCTGCTGTTGACCAATGACGGCGAACTGGCGCGCAAACTTGAGCTGCCTTCCAATGGCTGGGTGCGGCGCTATCGGGCGCGGGCTTTTGGGCGAGTTACGCAAGAAGAATTGGATCATCTCAAAGACGGCATCACGGTTGACGGCATGCGTTACGGCTCTATCGATGCACAGCTTGAGCGAGGTCAGGGCGCCAATTCCTGGATCAATGTCGCCATCACCGAAGGCAAGAACCGCGAAGTGCGGCGCGTGCTCGATGCACTGGGGCTCAAAGTAAACCGGCTGATCCGCGTTTCGTACGGGCCGTTTCAGTTGGGCGCGCTTGAGCCCGGCGCGGTGGAAGAAATTCCGCGCAAGATGCTCAAAGATCAGCTGGGCAAAGACTTCGCTTAGTGCCCGCCCAGGAAGCCTGGCATCGCCGGCACGATTGCAGGCCAAAGAATGTGGCCGCCTTCCCAAACCATGCGCGAACCCGCGAAAACAATGATCACGATGCCGACGACAGCGATCCAGCGATGCTTCTCGATAACGCGCGCGATGAAGGTGGCGGCAACGCCCATTAGAATGACCGACAAAATCAGCCCGAACCACATAATCACTTCGTTGTGCCGCGAAACAGCGGCGACAGCGAGGACGTTGTCGAGAGACATCGACACATCGGCGATGATGATCGTCATCAAAGCGCTGAGAAAGGTCTTGGGCGGCTTACCGCCGGAGGCAATCTCTTCAGCGACGTGCTCACCGGCAACCGGATCGCCAACCATGACGGGCTGATGCTTGCGCAAATCGTCCCACATGCGCCAAGCGACCCAAAACAACAGTAGGCCGCCCGCAAGCAAGATCCAGTTGATGGCCAGCAATTGCTGCGTCACCGTTGCGAACACGATGCGCAGAACCAGCGCGACGACGATGCCCCAGAAGATCGCGCGCCGCTGCTGCGCCGCAGGCAGGGCCGCCGCCGCCAGGCCCACGGCGACGGCGTTGTCGCCGGCCAGCGCCAGGTCGATCAGGATGACCGAGAACAGCGCCGCGAAGTTCGCAACAGCCAGATCGGGATTGAACAAATCGGCGAAGTGCGCGGCCAAATTTTCCAAGTTGTTCAGCTCCCAGGTTCGGCGGTTCTTCTGCGGGGGGGCGCGAACGCGGTCAAGCGGGCCTCCCCCTCCGCAGCGCGACATTTGGCGCCGCCATCGTCCCCCACCTGGAAGTGTAACCCCAAACCGCCGCTGTTGGATTGATTATCGCGCCGTCCCATCGCATGAGCGGGCGAATGCGCATTGTGGGCGGACAATTCAAAGGGCGGGCCATCACCGCCCCCGCGGGCCGCGATACCCGCCCGACCGGCGACCGCGCGCGCGAGGCGGTGTTCAACATTTTGGCGCATGCGCCCTGGGCGCCGGGGATCGAGGGCCGGCGGGTGCTTGATCTGTTTGCCGGCTCTGGTGCGCTTGGGCTGGAGGCGATGTCGCGAGGGGCTGCGTTTGCGCTTTTCGTGGAAACCGAGGCAGCCGCTAGAGGCGCGATCCGCGATAACATTGAGGCGCTCGGCCTGTTCGGCAACACCCGCATTCATCGCCGCGACGCGACCGATCTTGGACTGAAGCCTGCCGGCTTGGGCGAACCGTTCGATCTCGTGTTCCTTGATCCTCCGTATCACAAAGGCCTCGGCGAACGCGCGCTGGCGGGCTTGAGCAAAGGCGGCTGGATCACCGCCGACGCGCTCGTCATCTTCGAGTGCGCCGCAGACGAAACGCCTGCGACACCTGGCTTTGAAACGCTCGACACGCGCGACTATGGCGCCGCGAAAGTGCTGTTCCTGCGCGCCGCTTAAGGTGTCGCTGGCGCCGGCGCGACGCGTTGCATTTGCGGCTGAAGGCGGAGTTGCGGCGCCATCTGCACCCGCTGATCGATATTGACGCGCAGTCGCTGGCAGCGTTGGAGCAATTCTTCATCTGGCGTCGCGACTTCGTGCGCTTCCTGTGCCTGACGCAAACGCTCGCATGCCTCACGCGTTCGTCCCGAACGATCGAGCGACATGACGAGCTGCTGTGCGTCGGCTTCGAGCACGCCGGCGGCCGGCGAGTCTGGCGAGCGTTCGGCGCTTTCTTCACGCAGACGATAAGCGCGCTCATAGCGCGCGCTGGCGCCGGACCAGTCTTGGCGTTGCACAGCGATGTCGCCAAGTTCGGAGGCGACGGGGGCGGCGACGACGGCGTTCAGTTGCGGCAGCGCGACTTGCAGTTGCTGCTCGGCTTCCGCGGTTTGACCCGCGTTCTGCGCTTCCACGCCTTCCGAGACCGCGGCGGCAGCGGCGGCTTCGCCTGTTCTATTCATGCGCTCGTACGAGCGCGAGAGCATGCGCCAGGTGCCGGGATTGCGCGGCGCGATATTGACGGCTTGCTCCAAGGCGCGCTGACCAAGCGGATCGTCATTGGCTTCGCCGACGGAGCCGCAGAGCAGATAAATCTGCTCGCGCAGCGGATCATCCGGATTGGCTTGCGCGTAAGTCCAAAGCGTTTGCATGGCGGCTTGGCGTGAGGTGTCGCTGGCCATTTGCGCGACGGCGAGGCGGACTTGCGCGTCCGGGTGAGCCGCCAATGCAGCGAAGGCCTGGCGATAGGTGTCGCTCGCCGCCGCTTCGAACGAGGCTTCGCTGACGACGCCTTCAACATCAGCGGTGCGCGTTTCCGCGCCCGGCGCCGAAGGTGCGGCGCCATCGGGCGCCAAAGCGGCACTCTGAGTTTCACCGAGCGCGCCGGCTTCAAGCAATTGCGCCAATGTAATCGCCTGCTCCGGCGTCAGCTGACCTTCAGCCAGCAAGCGCAACAATTCGGCGCGCAGATCTTCTTGCGTCACTTCGGTATCCGGCGGCGCGATCAGATAACGCCCGCCAGCGGCGATGCCGACCACCAAGGCGAGCACGGTGAGTACCGACACGATGCGGATGCGGTTGCCCAAGCTTCGACGACGGCGCGCGATTTCACTGCCGTCGATTTCGCGGCCGGCGATCTTTGCCTTCAACACTTCTTCAAGCAGCATCATTTGCGGCGCATTGGCGCCGCCATTCCACTTGGTAAAGTCTTCGGCTTGGAAGGCGCCGAAGCCGAGCGGAATGCTGACGCGGTCGAGCATCACCGGCACGAGCCGGCCTTCATCGCGAGCGCGGCCGGCTTCGTCACGCACGAAGGTCGAAAGCGCCGAGCTTTCCGTCCAGACGACGATGACGGCTTTGGCGGTCTTCAATTCACGCTCGATGATGGCGGTATAGTCCTGCCCGGCGGCGAGCGAACGATCCCACCAGACATTGAAGCCGCGCGCGATCAGCGCATCGGCGAGCGGACGAACGCGGCCACGATCCTCGCTAGCGTATGAAATGAAGATATCGGCCATGCGCGCCCTGCCTCGGCGCATTCTCGCGCCGCCTCTCGTTTGTCCCAGGATCATCATTAGGCGCTGATGAACGGGACGGGAAGATGACACGGCCCAAAACTCCGTGAACACCGCAAATTTCCGAGAGATGACAAGGCTTTGTGACAGACATGCACAGGCGCCCGCGGGCGAACTGGGTTCGCTCACGGCGTGGCGTGCGTCACAAAGGGTTGGGGATGCTCAGGATGTGTCGGCGCAGATCAGCGCCGGCATGGCGAGATCGCGGACCGGCGCGTGCGCTCCAGCCACAGGTACAATCGGCGCGCGACGCGTATGCGGTTTACGGCGGCGGTGCGCGAGCTGTCGCGCGATCGCGTCGCGATTGGCGAGCACGCCAAGCAGATGGCGCGCTTGCACCATAAAGCCGCCGCGCTTGCGCAGCTTCGCGCGCAGCCACGAGCCGCCAACGGCGCGCAGCCAAGCACCCTTGCGCCGGCGCGGACCGTAACCGCGTTGAATGCGATGCCTCTCCATACGCACATAGTCGGCGGCGATGATGAGGATGGCGTGCTCGACCGCCGTGCGTAGCTTTGCAATTGGCGGTCGTGCGCGGCGTCGATGCAGGCCGCCCGCCGCTACCCACGCGAGCATAGCGCAAAGCCAGGCGATGAGCCTGGCGAAGCGATGGGCAGAGATGATGGGTGGGCGGCGCGATTGCATTGGACGTGCAGTTTAAGCGCTGTTGCAATGCGGTCGGATAGATTTGCGGGGCGCGGGCCTGCGGGCCGCTAGTATCAAGGCGATGCGGGTCAGAAGACCCTCGCTCCTTCATGGATACGGCGCGATCTATCCCCGCATGAATCGCGCCACAATCCACTAGGCGCGCCTAGCCACGCGCTATACGTCGCGATCTCTGCGACGGGCGCGGGCGGCTGTAGTCAGCAGCCAAAACGCGATCAGGAACGTCACCAGGACGATGCCGAGGCCGATGAGATACTCGTTGGGCTGCACCGCGGGCCCATCATCGAGCGACGAAGCCGGACCATCGCGCGGCGCGATCGTCGGCGGCGCGATCGGTTCGGGCTCATCGACAAGTTCTTCTGGCGGGCGCGCAGCATCGAGTGCAGCGCGCAGCTCTTGATTGTGAACGCCGTAGCCGGATGCGAGGCATGCATCGTCGGCGCAGGCTTCTTGCGCCGCAAGCCAGGCGCCCTCGCCTTGAATCGCTGGATGCGCGGGATCGAAGAACTGGATATCCGCGATCAGCTGGAGCCGTTCCTCCTCCAACGGGATAAGATCAGGCGCGGCGCACACACGCTGCAAAACCCCGCTCGCACTGGCGCAATCGAACGATTGCGCACGCGCGATGGGCGCGAACGCGAGGCAGAGAAGCAAGGCGGCAATGATGCGCGACATGGGGTGAGTTTAGGCGGGGCCTTAAAGGCCCGCCACCCTCCTCGTCATTCCGGACGCGCGCAGCGCGATCCGGAACCCAGGGGCCACAAGCGCGTCGTTTGCCCCTGGGTTCCGGGTTCAACGCAACGCGTTGCCCCGGAATGACGGGTCAGTGAAAGCAGACGTGCCTCACCGATCGATAAACAGCGCCGCTGGATGCTCCAGCATGCCCTTCACGCGCTGGATGAACGCGGCCGCGTCGTAGCCATCCACCACGCGGTGATCGAAGGACGAGCTCAGGTTCATCATTTTGCGCACGACGATCTGGCCGTTTTTCACCATCGGGCGTTCGACCAGTTTGTTGACGCCGATGATCGCGACTTCCGGGTGATTGATCACCGGCGTGGTGACGATGCCGCCAAGGGCGCCGAGCGAGGTGATGGTGATGGTGGAGCCGGACAGATCGTCCTTACCGGCGCTGTTGTTGCGCACGGCGTTGGCGAGACGGGTGACTTCGGCTGAGCAGCTCCAGACATCGCGCGCTTCGACATGGCGCACGACCGGCACGATCAGGCCGTTATCGGTCTGCGTGGCGATGCCGATATCGACGTTCTCGTGACGATAAACGACGCCGTTGTCGTCATCGTACCGCGCGTTGATCTGCGGGAAATCCGGCAGGCTCAGCACCAAAGCGCGCATCAGAAATGGCAGCAAAGTGAGCTTGGGCTGATCGTTGCGCTTGGTGGCGTTCAGGTGAGCGCGCAGGTCTTCGAGTTCGGTGAGATCGCATTCTTCGACGTAGGCGAAGTGCGGGATGCGTCGCTTGGCGTCCTGCATTTTCTCGGCGATCTTGCGCCTGAGACCGATCACCTTGACCGGCTCGATGCCGTTCTTCTCGGCCAGCGCCGACGAGCCGCGCGCGCCAACCGCGGGCACCAGGACCGCGTCCAAATCTTCGTGTGTGATCCGGCCATCCGGGCCGGAGCCGCGCACTTGGCCGAGATCGAGCCCCAGCTTTTGCGCACGCGCGCGCACGGCGGGCGAGGCTTGCGCTTGAGACCATTCGCGCACGGCAGCATCGCGCGGCGCGGGCTTGGCGACCGCTTGCGATGGCGCGGGCGCTGGCTTCGGCGCAGCGCTCGGCGGCATGGCGGCGGCCGGGACGGCGCGCGCTTGCGAGCCTTGCATGGCGCTTTGCACCTGCTCTTCCGACCACGTCGCGCCCGCAGGCGCTTTGATCTTCGGCTTTGGCGGCGCTTGTGGCGCGTCGGCGTTCGGCGGCGTCGAGGTCAGGCCATCGGCGGCGGGCGATTTGGCGGCGGTAGCGCCGTTCGGTTTGGGCGCTTCCGTTTTTGCAGGCGCGGGCGCCGGCGCTTCTTCGCCCTCACCCTCAACTTCAAACACCGCAATCGGGCCACCGACCGGGGCCATGTCGCCGGGCTCGCCGTGGAGCGCTACGATCTTACCGCTGACAGGCGCGGTCATCTCGACTGTCGCTTTATCCGTCATCACGTCGACGAGCGGCGCGTCTTCCTTGACGAGATCGCCGACGCGGACGTGCCAGGCAACGATTTCGGCCTCGGCCGTACCTTCACCAACGTCCGGGAGTTTGAAAACGAACTGGCTCATGCTGGGGCTCAAACCTCGGTCACGCGGCGCATGGCTTTGATGATGCGCGGCGGTGTTGGAAAGTACTCCCATTCAAGCGAGTGGGGATACGGTGTGTCATAACCGGTGACGCGCTCGATCGGCGCTTCCAGCTTGTAGAAGCAATGCTCCTGCACCAAAGCGCTGAGCTCGGCGCCATAGCCTGAGGTGCGCGTCGCTTCGTGAACGATGACGCAGCGGCCGGTCTTCTCGACCGAGGCGACGATAGTTTCGATGTCCACCGGCACAAGCGTGCGCAGATCGATCACTTCGGCATCGATGCCGCTCTCCTTCGCAGCGGCGAGCGCGACGTGCACCATGGTGCCGTAGGCAAGCACGGTGACGGCCTCGCCGGGGCGCACGATGTTGGCCTTGCCGAGCGGGATTTTGTAATAGCCCTCGGGCACGTCGCTCGCGGCATGCTTCGACCATGGCGAGACTTGGCGATCGTGAAAGCCGTCGAACGGGCCGTTATAGATGCGCTTGGGCTCCATGAAGATGGTCGGGTCATCGTCTTCGATGCACGAGATCAGCAGGCCCTTGGCGTCGTACGGCGTCGACGGGATCACCGTCTTCAAGCCGGCGACGTGGGTGAAGAGCGATTCAGGCGACTGGCTGTGCGTCTGGCCGCCGCGAATGCCGCCGCCATACGGCATGCGCACCGTCATCGGCACAGTGAAGTCGCCGGCCGAGCGATAGCGGATGCGCGCGGCTTCGGAAACCAGTTGGTCGTAAGCCGGATACATATAGTCGGCGAACTGGATTTCGATCACGGGGCGCAAGCCATAGGCGGCCATGCCGACAGCAACAGCGGCGATGCCGTTCTCGTTGATCGGCGCATCGAAGCAGCGCTTCTTGCCGTACTTGGTTTGCAGATGCTCGGTGACTTTGAATACGCCGCCGAAATAGCCGACATCCTCACCAAACGTGAGCACGTTGGGATCGCGCTCCATCATCGTGTCGAGCGCCGAGTTCAGCGCCTGAATCATGGTCATGCTGGCCATGGCGCTTAAACTCCGTGCTCGTCGCGCTGCTGGCGCAAGTGCCAGGGCATTTCCTTGTAAACGTCCTCGAACATGCTGGCGCGCGTGTGCGTTGGCGGCGCTTCGGGGCCGAGCACGCCGACCTTCTCAGCTTCGCGGCCGGTGGTGCGCACAGTTTCAAGCGCTGCTTCATGCGCCGCCTTGTGCTGCTCCTCCGACCACTCTCCAAGCGAGATGAGATGCGTCTTCAGCCGCTCGATCGGATCGCCCAGCGGCCACAGACGCGCTTCGTCGCCTGGACGGTAGCGCGCAGGATCGTCGGAGGTGGAGTGCGGGCCGGCGCGGTAGCTGAAATGCTCGATCAGCGTCGGGCCCAAATTCGCGCGGGCGCGTGCGGCGGCCCATTGCGTGACGGCGTAGACGGCGAGGAAGTCGTTGCCGTCGACACGGAGCGGCGGCATGCCGTAGCCGACGCCGCGCGCGGCGAAGGTCGTGTTCTCGCCGCCGGCAATGCCCTGGAACGAGCTGATCGCCCATTGATTGTTGACGACGTTGATGATCACCGGCGCCTTATAGACAGCCGCGAACGTCATTGCCGCGTGGAAGTCGCCTTCGGCGGTCGAGCCCTCGCCCAGCCACGTCGAGGCAATGCGGCCATCGCCGGAATACGCAGACGCCATCGCCCAGCCGACAGCTTGCGGCACTTGCGTGGCGAGGTTGCCGGAGATGGTGAAAAACGCATCCTTCTTGGACGAATACATGACCGGCAATTGCCGGCCTTTCATTGGATCGGATGCGTTCGAATAGACCTGGTGCATCATGTCGATCAGCGGATAGTCGCGCGCGATCAGGATGCCTTGCTGACGATAGGACGGGAAGCACATGTCGTCGGCGTTGAGCGCCATGGTTTGAGCGATGGCGATCGCCTCTTCGCCGAGGCATTGCATGTAGAATGAGGTTTTGCCCTGGCGCTGCGCGCGATGCATGCGTTCGTCATAAGCGCGCGTCAGCAGCATGTATTTGATGGCGCGGCGCAGTTTCTCTGGAGCGATCTGCGGCGTCCAGGGCCCGAGGGCGTTGCCCTCCATGTCCATAACGCGGATGAGGCCGTAAGCGTATTCGCGCAAGTCGTGGGCCGGCTCATCGATGTCGGGACGCGGCGTGTCGCCCGGCTCGGGGAAACTCCAGCCGGAGAAGTCAGGCTTATCGCCCGGACGCGCGCGCGGCGCCGGGACATGAAGATCGAGCGCGTTCGGCTTGCGGCTGCTCATATCGTCCATCAGTTCTTCCTCGCGGCGGCAAGACGCTCTCGCACGATACGGTCCGCCGCCTGGTGCGGCGTCAGCCGCTCGCTCTTGGCGGTTTCCAACACGTGCAGCAAGCGGGGCGCGATGGCGCGGACGCGGGTTTCAACCACATCGGCCGCTTCGCCCAGATATTCGGCAGAGACATTGATGATGCCGCCAGCGTTGACGACATAATCCGGCGCATAGGTGACGCCGCGCGCGACGAGGCGTGCGCCGTCTTCTTCGGTGGCGAGCTGGTTGTTGGCCGCGCCGCAAATGATGGCTGCGCCGAGTTCGGGGATGGCGCGCTCGTTCAGCCCCGCACCCAGCGCACACGGCGAGAAGAGATCAGCGCTGATAGCGTGGATCTGGTCCACCGGCGCGATCTCGACCCCGAGCGCTTCGGCGCGCTGGAGGTTGGCCCGGTTGACGTCGGCAACGATGAGCTTGGCGCCCTCGTCCTTCAGCAGCCGGCAGAGATTGAAGCCGACGGCGCCGACGCCTTGCACTGCAATAGTCTTGCCCTGAACCGAGCCGCCGAGCAGCGCCTTGATCGACACGAACACGCCAAGCGCTGTCATCGGCGACGGATCGCCGCCGGCTTGGCCATGCTCTTTTGGAATGCCGGCGACATACGTGGTGCGGCTGGCGATGGCGCGCATGTCGGCGACGGTGGCGCCGACATCTTCCGCCGTGATGTAACGGCCGTTCAGCTTCTCAACCTCGGCGCCGAATTTTTGAAACGCGTCGACGCGATCGGTGTTGATGCGATAGATCACCGCCTTGCCGCCGCCGAGCGGCAGGTCAGCCATGGCGTTTTTATACGTCATCCCGCGCGAGAGGCGCAGTGCATCGGTGAGCGCGTCGGCGGCGCTGTCATAGTCCCAGATGCGGCAACCGCCAGCGGCTGGGCCGATGGCGGTTGAGTGAATGGCGACGATGCCGGCAAAGCCCTGCGTATCGCCGCCGACGAAGACCACATCCTCGTGGCCATCGAACGACGGGTGCGATTTCGAATCCATCATTGAATTGGCTCATCGAGCAAGAGTTGACGGGCGTAGCGGCCTGGCGGCGAACCGAACGAGAGGATGCCGTCGTGGTAACGCTTCAGATTGAAATCGGCGCCCCAACGCTCGCGCGCGACAGCGCGGGTTTCCAGATGCTCCTGGAAGCCGACGAAATAAGTCGAGAGCTGAGTGAAGGAAAGCTGCGCGCGGCGCCATTTGCCGGCGGCCTCGCGCTCTTCTTGGAACGCCGTCTGCGTCAGCAGCTGCATCATCTCTTGTTCGGTCATGCCGTCGACATGGATGGCTTGGTCGATGATGGCGTTGGTGATGGTGCGCAGCTGCACTTTGAGTTGGCTTAGACGATAGAGCGGATCATTGGCGCGGAAGCCCTGCTCGATCATCATCTCTTCAGCGTACACCGCCCAACCCTCAACGAACGAGCCAGACGAAAGCACCGCGCGCAGCGTGCTTGGATACGCGTTGGCGTGCCAGAGCTGCACGTAGTGGCCGGGCGAGCTTTCGTGCACGGCGATATCGAGGATGCCGCGATTATTGTACTCGCGCAGGAACGAGACAGTCTGCTCTTCGGTCCAATCGTCCGGGATCGGCGAGACGGCGTAGAAGGAGCCGAGATCGCGCTCCAGCGGCCCCGGCGCATCGAGATACGCGACAGCGAAACCACGCTGGAATTCCGGCATTAAGATCACGTTCACCGGCTGCGGCGGCATCGAGATGATTTCGCGGCTGTTGAGGAACGCATCGGCCTCACGCACGCCGGCGGTGGCGACTTCAACCAATTGATCGCGCGGCGGGCGATCGTCGGCGGCGAGATCGAGCGCAGCGCGGATGACGGTTTGTTGCTGCTCCGGTGATGGCGCGTCCGGCATGGCCGGCGCATCGGCGCGCCCCGCAAGCGCTTGGCGCGAGACGCGGTACATTTCTTCGCGCACGCTCATCACAGCCGCTTCAGCCCGGCGGCGAATTTCGGCGCGCGAGAGATCCGACTGCAGCGTGAAGCGCAGCTGCGTGTCGAAGGTCTCAGCGCCGACGCGATACTCGGCCTGCGCGGCCGGCACGAGCGTGCCCTCGATCCAGGCTTGATGTTCGTCGACAGCGGCGTTGAAAGCGACAATGGCGCGCTCGAGGCGGGCGCGCTTCGAGGTGCTGAGCAAGCCTTTGTGCGGCTCGATCATGCCGGTGACGATCGACTTCAGCCCCCGGTTTTGCGCGGCATAGGTGGCGGCATGCGGCGCCGGCACGCGCGCCGGCTGCAGCTCTTCGCGCGCTTGACGCAGCAGACGCGGGATTTGCTCCATGCGCGCTGTCGCCGATTCCAGACGCTGCGGCAGCGGCGCGAACTCGCGCGCCATCAGACTGTAAAGCGCGCCCCCCGCCGTGGATTGGTAGCCGAGCGGATTCCAGGCCCAGCCCTGCAGAGTTTCGGTGCGCCAGATATCGGCGCGCAAAGCGTTGTCGAGCAACGCCGCATCAACTTGGTTGGCGCGCGAGAGCTGGCTGCGATTGATGCGTTCGAGTGAGCGCAATGTCTCGCGAGAGAAACGCAAGCCGGCGTTGCGACCGTTGGCGCTCAAATCATCGACGCGCGTATCGAAGCGGTGATCGCCCATTCCGGTCGCCGAGACTGGGCTCAGACGCGCACCGCGATCGATGTAGCGGCGGGCGAGCGCTTCGAACGTGCGATCGGCGCTACTGGGTGTTTGGGCGGCGGCGCTTTGGCCTATGACCGGGACGAGCAGGCTTGATCCGAGTGCGAGGACGACCCGGCGGCGCGTGGTGTTCATGGTGGACGCTTCGCTCCCGAAAACGCGAACAGGGCGGCGCTTGAGGGCCGCCCGTTGCTTGGCTTCGCGCGCAAAATACTCAGGCGGGCGGTTTACGCAACACGCGCGCGATTGATGACAAGAACTTGCCGCGAAGAGGCAGCAGGGCGTCGAATTTTTCAACACACTTGGAAAAGGCGGAAAAACGCACCAACCGCGCCCTTCGCAAATGCAGCACGACGCACGCGGCGTCCTCTTGGCCTTGCGGCTCGCCGATAATTATGACTATAGTCATTTATGACCACAGTCACTTTGCGTCAGCAAAAGAAGAATGCGACCCGCCAGAAGCTGGCGGGCCAGGCGCTCGACCTCTTCGCTCGCAACGGCGTGGACGCCGTCACCATCGACGACATCGCCCGCGCCGCCGACGTCGGCAAAGGCACGCTCTACAATTATTACGGCTCGAAAGAGGAAATCCTGCTGGAGTTTCTCGCGGGCGTCGAAGCGAGGGCGCTGCCCAAAATCGCCGACGCAGCCGTTGCGGGACGCACGCTCGATCAAGTGCTGAACAATGCGGCCTGGACGCTCCTCGCCTGCAAGGCCGAACATCACGACTATGCGCGCCTCGTGCTATCGCGCTTGGCGCGCGGCGATGACGCTTTCAAGACGAAGGCGCAATCCTTCTCCGCCGCCGTGCTCGGCGCGTTCACGGCGCTGTTTGCAAGACTCAAAGACGCAGGGCTCGTGGCGGAGCCTTGGGCGGCGGACGACCTCGCGCTGCGGTTCACCGTTATGCACATGGGGCTCAGCTTGTTCTGGGCAATGGACGCTCCGCCCTTCACCACCGCCAAACGCCTGACCAAGGCGGAAACCGAAATCTTCGCAAAAGGAATAGCGCCATGATTGCGCTGGCCGCTTCGCATCTGTTGATTTTGATCACGTTTGCGCTGATCGCTTGGGCGACGCCGGCGCGTGGCTGGCGCCTGTTCTTGGCGCTGCTGGCGCTGGGCGCTGGTGTGGGCTCGTTCAATCTGCTGATCGAGGCGATCGCATTCGGCGTCATCGGATGGGCGCAGGCGGCGAACGCTTTTGCGATGCAGCTCGGCGTATTTGCGCTGCTGGCTGCGTTGGTGACACTGGCTTCGCCGAAGCGCCCGGCCACAAACGCGCCGACGCTACGCTTAGGCCCGTTACGGATCGCAGGCGTCGTGCTCGGTTACGAAGCGCTCTACGTCACCGCCGGCATGCTTGTGTTTCCTTATGTGGCGGCCTTCTACGCAGACCATCACATACCGGCGATCGGCGAGGTGCTAGCGCTGCAAGCGGTGCGGGCGCTGGTGTTCGTCGCGTCGAGCGTGCTGGTGTTGCGGGGCGGCCTGCGCTTTGCGCCGCTTGTGCTCGGCGTCGCCTTTTCGGTGATTGGCGGGCTCTCACCGCTCTTGCCGGACAATCCCCTCATGCCGCCGGAAGTGCGCGTGCCGCATGCGGTTGAGGTCGGCATATCGAACTTCCTGTTCGGCGCACTCACCGGCTGGCTGCTGACTCGCGGCAACCAAAGGCGCACGGCAGCGGCCTAGCGGGCGATCTCTTGCGCCACGGCGTGCGCGAGCCAGGGCGCGGTCGAGTATTTGCCGGTGTCGATGGAGATATAGCGCCCCTTGCGACGGACGCCGAAACGGTCGCGGCGATGCAGCGTGGCGGCGGGATCGTCGAGCGCGCCGTGGCCCTGAGCGAAAACATAACCGCCTTCGATAGCGACGCTCTCGGTCGCGGCGAAGACCTCACGAACGATCGGCAAGTGCGCGCCAAGTTCGCTGGCGATGCGCTGTGCGATGTCGCGTTTGGCGACGCCGCTGAGGGTCGGTGGCGAAGGCGGTGCAACGTCACCGCTGTCCGCCAGAAGGCCGGCCGAATACCACGAGGCGTAAAAAGTACGCGCGTCATAGGCTTTGAAATCGCCGAACGGACCGACGGCGACGACGGCGCTCGGCGCAACGATATCGTGTGTGGTGCGGATGAAAGCAGAGACGCGGTAGCGGTGCGACCAGCCGGGCGGCGGCGCTAAGCCCGCTGTTGCGTCGACAGCCAGCCTTCCATGCCACAGCGCGTTGACGACATAGTCAAACGCCTCCCCATGCACACGCCAGGCGCCTTCGTCGCCATCGATGGCCGCGACCTCCCGCACGAGCGTTCCCATGCGATGCACAATCCGCGACTCAGCGGCGAGCGCGTCCACGAGTTGGTCGGCAAGCGTCACCGTGCACAGCGAACGCTCCGGCACACGAAACCCAGCGACAATCGCCTCCCCGGCAACGGCGCCAAGCTCGGCTGCCGACAGCGCATATGCGCGGGCATCGGCGCAATCCTTCAAGTATCGCGCGCCGCCGGCCCGTTCACGCACCAGTTGGGACACGCGTGCAAAGTACGCGCCTGCTTGATCCGGCGGCACGACAGAGCGCGCGTGGATCAAGTAGAGATCGTCCCCCGGCGCGATCTTCTTAAGCGGGCGGCCGGTGAGCTCCTCCATCAAGGGCGCAAAGGCTAGACCGCCGGTCACTAGATGCGCGGCGGTGCTCAGGCTTTGATCGTTGGCATAAAGATAACCCAGGTGAATCTTGCCCTCGTTCCAACGGCTGGCGCCAGTGAGAGGCGCATGCGCGGCATCGAAAAGCACGACCTCTTCGCCACGGCGCGCGAGAAAAATCGCCAAACATGCGCCCATGATGCCGGCTCCGAGAACGGCGATGCGCGCCATCAGATTGCGCCGCGCGTGGCGAGCAGCGTCTGATCAATAAACGCCTCGGCCATATAGGCCGGGATCAGGATGGACACGTCAGCTTGCATGGCGTCAGTCGGCGTAAGCTTGCGGATCAAATGGCGTATCGCTGAACACCAACAATCTGGCGCCGACGCCGTGATAAGTCTGGCGCGCCCAAACGGGGGCCTTGATCAGCACCGCATTATCCAGCGCATCCAGCATCAAGGAAACAGCCTCGCCGTCCAGCCTTGCCTCGACAGTGATTTCGCCGGAGACACGGACCAGCAATTGTTGACCACGAACATGGGCATGACCGCCGCGTACAGCATCCGGCGCGCCTGCCACGAGAAAGGCGCGCACCGGGACAAAGGGCAGCGTGGAAAATTCGAACGACGTCAGATCGCCACGCGGATCGGCGAGCGCAGCGTATCGATAGCGCCCAACGGAGCCGTTCAGATGAAGAGACGTGCGCATTTGGCCGACTAAGAAGTTTTGCGTGCGCGCACATCGAACACCGAATTTCGGAGATAGTCGAGGATCGCGCGGGCGAAAAGCACCCAATGCGAAATTGGGCTCGATACTTCTTGAGGTTGCGGATCGCGTGCACAAGTGCGTGCGGTAACGCGATCATGCTCTAAGCGGCGCCGGCGCGGCGGCGCGCGGATGACGCTCCAAATGGCTCGGCGCTTGGTTTGCCGAGCAAAAATCCCTGCCCTGTTTCGCAGCCCATGGCATGCAGCGCTTGCGCCTGCGCTTCGGTTTCGACGCCCTCCGCCGTCACGCCGATCCCGAGGCTCTTGGCCAACTGAATGATGGTGCGGACAACACTCAGCGCTTCCTCGCTGTCGCCGATGGCGTTGACGAAGGATCGGTCGATCTTCAGTTCGGTGAACGGCAGCTCGCGCAAGTGGCGCAGGCTCGAATAGCCAGTGCCGAAATCATCGAGCGCCACGGCGATGCCGAGATTTTTGAGCGACGCAAGAATGGTGCGCGCGCATTCGAAATCGGCGACGAGCGCATCCTCGGTGATTTCGACCTCCAGCCGCTGCGGCGGGAACGCGCATTCGGTGAGAACCTTCAACAGCTTTTGCGGCAACGCCGCGTCGCGCAACTGGATCGGCGCAATGTTGAGGGAGATCCTTGGCGCGCTGGGCCAATCAAGACTTTGGAGGCAAGCCCGGCGCAGCACGTTCATGCAAAGCTCACCGATCTGGCCGGTATCGGAAGCGATCTTTATGAAGACCTCCGGCGGCACCGCGCCGCGCACCGGGTCTGTCCAACGCGCGAGAATTTCGTAGCCCGTAATCTCACCGGTTGCGAGATTCACGAAAGGCTGGAAATGCGCTTCGATGGCGTCGTTGCGCACGGCAATTCTGAGATCATTCTCCAGCGCGGCGCGTTCGTGCACGCGTTCGTCCATCCCCGGTTCGTAGAACGCATAGCGGCCGCGGCCATCGTCCTTAGCCCGGTAGAGCGCGACATCGGCGCGGCGCATCAGGAGGTCAGCGTCGAGACCGTCAGCAGGCGCAAGCGCTACACCGAGCGTCGCCCCGACGGACACTTCATTAGCGCCGAGCGGCAGCGGCGCATCGAATGTGCTCACCAATGCCGCAAGGCGCGCGATGAGCGCGTCTTCGCTCACGTAGGGCAGCACCATGATGAATTCGTCGCCGCCCAGGCGGGCGACGAAGCCAGCCTCACCGCCTTCGTGTGAGAGGAGCGCTGCGATGCGCACGAGCAGTTCGTCGCCCACGGCATGACCATAAAGATCATTGACCGGTTTAAAGCGATCGAGATCGACGGCCACGATCGCCAGCGGCGCGTCGGCTGAGCATGAGGAGAGCCGCGTGTTCAACACGTCCTGAAGGTGGCGGCGGTTCGGCAGACCTGTGAGCGCATCGTGCAGGGCCATCGCAGCGGCCTGCTCAGCCGCGGCAAGTTTGGTCGCCGCCATTTGCCGATCGGCGAGCGCTAAAATCACGCCAATCAGCAACACGCCCGCTGCGCCGACGGCGACCACCGCAGCCAGCATAACGCGATCGATGTGATACGGCGCCTTTGCGATGATCGGATCAGGCAAGAGCGTCATGGCGCTCATGCCTGTGAAATGCAAAGACACGATCGCAGACACCAGCAACGCGCTGCCTGCCATCAAGCGGAAACGCGGCGGTGCAGCGTGAAAGGCTTCCAAAGCAGCGACCGCGAAGACGATACTGAGGAGACCGGAAGCGATAACCAGATCGCTGTCCCAGAGCTTTTGCGCCGGCGCATCCAAGCCGGCCATGCCGATATAGTGCATCGCCGCGATCGCGCAGCCGAGCAGAACGCCAGCCGCCAAGCGGCCTCGCGCCGAGCGCCAATGTTCGAAAATCTCAAACGCGGCCCAAGTGCAGGCGGTGCAAACGCCGGCAGAAGCCAGCGTAAGCGGAAGATTGAATCCGATCTCCAGGCTCGACGCGAAGCCAAGCATGGCGATGAAGTGCGTCGCCCACGTGCCGCCGCCAGCGAGCGTTGCGGCAAGAAAGAGCCATTTCGAACGATCCGCGACAGAGCTCTTCAAGGCGCCCGTCAAGACGAAGAACGCACCAGCGCTCGCGCCAACGCAAACCAGCGTCGCGACGAAGACGAGCCACAGATTGTGCTCTTCCAAAACGCAAGCGAGGACGGTGTACATGGACGCTGAAACTTTAACGGGGAACAAAACGTCCCACCGAAGCGCCCATCTTTACGGCATGAAGGATTACGGAGGCTTAGCGCTGACGGTACTCAACGGCGTAGTGCAGCCGTAATTGGCCTATGCCGTGTGGCATACGCAGCAACTGCTCCACGCGCGGAACATGCTAGGGAGACGGCTCGCGTTTACGCCAACCACGGCGGCGTCGGCAAATCCTTGGAGCGCAGGAAGTCGGGATTGAACAAGCGGCTCATGTAGCGGTTGCCGTAGTCGCAGAGGATGGTGACGATGGTTTTGCCCGGCCCTAGCTTCTCTGCGAGGCGCATCGCGCCAAGAAGGTTGAGCGCTGACGAGCCGCCGAGGCAGAGCCCCTCTTCCTGCACGAGGTCGTAGAGCACCGGCAGCCATTCGGTGTCCTCGGCGCGGAACGCTTCGTCCACTATGACGCCTTCGAGGTTTGCTGTGACACGGCCTTGGCCAATGCCTTCGGTGATCGACGTGCCTTCGGCTTTCAGCTCACCATGCGCGTACCAATTATAGAGTGCTGCGCCGGCGGGATCGATGATGCCGATCGCGACGTCCTTGTTGCGCTCCTTCAGCGCCAAGCTGACGCCACCCAGCGTGCCGCCCGAGCCGACGGTGCAGATGAAGCCATCGACTTTGCCGTCAGTGTCGCGCCAAATTTCCGGGCCGGTCGTGTCGTAGTGCCCTTGGCGGTTGGCGATGTTGTCGAACTGGTTGGCCCAAATGGCGCCGTTCGGTTCGCTCTTGGCTTTTTCCTCGGCAATGCGCCGCGCAATTTTTGGATAGTGATTGTCGCTGGCGGCGGGCGCTGCATCGACCTCGATCAATTCCGCGCCGAGCGCGACGACCGCGTCTTTCTTTTCTTGGCTCTGTGTGCGCGGCATCACGACTATGACTTTGTAGCCCTTCGCCGCGCCGATGAGCGCGAGACCAATGCCCGTGTTGCCGGCGGTGCCTTCAACGATCACGCCGCCAGGGCGCAGTGTGCCTTTGCGTTCGGCGTCTTGAACGATGGAGAGCGCGGCGCGATCCTTCACGGACTGACCGGGATTCAAGAACTCGGCTTTGCCCAAGATGGTGCAGCCCGTCAGCTCCGACGCACGCTTCAGCTTGATCAGCGGCGTGTTGCCGATGGCGTCGAGAACAGAACCGTGAAACTTCATCGCGTGCTTGCTCCGTTAACCCGCAAACGCCCGCTCGATGACGAACGTCCCCGGTTCGTGGTTCGCGCCTTCGACGAAGCCGGCGGCCACCACGATCTGCTTTAAGTCCTGCAGCATCGGCGCACCACCGCAAATCATGATGCGATCCTGCGCGGGATCGAAGGCTGGCGCATCCAGGGCGTGGAACAAGGCGCCGTTGCGGATCAGCGCGGTGATGCGCCCCTCCAGCGGATGATCCTCTTGCGTGAGGCTCGTCACGTAGCGCAGCTGCCGCGTCGCTTCCTCTCCGACCAGTGGATCGGCGCGCGTCGCTGCTACGATCTCGCGGCTATAATCCAACTCAGCATCGGTCCGGCAGGTATGGGTCAGTATTACTTGCTCATAGCGCGCATAGGTCTCGGGTTCGCGGATGAGGCTGGCGAAGGGCGCGACACCAGTGCCGGTCGAGAGCAAAAAGAGCCGGCGGCCTGGCGTCAACGCGTCGAGCACCAACGTGCCGGTGGGCTTGCGGCCGAGCAGGATTTCGTCGCCGGGCTGGATGGTCTGCAAGCGGCTGGTCAGCGGCCCGTTGGGGACTTTGATCGAATAGAAGGCGAGTTGGTCGTCCCAAGCTGGGCTCGCAATCGAATAGGCGCGCAGCAATGGACGCTCGCCGTTCATCAGCCCGATCATCACGAACTCGCCAGAGCGGAAGCGCAAGCCCGCCGGCCGCTCGCAGGTGAAGGCGAACAGCTTGTCAGTGTAGTGACGCACGGATTCTACGCGCGCTGTGTAGACGTTGGCCGGCGGCGCCGCGTGGAGACTGGTGTTGGTTTCAGACATAAATGCTCGTTCAGCCCACTGGTCGCCGAAGCGACGCTAGAAACGTCATTTGGGGATCGATCGCCACTGCGATTTGCCACAGCGACAGCGACACGACGAAGCAGCCGATCACGCCCATCAACAAGCGTGGCCGTGTGATGCTGACCGCAAACGCCGCGATCGGCGCGGCGATCACCCCG
>QBMO01000002.1:123649-125379 GCA_003242075.1 Alphaproteobacteria bacterium
CCCCGCCAATGACGAGGCCTAGAATATCAGTCCAGCGCACGCCGCCGAGCGCGAAAAAGAACGTCGCCGAGATCGCCGCCGTCACCAGAAACTCAGTCGTGTTGACGCTGCCCACCGCATGGCGCGCGCCGTGGCCGCGTCCGAGCAAGGTGGTCGTCACGATCGGCCCCCAACCGCCGCCGCCCGCCGCGTCGAGGAAGCCGCCGAACAAGCCAAGCCGTTTGACGCCTTTGATTTCCGCCGGCGGCCTCGGCCCGCGGATCGCCAACACAACGACCAGCGCGCCCATGATGAGCAGATAGGCCGAGACGATCGGCTTCATGATCGAAACGGGCAGATACGAAACCACCAACGCGCCTGCGATTCCGCCGGCAATGCCGGCTGGCGCGAGCTGCAACACGAGATCCCATTTCACATTGCGCCGCCAGATGTGCGCCGCGCCCGATGCACCGGTAGTGAACATCTCGGCCGTGTGCACAGCAGCGCTCGCGGCCGCCGGCGGCATGCCGAACGCGAGCAGAAACGAAGTCGACACCAAGCCGTACGCCATCCCCAGCGCGCCATCGACGAGCTGGGCGAGAAAACCCACGAGCACGGATTGCCAGAAGAACGGGTCCATCAGCGGCGCTCAGATCAGGCCGTGATGCGCCAAGCGCTCACGCGCGTCGGCGATCAGCGCATCGAAGCTGGCATTGCGCGCGCGCAGCGCCGTGCGGGCCGATGCGATCTCATCGAGCGCCGCCTCCCACTTTTGCGGGAACGCCGCTTCCAACCGCTCGCGCGCCGCGCGCGCAACGGCGGGGCTTGCGCCGCCAGTGCCAGCTGTGAGCGTCAGCTTGCCGCGATGGACGACGGCCGGCGTGTGGAAATCGCAAAACGGCAAATAGTCTTCAACGTTGACCAGCACGTTGCGTGCGCGCGCGGCGACTGCGAGTTGCTCGGCTTCCTCGCGCGGCAAGTCGGCGATCCAGATCGCGTGATATGCGCCGATTTCGTCAGCAGACGGCAGGCTTGGGATAATGGAGGCCGCTTCCGCGAACGCCGCACTCGGCGCATCGGACCAGACATCAGGCGCGGCGCCAGCAGCCTTCAGCCAATTCAGCCGGCGCAGCGCCAACGCATCGCGGCCAATGAGCGCGATGCGCGTCGCCGCCGGATCAAGATAGATCGGAATCATGCCGCGTTCGCTTCGGCAATGGCGGCGCGCGCTTCGGCCAGCGCTTCGCCGATGACGATGAGCGCTGGCCCCTCGCCCAATTCCAGCGCCAACGCCGGCAAATCGGAAACGATGCCGCGCACGATGCATTCGCCCGCGAGCGATACGCTTTCAAGCAGCGCCACTGGCCGGTTCGCCGGCACGCCGCGAGCCAACAATGCTTCCATCACCCGCTCAGCTTGCAGCGCGCCCATATAGATGACCGCAGTCTCCGCCGCCGCCGCGGCATCGGCCCAATGCATGTCTTGCTCGGCGCGACCGCGCGTGATGCTGGGCGTCACGAATGTGACCGAGCGCGAGACGCCGCGGCTTGTCAGCGAAGTATTGAGCGTCGCGGCGGCGGCGAAGGCGGCGCTGACGCCAGGCACGGTTTCAACGCTCACGCCGGCTGCGTGGCAAGCATTCAACTCTTCTGTCGCGCGTCCGAACAAGTTCGGATCGCCGCCCTTCAGGCGAACGACAACAGCGTGGCGCTGGGCCATGCGCACGAGCAGGCGGCAAATCAAGCGCTGAT
>QBMO01000002.1:125389-126218 GCA_003242075.1 Alphaproteobacteria bacterium
TTGTAGAGCTTGGCCTTGCCGGCCAGCGCCAGAACGTCGGCGGAGACGAGCGCATCGTGCAACACGACGTCTGCTTCGGCGAGCAAACGCGCGGCGCGCAGCGTGAGCAGGTCCGCCGCGCCGGGGCCGGCGCCCACGAGATAAACAGTGCCGCTCATGTGATGGCCTCACGGATCATGCCTGCAGCGCAGGTTTGATTGGTTTGGGGATCGAACAAGGCGAACGCGCCCGTGCCCGGCGATTGCGTAAAGGTGTCGGCGAGGATCGGATCGCGCGTCGTCAAGCGGACGCTGGCGATAGCGTTAAGCGAAAGCGACGCGGCGCCCTCCCGGCGCGAGAAGTCCTCGACGTCGTGTACGAAGGCGATCTCTTCGATTAAAGCCTGCGTCTCGAGCGTGCCTTGGCGCAGGAGGTAGCGGCGCCCCTTCGTCCAAGGCGCCTCATCCAGCCAGCAGAGATCAGCCACGACCGAGCGCGCATAGCGTACGCCAGGAGCGGCCACGACATCACCGCGCGTCACATCGCGCTCGTCATCGAACTCGATTGCGACGGACGTGCCAGCTTCGGCGCGCGACACCGGCCGCCCGCCAACACGAACACTTGCAATCGTCGCTGGATAGGCTTGCGGACCGAGGACGACGCTGTCACCGGGCCGAACCGAGCCTGCCTCAACGCGGCCCACATAGAAGCGCGAGGTGACATCACGCAGCACGGCCTGGATCGGCAGGCGCAAGGGCGCGTCGTGGCGCGAGGCTGGCCCGTGGCTTTGTTCAATCAGCTCAACCAAAGTCGGCCCACGCCACCAATCGGCGCCGCCGCGCCGCACGAC
>QBMO01000002.1:126228-138288 GCA_003242075.1 Alphaproteobacteria bacterium
ACATTGTCACCGCGCCGCGCAGACACCGGCACGCAGATCACGTCACTCAGGTTCAGCGCCCCGGCCAAATCGGCAAACGCCGTCTCGATGTCGGTGAAGCGCTCCTGCGACCAGCCGATCAGATCCATCTTGTTGACCGCAACGATCACATCGAGGCCCATCAGGGCCGCGATCGCTGCATGACGCCTCGTTTGGCGCTTCAGCACCCCGCCCTCAACGCGCGACGCGTCGATGACGATGACGGCGACATCGGACGCGCTCGCGGCGGTCACCATGTTGCGTGTGTATTGTTCGTGGCCCGGCGCGTCGGCGATGATGAAACTGGCGCGCGGCGTTTCGAAGTAGCGATAGGCGACATCGATTGTAATGCCCTGCGCGCGCTCGGCTTCGAGGCGGTCTGTCAGCGCCGCCAAGTGTTCTTCGTCGTCGCCGATGGAGTCAGCCTGGTCGCGCATGAGCACGCCGGAATCGAGCAACAACCGGCCGATCAAGGTCGACTTGCCGTCATCGACGCTGCCGGCGGTCATGAACCGGATCTGGCGCGTCTCGGCATCGGCGCGCAGGGCGAAGACATTGCCGTCCATCAGAAATAGCCCTCGACCTTGCGCCGCTCCATCGCCGCGCTATTGGCGCGATCATCCATGCGCGTCGCGCCGCGTTCGGACATGGTGGCGGTGAGTGTTTCGGCGAGCACCTGCTCGGCATTGCCCGCCTCGCTTTCGACAGGGCACGTGCCGGTTATGTCGCCCACGGTGCGGAAGCGAACGGAAATGCGTTCAATGGCGGCTTCGTCGGCAGCTGGCGTCAGCGACGTCACCGGGAAGAGGAAGCCGTCGCGCCGCACGACATCGCGCTCATGCGCATAATAGAGGCTGGGCAGCTCAATCCGCTCTTGAATGATGTAGGCCCAGACATCGGCCTCGGTCCAATTCGAGAGCGGGAAAACGCGCATGTGCTCGCCGACGCCGATGTGGCGATTGAACAGGCCCCAGAGCTCCGGACGTTGCGCGCGCGGGCGCCAGGCGCCGAAGGCATCGCGATGCGAGAACACACGCTCCTTCGCGCGCGCGCGCTCCTCGTCACGCCGCGCGCCGCCGATCATCGCGTCGAACTCGAACTCTTGCTGGGCTTCCAGCAGCGTCACCGCCTGCGCTGCGTTGCGGCTCTTCTCGGGGCTGAGACGCACCGTGCCGCGACGGATGGAATCCTCCACCTCTCGCACGATGAGCTGCAATCCAGTCTGCCGCGCGCGGAGATCGCGGAACGCGAGCACTTCCGGAAAATTATGGCCGGTATCGATGTGCAGCAGCTTGAACGGCGGCTTCTGCGGCGCGAACGCCTTGATCGCCAGATGCAGCAGCACGGCGGAATCCTTGCCGCCGGAGAACAGCAAAGCCGGCCGCTCGAACCCAGCCAGTTCGCGCAGGATGTAGACGCTCTCGGACTCAAGCCGCTCGAGCCGCGCCGACGCGCGGACGGGCGCCGCCTCGCCGCTCACTGCCGCGTCGTCGTAGGATTTGTATGCAAGCCGCATTCTTTACTGTCCTGACTTTCCCACCACCACCGGCCGGCGCGCGGATCCTCGCCCGGCCGGATCGCCTTCGTGCACGGCTCACACCCGATCGAAACGTAGCCGCGCGCGTAGAGCGGGCTCATCGGGATCGAGAACCGCGCCGCGTAGGCGAGCACATCGGCCCAACTCCAATCCGCCAGCGGGTTGTATTTCTGCATGTTGCGTTCGGCATCGCGCTCGGATTCCGCCAGCGCGGCGCGCGTCGTGGCTTGCTCACGGCGCTGGCCGGTCAGCCAGGCGTCGCGGCCTTCAAGCGCACGATCTAGCGGCAACACTTTGCGCACGCCGCAGCACAATTTGCGCTCAGCCAGACCTTCATAAAATCCGTCAACGCCATGCGCCGCCACATAGGCGGCGACATCGCTTGGCGCCGGTTGTTGGCGGGCGATCGTCAAGCCATAGCGTTGTTCGGTTTCGCCGATGAGCGCCAACGTCTCAGCATGGAGGCGCCCGGTATCGAGTGTGAACACGTCGATCGGCAGCTTCAGGCGAGCGATGACGTCAGTGAGCACCATGTCTTCGGCGGAGAGGCTCGTCGCTAAGGCTGGACGCTCATGACGCTGCGCGATTGCGGTCAGCGCCTTTTCGAGTAGGCGCACCTTGGCGTCGAAGACTGCCGCATCGCGATCACGGAAGGCAGTCAGATAAGGGACGGCGTAGCTGTTGAGTGCGGCAACCGCGGGCTCCGCCGCCTGATCAGCACGCAGTGCAAACGAGTCGAAGCCGACTTGCTCGAGGGCAAAGACTTGATCCGCCGTCACCGCGCCGACAGCGCGCAGCGGTCCCTTGTACCCAAGGCGCTGGCGCAGAAGGAAAGCATGGCTATAGCCGCGGCCATCGCCGATGCGCGGGAAATCGACGGCGATGATTGCGACGCCATCCAAGCGATCCGTCAGCGCATGCGTATCATCGACCGGTTGCAACAACACGCCGGCGCCGGCCTGCGGCGCGTCGAGCCATTGTTGCAACGACAACCACGCTCCCCCTTCCCACTCGACTTGCGATGGGCCAGCTGGCGGGCGCACGATCGGCACGATCTTCTTGCGCACATCGCCGTGGCCATCATTGGCCAGAACCGGCCGCACCGGCGCCGGACGCGCCTCCGCTCCGCCGCTAATCCGCGCGCCGTTCGCATCGATCGAGAGCAGCAGCGTCATGCCGCGGCCTCTTCTTCGACGCGCAGCGCCGCTTTGAAGGCGTCCGCGCCCAATCGCTCGACCGCTTCGATGAAGCTTTCGCCGCCGCGGCGCACGGACAGATAATGGCGCGCCAAGCGTTCGATCACTAACGGCACGTCTTCGGCGCGAACCGCTTTGCCAATCAGCACGCCAAGTTTGCCTTCGCCGTCGGCGCGGCCGCCGAGGAGCACCTGATACCAATCCTCGCCCGCTTTCTCGACGCCAAGCACGCCGATATGGCCGACATGGTGATGCGCGCAGGCATTGATGCAGCCCGAGACTTTGATCGCCAGCGCGCCGAGCTCATCCTCGATGGAGGCAAGCTGCGCGGCGATCGCGGCCGAGAGCGGGATCGATTTGGCGTTGGCGAGCGAGCAGAAATCGCCGCCGGGGCAGCAGATAATGTCAGACGCCATGCCGATATTGGCGCGCCCCAGGCTGAGCGCCTCTAGCTCAGCCCACAGGTCCTGCAAACGCGCGCGAGAAACACTCGGCAGAACCAGATTTTGTTGATGCGTGACGCGAATCTCGCCGAAGCTGAAGCGCTCGGCGATGTCCGCAAGCTGATCCATTTCGTCAGCAGTGGCGTCGCCGGGTGCGATGTCCTGGCGCTTCAGGCTCACCACGACCGATGCGTAGTTCGGATCACGGTGTTCAACGACATTGCGTCGCTGCCACGCACGAAAGCCCGGCGCGATGGCCAGACGATGCGCCTTCTCGGCGGGCGCGTCGAGCGTGGGATCGTCAAAGTGCGCGGCGACGCGCGCGAGTGCCTCGCTCGTAAGCGTGTTCGGCCCATTGCGCAGATGCGCCCAGTCCGCTTCGACTTCGCGCGCGAACGCTTCAGCGCCCAAAGATTCGACCAGGATCTTGATCCGCGCCTTGTAAATGTTATCGCGCCGGCCGATGCGATTGTAGGCGCGCAGCACCGCTTCGCTATACGTGAGCAACTCGCTCCAGTGCAGATCGCGCTTGATCACCGAGGCGAGCCGCGGCGTGCGCCCTTGGCCGCCACCGACTTTCACAACCAGCCGCACCTCGCCCGCATCGTCTCGGTAGAGATCGAACGCGAGATCATGCACCGGCGTCGCGGCGCGATCTTCCTTGGCGCCGTTAAACGCGACTTTGAACTTGCGCGGCAAATGTGCGAACTCGGGGTGCAGCGTCGACCACTGCCGCATTAGTTCGCAATACGGACGCGGGTCGACGATCTCATCGGCGGCCACGCCAGCGAACGCGTCGGTTGTCACATTACGCACGCACGACCCGCTGGTTTGGATCGCGTGCATGCTGATGGCGGCGAGTTCCGCCAAGATGTCCGGGACTTCCTCGACTTTCACCCAGTTGAACTGGATGTTCTGGCGGGTAGTGAAGTGGCCGTAGCCGCGATCGTAGCGGCGCGAAATCGAAGCCAGCGTGCGCAGTTGCGCTGACGAGAGCACGCCATACGGAATGGCGATCCGAAGCATCGGCGCGTAGCGCTGAATGTAGAGGCCGTTCTGCAGCCGGAGCGGCTTGAAGGCGTCTTCGTCGATCAGGCCGGCGAGATAGCGCTGCGTCTGGTCGCGATACTGCGCCACGCGCTCTTCGACGATGAGACGATCTACGGCGTCGTAGCGATACATTGCGGCGCGGGCCCTGGAACGTCGGGCCGAAGGACCCAGCGAGACCAGAGAGTGGGCGCCTGCGAAGGAACGAGGTAGCCCGCTGGGCTAAACTGTGTGTTTAGGGGTCTCAGGCGGTCTGATCGGCCACCGAGTCGCCTTCCATGACCTGCTCACGCAGCCAGGCCAGGAAAGCGACCTGCGCCGGCTCGAACCGCCGCCCACGCGGCCACACCAGCCAATAGGCAAACCCAACCGGATCTTCCGCCTCTGCTAGCGGCGACACCAACAAGCCGTCGGCAATGTCGCGCAGGGCCAGTTGCCGCTTCGCCAGCACCAGGCCTTTACCGGCCATAGCCGCCTCAAGCGCCAGGCTCGATTGGTTGAACCGCAGTCCCCGCTCGGCGTCGTCGCGCTTCTGTCCGCGCGCGGCGAACCACATCGTCCAGGTCGGGCACGAAGGATCGCGTTGGGGCGAGTCGTCGTGGATGAGCGGCAAGTCGATCAAGTCAGCCGCGCTGGTGATCGGCGGACGCCCGGCCAGCAGCCTCGGACTGCCGACCACGACCACGGATTCCGACATTAGCCGCTCGCAATAAAGCCCCTCATAGCCGCCTGGCCCGTAGCGAATAGCGAGATCGATGTCGCTGGCGGTGAAATCGACCAGAGTCATGTCCGCCGACATGCGCACTTCAACGTCAGGATAGGCGTCCTGGAAGCGGTTCAAGCGCGGGATCAGCCATTTCGAGGCGAAGGACGGCGCGGTTGAAAGCGAGATGCGGCGGCCGCGCATGCTTGCGCGCATGGCCCGCCCGGCTTGCAGCATTTCCGCCATGGCAGCGCTCGCATGGCTGAACGCCGCCTGACCGGCGTCCGTCAGCTCCACCCCCCGCCCCAAGCGCCGAAACAGCGGCTGGCCGGCGAAGTCTTCGAGCACGCGGATGTGCTGGCTCACGGCGCCGGCAGTGATGCCCAGTTCCTCCGCCGCCCGCGTAAAGCTCAACGAGCGCGCCGCCGCCTCAAAGACGCGCACGCTCAGAAACGGCGGTATGACCTCTTTCGCATCCACAGACAGCGCACTCCCTCGCTCCCCACAGAATAGGGACGCAACCGAGCTTTTCCAAAGCCGCGATGGGAATCGATCTATCCGGAGGGACGTCTAGCCCTGTCCTCGACCAGTGGTGCTGGGAAAATGGCGCGCCCTAAGAGATTCGAACTCCTGACCCCCAGATTCGTAGCCTACGCGGCGCTCCGTTCGCAAAGCGAGGATTGCATGGGCTTTTGCGCGGTGTATAGTTTAAATGACTGATTTTACAGCCATTATTGGCCATCAAAGGCCATCATTCGAACTCATCGCGCAGCACGAACCCGCAACCGCCCTTCGTACTAGCGTCGTACTAGAGAACGGAACGCATGACCGGCCCGGCTTTCGGCCAACGCAAGATCGACAACGCGCTGGTGGTGCACATGACCAAGCACCACCGGGACTCGCAGATTCTGATCCGCGACACTGAACAGAACGGCTTCTTCGTGCGCGTATCAGCGCGAGGACAGGTCTCGTTCGGAGTCGCGTACTCCTTTGATGGTCGCGAACGCCGCATGAGCTTGGGTACCTATCCCGAACTATCGGTACTCGCGGCACGTAAGCTCGCAATGACACGGAAGGCGCAAGCTCAGTTAGGCACCGATCCCCTGAAACAACGCCAAGAAGCGCGGCAGACTGCGCTGGCGCTTAAGCACGCGCCAACGCTCGCCGATCTGCATGATCTTTATATGACGCAGCATGTGACCGCGTCACGGCCGAATGGCGAGCCAAACCGTACACGCGCCGGAGTGGCCAACGAACGACGCTATTGGAAGCAAATCCTCGACGGCCTCGGCGTGAAGCTGAAGGTGTCGGAGCTGAACACTGCTAAGATCGCTAGGCTGCATCGCGATCTCAGCGCCAATGGTCCAGCTAATGCCAATCGGATCTACGCCTCGCTGCGTTGCGCGCTCAGTCTCGCACTCAAGGCCGGATGGATCGGCCAGAACGCAGCAGTCGGTATCAAACCAAATCATGAAGAGGCGCGTGAGCGGTATTTGACCGAGGAGGAAATCGCACGGCTACGGCAGGCCGTTGATGAACACGAAGATCGCGCCTCGGCGCTGTTGGTTTGGTTCGCATTGCTCACTGGTGCGCGGCGCGGCGAAATCCTTCAAGCCCGCTGGCCTGACATCGATCTCAAGACGGGCGTTTGGGTGAAGCCGAGGGCCACTACAAAGCAGCGGCGGATGCACCGCCTCCCCTTGTCCTCTGATGCCGTGGCCGTGTTGCGCGAGTTGCGCACACTCAATCCCTCTATCGATCTGGTGAGCCCTGGCAACCCAGAGACAACGTTGACAAGGCTGAGGCGTGCTTGGCGCGCAATCCGCAGGCGCGCGCGATTGGAAGACGTGCGCTTCCACGATCTACGACACGCGCATGCTTCCATCCTGATCTCACGGGGCTGCTCGCTGGCGGTGGTCGGCGCAGCGCTCGGCCACACACAGGCACAGACTACTATGCGCTACGCGCACCTTATGGACGACACTCTGAGGGAAGCGGCAAACCTCGTCGCGACAGTCGCCGGGGGACGGCTGAACATTTGAAACAAGTTTTGCCGGTAGCTGCATAGATCAAACAGGTCGTGCAATCAGTTGCAGAAAACACTGTAAAATCACTGTGAGTATCGCACCCCAATGATGTTGACTGATGGGGCGTGCATGGCATCATAGCGATCCAAGGAGGGATGATCATTCCCCTCCTATTGGAAGCGTGATCATCCAACGTTGAAGAGGATGAACATGTCTTTGAAGCTCTCCCAACAAGAAGCTGCCGAATATCTAGGTTTCAGTGTGCCCACGCTTGAACGCTGGCGAAGGCTAGGTGTCGGGCCAAAATTTCTCAAGCTTGGCGGCAGCCGCGTCGCCTATCTGCAAGAGCATTTGGCCGAATACGTCGAGAGCCGCGTGCGAACGCCTGCTCTGGAGAAGCAGTCGTGAAACGCCACAAGTCGCCAATCTCCGCCGCGGAAGTCCACATTGATGGAGCAGCCGCACTTTGCGGCTGGTCAAGAACGACACTTTGGCGGCGGCGAAAGGACGACCCGAGCTTTCCCACTTCTCGTCGCGCGCTCGGGGGATTGCGGTTTCAAAGGGATGAGATGAAGGCTTGGTTCGAAGCTTGGTGCGTAAGAAAGCGGCTCCGCCGTGCCCTGCGTAGCGATCCGTCATCAAAGTCCGTGAAGCAAAGGTGATCCAGATGGCCGATGAAAAGCGCCTTCCGAGGGCGGCGATCCAGCGCGCGGCGTTCGCGCTGACGGGCAACCCGATCGAAGCCCAAATACTCGCCGCGCTTTGGTGGTGGGAGCCTTACGCAAAGGCTAAGCGCGCCGAGAAGGTGTGGGTCGTCAAGACTGATGAAGATTTTATCGAGCAGGATGGCGTAACTGCGAAGCCCCGCGCCATACGCACGGCACTCGCGAGCTTGACGGCGGCCCAGATGATCGAGACGACGCGAGGCCCACATCCAAGCGGACGCGCACCCAACAGCAGGTACCTCCGCCTCCGCGAAGGGGTTGCGACACGGCTTGAAAACGGCATTCAAAAAGGCAGGAAGAACCGCATTCGCAGCCGCATTGATACGGACATCAACACCGCATCGGAAAGGCAGCAACACCCTGATCAACTAGGCACGAAAAGCCGCTTCCATGAACAGGAGGACGACAAGAGTACTTCCACGTCTTCTTCAAAAATCGAGACGAGAACAGGCGGTCGCAAAATCGGAAGCAGTTGGCAGGAGAAAGTCAGCCCTGACGACTTGATGATAAGCGACGATTTGTTCCGACTTCAAAACGCCTTCGACGAGGGTTGCAAGCTTCAGGGCTGGTCTGCGCCTCCCCTCAATCATCCCGAGCGAGTGAAGCGGCTCCAAATGTTCTGGACAGATTGTCAAGCGCAGAGAATACGGCTCGATCTCGCCTGTAAGATCGCAACGCGCTTTGCCCAAGAGTATCTGCAATCCGAGATCGCATCTGAACTTGCGCGCCACCGCGATAAAGTCTCAGCCACGCCTGATCACTTCAACCTCTCCCTTTGCTCCAACTACGCGATCAGCCAGTACCGCGAGGCCGAGATTGCAGAACATGTCGAGCGCTCGTTGCCGCCCAAACCCTTCGGTCCCGGTGGTGATCCGGCAATGGTCAAATGGCGGCAAGCGAACGACGCCGTGGTCCAGCGGCTTCGCAGCACTTGGCCGAACATAGAGGGCGGTGCGCGATGACTGGTCGCGGGCCTTCAGCGGCTCCTGCCCGCGCGCTAGCGGTGCGCTTGCAGCGCTAGCCGTAGGACGCCCATAGCCCTCCCTCGCCGCGCCGTCGTCAGCCCATCAGTGAGAACTGCGCGGTCCCTATCGGTGAGGGGCAATCTCCGTACCGGCACGTTATCGGTGCAAGTCGTGACAAACCCACTCTTCATGCGCGCGTGCGCTACAATCTGGGGATGTCGTCACGAAAGTGCGTGCACGCGGCGAACTTTGCAGGCTCGTTTCAGGCTGCGCCTGTCATCGGACGTGTCACGAAAACGGGCGGCGGTTGTCATCTTCTCCGGTACATCACCGGCAGAACCATCCCCCTTGTCACGACGGCTTGTGACCGCGCCCTAGTCTTCCAATAGGCTGTTCACGACCACGCCGATCTTCTTGAGCTGCGCCGGTGTCGCGTCGCGCAGGCGCTCCACGATCTTCGTGAGGGGCAGATGCCGTTTGCCGGGGACGAGCGGCAGACCGCCGAATAGCTCTGCGGGATGAACGTCGAGGGCCTCCGCGAGCGCACCAATGGTGTCGAAGCTCGCCGCGATCTTTCCGCGCTCGATTTGACTGATACCATCGGCTGAGAGTTCAACGCGCTCGGCAAGCTGCGCTTGCGTCCAGCCAAGCGCCTTGCGCCGCCTTTGGACGCCCGAGCCGAATATCAATCTGAGGTTCTTCATCCGCCGATGGCGGCTGGCGTAGCGCTGCGGGTCAGCCCTCAAAACCGAGCAATACTACGCCTTGCTAGCGTACCGCAGTTCTACTATGTATATGTCCTAAAATTCGCAGTCGGGCTCCTGCACGTAGCTGCATATCTGAGCATGGCTGCGGACTTGGACGACGCCGGATGCGCCAGCTGCGATTGGAGAAAACTCGAATGAGAGCATTGATCATCACGACTGCGCTCATCCTGACCGGCTGCGCCACAGAACCTACATGCGGTCGCGCGTTCTGCACGGCCCAGGAGAACGCGGCAGCGCGCGCCCAACAATCCGTTAGACCGACTAGGACCATAGCAGGGATGACCCCCGAGCAGGTCCGGGATCAGATCGTGGTTCGATGCGCGACCGGAGGCTTCAACGTCGCGTCGAGTGATCCCAGCCACATCATCTGCGACCGAGACGCGGGCGTGCTGGCGGGCGCGCTGCTGACACAAGGATACGGACCGCAACCGAGGCTACAATTCCACGTCGTCACCGCCATGGTGTCGAACGGCGTTGTAGTGGTTGGCTGGCAGCAGCTTCAAACCTACACCTGGACGGGCGCGCCGGGCATGAACGAGAGCGGGATGAACCGCACGCAGCGGGCTGAAGTAGAGCGCGTCCTAGCGGACCTGCACCCCGTCTCGTCGCAAACGCCGTGAGCAAGGAAGAAGCGTTCATGCGTTTTATGCTATTCGCGGGCGTGATGTTCGCCACGGCTAACGTGTCTCCGTCCGCCGCTGCGCAGGCGCTGACATGGGAGCAAGACGCCGCCTGCACTCGCATCGAGCGCGAATACGTGGTCGGCGGCTACCATCAGGCAGACAACACTACGTCGTTAGAGCAGCTATATAGCCGCACCCCGCACTACTGCACTGCCATGCGCGCACGATTGGAACAGCGCATCCGGCCCATGCAGTGCCAAGCCGCTCAGCGGAGATGGTTGGGCAACGATAGCAGGGACCGCTTCCGAGGGAACGGCGTTATCGGAAGTGAACCTGCCGTTGTTCGACGCTTCATCGCAACTATACCATCGCACTGCACCGCCACGAGAGCAGCCGCCGAACAATGGTTGGAGCGGTACTATGCCAACCATCCTGACGAAGCGCGCCGCTGAAAAGCATACCTCGCCAAAATTGATCACGACTTGCGAGACATCGTCCGACATCCGCGTCGTATCAATCCGTTTAACGAGGGGATTAGCATCTCGTACTGAAGTGCAGAGCCGACGCGCATTACATGGCTATGCCCTAGCAAGACGCGCGCGCAAGGCGTTTTGTACGTCTTATACAAGTCGTGTTGCCGATTAAAAGACGCTCTGCTACAATGCTCTAGACCCTATCAATGCATAGCGAGGGTCGAATGACGAAAATTGGATACGCGCGCGTAAGCACCGACGACCAGGACAACTCGATCCAGGTGGAGGCGCTGACGAAGGTTGGCTGTTCCATCATCCGCGAAGAGAAGGCCAGCGGTACTTCAACAAAGGGTCGCCCCGAACTGGCGGCAATTCTCGACTTCATCCGCGACGGCGACACGTTGGTTGTGACGCGGATAGACCGCCTCGCCCGCTCGATTGCCGATCTCCAGAACATCGTGGTGAAACTAAAGTCGCGCGGCGCGAAGTTGCAGGCCACCGAGCAGCCCATCGACACCAGCACGGCGGCGGGCAAGGCCTTCCTCGATATGCTCGGCGTATTCGCGGAGTTCGAAACCAACCTGCGTCGCGAGCGTCAGCTGGAAGGTATCGCCAAAGCGAAGGCAGCGGGCGCTTACAAAGGGCGTCGGCCTTCAATCGATCCTGTTGCGGTGCGCAAGTTGCGCGACAACGGCGTTGGACCCGCAGACATTGCGCGTAAGCTCAAGATTGCGCGGGCGAGCGTGTACCGCCTCTTAGGGTGATACCTCCGGGCCTGGACGCGACAGCTCGATTTATCGATTTAGCAGCATCAGCCTACAGTCACTGGCACCAACGTCATGGTGTCGTTGCCGAAGATATCGATCACCTTGACCGCGACGGTGTAGCGACCGGGCGTGTCGTAGGTGTGCTCTGCGGTAATTAGTTCCAGGTCGCGACTTTGCCTCGTGCGGAAGCTCTGCCACTCGTTTTCGAAGATGTAAGCGCCGGTCCAGCGTTCCTCGAAGGCAGGCAGCGTCAACTCGGTTTGCGGGCCTTCCATGCCGGGGAGCGTCGCCACGCCACTAATGCCGGTTCCGACGGGGACTTTGATGATCTCCTTGCGGCTCTCATAGTCGAAGTCGACCGACCAGTAATCCACCCAGTCTGTCCAGTGTTTCGTGAGCTTGTAGAGCTGACCGCGCTCGCAGATGACCTCACTGTTGCCTGCTCTAAGCGCCGCAATGGCCTCTTCGGCAGCGCCCTGACTGTAATAGACGGAGAAGTCGGTCAGTTCGATCGTAAGCGGTGGTTCTACGACACGTAGGCCCACGGGAGCAGGTCGTCGATGCGGTTCGAGGGCCAGCCTTGCACCAGCTTCGTGAGCACATCGGTCAGATAGGCGAGCGGCTCGACGCCGTTGAGTTTCGCGGTCTCGATCAGCGAGGCGATGACGCCCCACGCGACGCCGCCTTCATCCGATCCTGCAAAGAGCGCGTTTTTGCGGCTGAGGGTGATAGGCCGGATCGCGCGCTCGACAGTGTTGTTGTCCATCTC
>QBMO01000030.1:0-1833 GCA_003242075.1 Alphaproteobacteria bacterium
TTGCTGGCGACACGCCAGCTTTTCACCCTTCGCTTATGCGCGAGCGGTTTCCCCTGCGCAAGCGGCAAGTCACGGGTTTACGCGGGATTCATCTCGTTTTAGCGCCCGCCGTTCCTGCGCGGCGACGAAGAGCGAGACGGCGTAAGCGCCGACAAGCTTCGAGATAATGCCCGCGAAAATCGTGCCCCAGGCGAAAATGCCGTCGACCACCTGCGACGCCAACCAGATGAACACGACCTGATCGAGCGGCGCGGAAAACGCGCTGGAAATCATGATGCGCTGCGAAAGCGGGCGCTTGGTGAAGGTATAGACCGCCCAATCGACCGTCTCGCTGATCAAGAAGGCAAGGCCGCTGGCGAGCACGATAACCGGCCAAGCGGTCAGCGTCGAAAGCGCCAGGCCGATGAACATGGCGCCCAAAATCCAGTGCTTGATTTCCCGCTGCGCAAAGTCGCGCACCACCAAAACCAAGCCGGTGACGATCGCCAGCGGCTGAAACATGCCGCCGCCCAACCAGTCCGGAATAGGCGTCGTCGGCACGGCGGCGAACGACCAGTTGATCAGCGGCATCAGCGCCACATAAAGCGCCGTGTACGGCCGCTTCATCAGCACGATAGCAAGCACGGTCGCGGCCACGATCGGAATGGCGATGTGGGGTTGCTGCAAGAACGCAAGCGCGGTGTCGAAGCTCATAGCACCGTCATGCACGCAGGCGCGCCGGGCGCGCAAGCTCTGTGACAATCGTCACGGCGGGCCGCACGGGCCGCTCCTAGTTTCATGTGCATCGCAGCGACGCGATGGACTTGCAGATTGGGAGCGCGCCATGTTGAAATTCTACAGCTTGATCATCGCCACGGCGGCGTTCTTTCCGGCCGCCTTCGCGATTGTGAACCAAGCCGCGCTGATCGTCGCGTAAGCCGCGACGCGCGTGGCAGGGGGAAGGGCGCGGAGCAATCCGCGCCCTTTTATTTGAGCCGCCAGCCGCTTTGGCCCTTGGTCAGCGCTTCCGCCAGAAACGGCAGCGCCTCTTTCAACGCCTCGCGCAAGCCGAACGGTGGGTTGATCAAGAAGACGCTTGAGCCGACGAGGCGTCCCTCCAGCGAAGGCTGCGCCACCCAAAGATCGGCGCGCAGCGTTTCCTTCGCGCCTTGCGCGCGCGCTTCGGCGTCGGCCGCATTGAGCGCGCTCTCGCTCTTCAATGGCCGCCACCACAGATAGACGCCGTGCCCAAACCGTTTCAGCGCGGGCCCGAGCGCACGCGCCGAAGTGGTCAACTCATCCGGCGCTTCATAAGGCGGATCGATCAAAACCAGCCCGCGCCGTTGCGGCGGCGGCAACAGCGCGCCGAGCGCTTCCCAGCCATCGCGTGCGTGCACTTGCACATTGGCCTGACGCGGCAACGCGCGTTTTAGGGCGGCGTGCTCTTCGGGGTGTAGCTCGCATGCAATCAGCACGTCTTCGTCGCGCAGATTGGTCGTCACCAAGACGGGGGAGCCCGGATAGGTGCGCAAGGTTCCGTCGGCGTTGAAGCTGCGCACGGCGTCGAGATAGCGCGCGATCAGCGGCGGCGGCTCGGGCCAGGTCCAGAGCCGCGATATGCCGTCCTGCCATTCCGGGCTGCGGGCGGCTTCCTCGCTCTGAAAGTCGTAGAACCCGCGCCCGGCATGGGTGTCGAGCACTGCGAACGGCGCGGGCTTTTTCTTCAGCGCATCCAGGCAAAAGAGAAGCACGGCGTGCTTTAATACGTCAGCATGATTGCCGGCGTGGAAGGCGTGGCGATAATTCACGGACTCGAACTAAACTCACCGCGCCGCGTTAGCCAGAGACCATGAT
>QBMO01000030.1:1843-21468 GCA_003242075.1 Alphaproteobacteria bacterium
CCGCCGCTACGAGCTTGACGCCCCGGAAGGGATGTCGATCGCGGACTATCGCGATATTGGCGGCGTGCGCGTGATCATGCACGTCGAGACGCCCCATGAGGCGCGGGGCCGGGGCTATGCTTCGAAACTGATGGCGCATGTGGTGGACAAGGCGCGGGCCGATAATGCGAAGCTCCGCGCCAGCTGCGCGTTCGCGGTGGCGTACTTCCGCAGGCATCCGGACACGGCTGACGTTCAGGCCTGAGTCTGGGGCTCCACCGGAAAGCCCTTTTCCTTCCACGCCTTCATGCCGCCATCGAGCGCGACCGCGCGGGTGAAGCCCATGCGGCGGAGGGTGGCGGCGGCGAGCGTGGAGATTTTGCCGAACTCGCAATAGGTGACGATGCGCACGGTGGGATCCGGCAGCGCTTCGTTGACTTTGAGCTCCAGGATCCCGCGCGGGAGATGCTGTGCCGTCGGGATATGGCCGCCGTCGAAGGCGTCGCGTTCGCGCACGTCGAGCACGATGAAATCGTTGGCGCCTGCGCCGATGCGGGTTTTCACCTCCTCCATCGACATGAACGGCACCTCCGCCGCCGCTTCGGCGAGCAGCTGCGCCACTGAAACGCCGCCGCTCATGTTCACGCGCAGCGCTTCGGTGAGGTGCTCCGGCATCGAGAGCGAAAGCGTGCGCATCATCTCGACGAACTCGCCGCGCTCGCGCTTTTGCAGGCGCGGATTGGAGCGCAGCTCTTCTTCGATGGTGGAGCAGGAAGCGCCTTTATAGATGTGCGCCGGATAGATGCGCATGCCTGGATCGAGTTTCAGGATTTTGCCGAACAGTGAATCGTACAGCTCTTCAGGATCGCCGCTCGGCAAATCCGTGCGACCCGTCGCACCGATCAAAAGTGCATCGCCGGTGAAGACGCGGTCGCTGGCGACCAGGCTCATGGAATCGCGCGTATGCCCCGGCGTATGCAGCACGGTGAGCCGGATGTTGCCGACCTTGATCACATCGCCCTCATCGACGCGAAGATCGACGTACGGCGCCGGCGAAAGCCGATGCGCCACCACCGGCACGCCGAGCGCTTCGCTCAATTGCTTGGAGGCGCTGAAATGGTCGGCGTGAGTGTGGGTGTCGATAATGTATTGAATGCGCACGCCGTGCTGCGCCGCGAGCGCGCGGTAACGGTCGATCTTGCGCACCTCCGGATCGATCAGGGCGCCGGCGCAGGTGTCCCCGCAGCCGATCAGATACGATTGGCAGCCGCCGTTCGCGACTTGCTCGAAAATCATGGGCGCTCCTCCGGGGAGGAGAGTCCTACGTTCGCGCCGAACGCGCAACCGCCTCCGCTTGGCGGGGGCGGTTGCAGTGCAGCATTAGCCTTTCGGCTGAGGCACGATGCGGAGATAGGGCTTCAGCGTGGTCCAGCCGTTCGGGAAGCGGGTCTTGGCTTCATCGTCGGACACGGCTGGGACGATGATGACGTCTTCGCCGTTCTTCCAGTTCACCGGCGTCGCCACTTTGTGGTTGGCGGTGAGTTGGATCGAGTCCACGAGGCGCAGCACTTCATCGAAGTTGCGGCCTGACGACATCGGATAGGTGAGCGTCGCCTTTATGATCTTGTCCGGTCCGATGATGTAGACCGCGCGCACCGTTGCGTTCGTCGCCGCCGTGCGGCCCTCCGACGTGCCCGCGGTTTCGGCCGGCAGCATGTCGTAGAGCTTGGCGACATTGAGATCGTGGTCGCCAATCATCGGATATTGCACGTCGCCGCCAGTGACTTCCTTGATGTCGCTGCGCCAGCGTTCGTGGTTTTCTACCGGATCGACCGAGAGCCCGATGACCTTCACATTGCGCTTGGCGAACTCAGGCTCGAGCTTGGCGAGATAGCCCAGCTCGGTGGTGCAAACCGGCGTGAAATCCTTTGGGTGTGAAAAGAGGATGCCGTAGCTGTCGCCCAGCCACTCGTGAAACTTAAGCCTGCCTTTAGTGGTCTCGGCTTCGAAATCCGGGGCTTTGTCGCCGATGCGCAGCGCCATGGGAGGTCTCCTCTTAAGGTCGGGCCAGGCCCGATAGCATGGGGGGCGTCACGCCGCTAGAAACGAGCGCGCCGTCGAGTTCACATGGGGTGCGTGCGGCGGCGAACAACCCGGCCTTAACCGACGCGGCCTAGGTGCAAGGTAGAAATCGCGGGGAGCCGGCGTGAAGCGTTTATTGTCCTGGTTTCTCGCCAACCCGCTTAGGCCAGCAGTGGCCTGCATTTTCGCGATCCTGGTTTTGGGCAGTGCGGCTTCGATCACGCAGCCGCCGCGCACGGATCGCGATTGGTATCCCTATCTCGCGCACGCGCCTGATGTGACGCTGACAGAAACCGGCTTCACCGTCGCGCCGGTCAGCGATTGGTCTTATCTGGGCCCGGAGGTTGTTGCCGAGACGTACATCGAAGCCGCTTACGATTTCGATCAATTGCGCAATGTCTGGTTCATGCTGGAGCCGCAGCCGGGCTCGCAACTGGCGGCGCACACGTTGCTGCTGTTCGAGTTCGAGGGCGATCGCTTACTCGGTCTTACCATCGAAGCGCGTCGCGAGCAGGGCGAAGACTATTCCGCACTGCGCGGCATCTTCAACACGTTCGAGCTGACTTACATCTGGGCTTCAGCGCGCGATCTGCTGACACGCCGCGCCGTGATGCTCGACCACGAAGTGTTCGTCTATCCGGTAGCGATCACCAATGCGCAGTCGCGCCAGCTTCTGACGCAATTGTTGGAGCGCACGGAGTCGCTGGAATCCACGCCGCGCTATTACAACACGATCGTTTCAAACTGCACCAATGAGCTAGCGAAGGCTGCCGGATTCAATTGGGCGCCAGCTTACATTTTCACGGGCCGATCGGACGAATATCTCTTCCGCCGCGGCATCATAGCGGGCGCGAGTTTCAACCAAGCGCATGCGCGTTCGGATATGACCGAATTCATCCAGGCGCTGAACGTCGCGCCCGCCGAAGTGTTCGACTCGGCTTTGCTCGCCGAATTGCGCCGCCGCAACGGGATCAGCGCTCCTTCGTGAAGAAGGCCGTGAGGCCAAGGACCACGAGAAATGTCGTCATGGCGCCGACAACGAACCAAGCAAACGGAAACATGATGGACCTCCGACGCGGAGGTTAGTTGGCGGTCTTTCATTGCGCTTTGATCGCAATCAAACGCCGCCGAACAGACGCCCGCCGAGGCTGAACGCCACGATCAGCGACACGATCGAAATCAGAAAGCCGGCGATCGAAATCCCGAAGCTCCACCAAAACGTGTTGAGCCTCAGCCGCATCAGCATCAGGCGCGTTTCTTCCAGCTCCGGATTGCGGCTGCGTCCGCCGCCGCCACCGCTCGGCGGCTCCTCTTTCAGAAATGCGAAATAGCCACCGTGGAGCGCCCAATAGCGGCCGGCATTGGTGATCGCAACTTGCGTGCGGCCGTCGTCCGCGAACTTCGCGAGCTTCGCCGCTACCAACAAATCAGCGCCTGCCTTCGCGAGATCGAGATCGGCGCCGTCGGCGAAAACGTCCGCAGGCGAGGCGAGTGCGGCGCGTGCGAGCAAATCTTCGGCGGCGTGTTCGGGTGAGCTCATTTGCTGGCCGTGATCAGGGCTTCGCGTTCGGCTGGCGTAAGCGCGCGCCATCTGCCTTCCTGCAGTTCGCCCAGTTTCAGCGGCCCGATGCGTATGCGCAGGAGATCGGTCACGTCCAACTCGACCAGTTCGCACATGCGCCGGATTTGCCGGTTGCGGCCTTCGTTCAGAATGAAGCGAATGCGCTGCGGCTCCATCTGCGTGATCTTGGCGGGCTTCAGTTTCCGGTTATCGAGCGACAAGCCGTGGCGGAGGAGCGCGAGTTTTTCATCCGTGATGTGGCCATCGACGCGGACGAGATATTCTTTGTCGAGCTTCGAATGTTCGCCCACCAGCGCCCGCGCTAGCACGCCATCTTCACTCAGCAGCAATAGCCCGCGCGAATCCTGATCGAGTCGCCCGAGTGGCGCGAGCCGTGTGTTTCTCGTCGGCATATTCGACGTTGCGCCGACGAGGTTGTCTTGCGTCAGCAATCGCGCGGCGGGGACTTGGCCGCTCTCTGGGTGAGCCGACACGAAGCCGACTGGCTTATTGATGACCACGCTAATCTGGCGCTTATCGGCACTCTGCTTCAATTGCAGCGTCTGGCCCGGCAAGATCTTGCGGCCAGGATCGTTGACTTGCTCGCCGTCAATCGTGACCAGCCCTTGGCCGATCAGCTCTTCGGCTTCGCGACGCGAGCACACGCCTTCATTGGCGAGCCATTTATTGACCCGCTGCGGTTCGCCGCCTTCGTATTTCTTCTGCCACATCGCTTCTGTTAGCGGCACGAGGCGCTTTCTTGCAATGCGCGTAAGCGCGCGGCGGCCATGGGCTGGATTTGGCGCTCGTCGGCCATGCAGGCGAGTTCCCGGTAAAGCACGATGGCGCGGGCCCGATCCTCGGAGGAACCAGTGCGGAGCATATCGGCCAGATTGAACATGGCCGGCGTATGCCGCCCGCGCGCAGCCTGTTCGTAGAGCGCCCGCGCCCGGCCGGCATTGCGCTCGACGCCGACGCCATCGCGATAGAGTGTCGCTAGCATGTGCTGTGCATCGTGTTGACCCGCACGCGCCGCGCGTTCGAGATAGGGGATGGCGGCGACCGGATCGCGCGGACCGGCCGGGCTATCGCGTAGCCAGCGCGCATATTGGAATTGCCCGCGCGGGTCGTTTTTCTCGGCGGCGGAGAGGAAGAGGCGGCCGGCTTCGGCTTGGTCACCCAGCGTTTGGGCGTAGTCGATTAGCGCTGGCGTGAAGCCTAGCTGCGCTGCTTGCGCTAAACGCCCGCGCGCTTCTGCTTCGGTCAGCCCCGCATGCGGCGCTTCGCGGTGGAGCACCCAGGAGAAATAGAGTGCTGCCGGATTGTTTTGTGCAGCTGCGGCGTCGCATTGTTCGCGGGCGCTGACGGGGCTCGGCAGAAAGCCTTCGGCGCCGCCGAGATGGGCGAGGCAGGCCAAAGTTTGTTGCAACGCTTCGCCGTTCTCCGCGCCAGCCTTTATGCGCTCGGCCGCGCTCGCATCAATGCGCGCGACGATCTCGCGCAAGGGCTGGCGTTCAAGTTCGGCGAGCGTGATTTCGCTGACGGCCGGCGTTGTTGCCGCGGTTGGCGTTGCTTCGGCTTGCGGCGTCGCCACGAGAAAGTCGCCAGAGCGCACCGCTTGGATCACACGCCCCGCGCCGAAGCCCACGACGAACAAGGCCGCAACGGCGGCTGTAAAAAGTCCAACGCTGCGCCAGCGCGCGCCGACCTCCGGCACGATCGGTTTCAGCAACGCCGCACGCGCTTTGATCAAAGCATCCGGCAGAGCTTTGGCGTCGCCTTTGGTGGGGGAGAGCTTGTCGAGTTCGACGATCAGCGCTTGGAAACGCGTTTTGAACTTAGCCCGATCGCGAGCGGCGAGATCGATGCGTGGCGCGTTGTGAAAGGGCGCTGGCGTTGCGCCGGTTTCGGCTTCGGCGCTGATCAGCTTCTTGCGGTCCATCGCCAGCATGGCGAGCGCCGTCAGCCATGGCGCATTCGAAGCGCCGCGTGTCCAGACCACCAGCACGCATTCGGGCTCGTCCGCCAACTTGGCGATGTCGCTTTCGGCGGGCGCGCCGGACTGTGTGGAAAAGCCAAGCGCCGTCAGGGCCTCTGCGAGCCCGCGCGCCTTGGCTTCCTCACCCGGCGCGGCAGCGACATAGACGTCCGCCATTTCTTCCCACCTCGCCCGTCTGTTGAACCGAAGCGGGCGCGTCAGCGTCAAGCGCCATCGCCGAACATTGCGGAGGCTTAAGCTGTCGAAAAATCCTCGACCGCTTGTCGGGATCGGCCTTATGGCTGCGTCCTTATAGATATGAGGCCTCACCCGATGAAGTGCGCCATCCTTTGCTACAACGATGAGGCGGCAGTGTTCTCCTGGACCAAGGAGGAAGACGACGCCGTTATGGCGCGGCTCAATGTCGTGCATGAGAAGTGGGAGAAGGCCGGCAAGCTGAAGCCGTCGATCCGCTTGCTGCCGACCTCGGCTGCCACAACGCTGCGCAAGAGCGACGATGCGGTGCTCGATGGGCCGTATGCCGAGACCAAGGAGCAGCTGCTTGGTTTTTACATCATCGATGTCGACAACCTCGAAGAAGGGCTCGCCTTCGCGCGCGAGTTGACGGCGGCTAATCCTGGCGGCGCTTACGAATTGCGCCCGATCATGATTTACAATCAGGGCGCCTAAGTGAGCGATCTCGCCTGGATCGAAGGCGCGCTCGTCGCCGCGCGCCCTCAGGCGGTGGCGGCTCTGCTGCGCTACTTCCGCGATCTCGATCTGGCCGAGGAAGCCTATCAAGACGCTTGCCTGCGCGCTTTGAAATCGTGGCCCAAGAACGGCCCGCCGCGCGATGCCGCCAGTTGGCTCATCATGGTTGGCCGCAATGCTGCGATCGATAGCGTGCGCAAGCGCAGTAAGCTGACGGAATTGCCGGACGAAGACGTGCTCTCCGACGGCGAAGATGCGGAAGCTGCTGAAGCGGATCGGCTCGATGCGGCGGACTATCGCGATGATGTGCTGCGGCTCCTGTTCATTTGCTGCCATCCTGATTTGCCAGCGACGCAACAGATTGCCTTGGCGCTGCGTCTGGTTTCGGGGCTGAGCGTCAAGCAGATCGCGCGCGCTTTTCTCATCGGCGAAAGCGCGATGGAGCAACGCATTACGCGCGCCAAGGCGAAAGTTTCCGGCGCCGGCGTGCCGTTCGAGACGCCGGGCGCCGTTGAACGAGCCGAGCGTTTAGCGGCGGTGGCGGCGATGCTTTATCTCGTGTTCAACGAGGGCTACTCCGCCGGCGCCGATCAAAACGAGCGCGCCGCTTTGTGTGATGAGGCGATCCGGCTGACGCGGCTTCTGCTGCGCATGTATCCGGCTGAACCGGAGATTATGGGGCTGCTCTCCTTGATGCTGTTGCAGCATTCGCGCTGGGCGGCGCGGTTCGCGGCGGATGGGTCGGCGGTTTTGCTGGAGCAACAGGATCGCTCGTTGTGGAAGTCATCTCTGATCCAAGAGGGGTTGGCGCTGATCGATAAGGCGATGCGGGCGCGCAAGTCCGGCCCGTATCAGATTCAAGCGGCGATCGCTGGCTTACATGCTGATGCGGCGACGGCGGAGGAGACCGATTGGGCTGAGATCGAGCAGCTTTATGCGGCGCTCGAACTGCATACGCCGTCTCCGGTGGTGACGCTCAATCGCGCCGTGGCGGTTTCGAAATTGCGTGGACCTGAAGCGGCGTTGACGATGATAGAGCCGCTGGCGGAGCGGTTGGATAAGTATTTCTACTTTCACGGCATGCGCGGCGCGATGCTGAAAGAATTGGGTCGCGCCAAGGACGCACGCGAGGCGTTCAATCGCGCCATTGCGCTGGCGAATACGCCGGCCGAAGCGGCGCATATTCGTCAGCATTTGGATGCGCTCTCGGTGCAGAAATAATGCATCGGCCTGTCGGTTTTCTTTGCGGCGGTTCGTCCTAGATGCAGAGAATGGGAGAGACGCATGGCGCAGCATGAATTGAAGATTGAACTCGAACTGGATGCGCCGGCCGAGAAGCTGTTTCGGTGCTATGCCGATCCGCAGCTGTTGCAACAATGGTTCGCGCCGAAGCCGTGGACGATTAAGAGCGTCGATAATGATTTTCGCCCCGGCGGCCGCAGCTCTTTCGTGATGGCGTCGCCTGAAGGGCAGGAGTATCCGAACGCCGGCATCTATCTTGAGATCGTGCCGAACAAAAAGATCATCACCACCGATGCGGTGACGCCGGACTTCCAACCAGCCGGCCCGTTCATGATCGCGGAGATCACGTTCGAGGATCTCGGCAACGGCAAGACCATGTATCGCGCCGTCGCCCGGCATTGGACCGAAGAGACGATGAAGCAGCACGCCGAAATGGGCTTCGAGCAAGGCTGGACGCAAACGGCGCGGCAGTTGGAAGAACTTGCGAAGACTCTTTGAACGCGAAGAAGCGCGACAGTCTGTCCAGCCCCATCTTGATCCAGATCAAATCCCAAAAGTGACGCCGGCGTCATTGTTTCTCCGTGAGCTAAAGGGGATGGCAATGATGAAGCTTCAGGCGGCCGCTGTAGCGGCGTTCGCGGCTCTCGCTTTCGCGGCGCCGGCCAGTGCGGAAGTTCTCGACAACTTCCAGATCAAGGTCGGCGTTTCCGGCATTCTGCCGAACGAGAGCGGCGATCCGATCGACGTGGACATTTCCGACGAATGGGTGCCGTCGCTACAGATCGAGTATTTCTTCAACGACAACATCTCGGCTGAACTCCTCTGCTGCGTGGCGACGCATGATGTGGCGAGCACGGGCGGGCTCGATCTCGGCGAGGTCACGCATTTTCCGCCGACGGTGACGCTGAAATATCGGTGGACCAATTTCGGCCAGTTCGAACCTTATGTCGGCGCCGGCGTGAACTACACGGCGTTCATTGACGATGAGCCGCCGGCCGGCATGACGATCGACTATGACGACTCGTTCGGCCCGGCGCTGCAAGCCGGCTTCGATTATCGCATCGACGAACACTGGGGCGTGAACTTCGATGTTCGCCGCATCTGGATCAACACCGATGTGACCATTAACGGCACGATCCAGGATGAGGTCGATATCGATCCATGGGTTGTCTCGACCTCGGTGGCGTATCGGTTCTGAGTTTGGCGGCGCCGCAAGCAGGCAGTCCCTTGCCCTGTGTGCGGCGCATGCCTCTGGAGCGCGCGGCGGAGTTTCTCCGTCGCGCGTTTTTTTTGTTCAGCGTTTGCGCGCTGACTAGGAGGTGTCGGGGCAGGGCCGCCGCCATCGCGCCAGAGCCAGCTCGCGCATCGGCGCGAACGACTCGACGCGGTGCTGCGCCTCGGCCGGCGCGCGAAGCAGTTCGCCGATGCGGTGGGCGCAGGCGTGGAGGCGCTTGGCTAGGCGGCGCGCGAACGGTTCGGGATTGTTGAAGACGCGGATCAGCGCTTCGTACCGCTCCGCCAGCGGCCAGGCGGAGAAGAATGTATGGAGCGCGGGCGTCCCCGCCCGCAGCTTTGGCCGCCGTCCCTGCGGGCGAGGACGCCCGCGCTCCAGAGTGCGAAAACTCACGCGCCACGCTTCCGGCTTGTCGCAGTCGAAGCCGACCAGCTTGCGCGCGCGTTTTCGCTGCGGATGCAGCAGCGGGCGCGTGTTGGGTTTGGGAAACGCCGCCGCTTCGATCAGCAACAGCCGCCGCAGCATCGCTTCGGCGCAGCGTATCCAGGAGAGCATGAGCGCATAGGGCGCGCGCGTCAGCGTGTGCCGGAAGGCGACGTCCTCGGGCGCGCCGAAGAGATTGAACAATGTGTGCATGAACGCCTCAGCCACACGCCACAACGCAAGCGGCGCGTGACGTGTCGGGGCGGGAGATGGGGCTGTGGCGTTCATGTGCGGCGGAGTATGCGGGTGGAGCGGGGCCGGTCGGATAAGTTGGACTCTATCCCCGCAATTTTCGTCAGTCGCCCATATCCAAATCCAGATCGCGGGTTGGGCGGCTGTAAGCTGAAGGCGACTCCTCGCTTAGAATGATATCGACGGAGTTCTCAACTAGGGGTAGTTAGGCGTGGGTCGATAATGGGGGAGTGCATGTGTTGGCCATTGCCAGACGGCTGGGGGATATACTGGAATCTTTGGGTACAGGTGATCGGACACGTCGCTTGGCCGTTCGTCACGCTCGTCGCTGCACTGCTCTTTGTTGGGCCCGTTCGACGCCTTGTGGAGCGCGCTAACAAGTTCAGCGCCGGCGGCGTCTCATTTGAAGCTGCGGCTCTCACTGCAAAAGTTGAAGCCATGGATGATCAGCCGGAGGGGCCCCCGGAATCGGAGTCGTCGGTGGAGCAGGGAGGGCAAGACTCGCCGCCCTCTGCCGAAGTCATCACCACAAATCAGAAGAGGCTAGAGCCAGGTTGGAATTCGATTGTTCAAAGACTTCAAGAGGCCTTTGAGCTGATCGAAAAGCAGCGGCCCGATCGTTTGCCGCAATTGGCCAGGACCTACTTTCGGCAACGGAAGTACGTCCTTTGCTGGAATCAGCTTGTGCTCAACGGGTGGATTAGTTTTGAATTGAGAGACGTTCTCAAGTCTCTCTACGAATTGCGCGAGAAGGCGGCAGTTGGGCAACTGGGTGAGGACTCAGTCGACATCTTCAACCGCAATGCGGACAAGTCCGCCCTGAGCATCTTGAACGCGGTGCGATACAGGCTGCGTGAACCATCTGTGTTGCGAACGTAGAACGCAACTTAGTTGCCGGGGCGGCTTGGCGTTGGGGCTTCTTTCGTGCGCGAGCTGCGCCGAATAGGTCGCGACGGCTCGGTGCTCGCCAGCGTGGTTCACGCGCAGGATGCGGGGGATGAGGCGGGTGGCATTGCGTTATTTCGACAGAGACGCAACAAGCCAGTCCATCTCAGTTCGCGCGGCTGACACTAGGCTCGCGTAGGAGTGGATAGAGACGTTCTGCACGATGTTCGCCGGATCGATCGTTGTCACGCGACCTTTTCCCAACATCAAAATGTCTATCTTCTTGTTGGTCAGATGAGGCGATAGGTCGTCACGATACTTCTCTGCTTGGCTCAGGTCGTCACGATTGATGCTGTGAGAAGGTCGCTTAAATTCGATCAAGAGATAGGCGTCGCCGTAATCCTGAGATAGTAGCAAATCTGGGCGTTTGCTCGCACGTTCGCCCTTGAAGTTCTTGTCGCAATACGTCTCGATGATCCCGCGCAGCGTCGCATTGGACGACATGGAAGAGTACCTGCGTCCCAACACCCACAGATTCGTTTCTAGTGCTTTGTGCGCGTCTTTCTCGAGCGTTTTCGGATTTGCGATCAGCTGATCGAGAAAGTCGAGAAACTGACGTCTGCGCTTCGCCTGCAATCCAATAGCCGAGAGTTCGACCAACCCGAACTGCTCTAGTGATTCCGCGAACGTGCTAACTTCGCCCTTGCTTGACAGGTTTATGCTGTCGAGCACCGCCCAGTAGGCGTCATGCTCCATCGCGTCCAACGCGACATCTGCGATTACAGCGATGCGTTCTTCTGATTCACCGTAGAAGCGTTTCAGGATACGATTGAGTGCCTCCTGTGCAAAGTAGCGGCGATTTTCAGGAAGTGCCTTTAGGCGTTCGTTGATTTGCTTCTGGAGGCGTGCCTTTTGCAGCGCCATATCCTTTGCGTGCGTTTCTGAAAGTTCTTTCTTAACTACCTGCTGAATGTATGCTTGCGCCTCTTGATACACTTTGCTGTTTTCGATGACGCCGCCCCAATCAGCGGTCACAAAGTCTTCGGTGCCGGTTAGCTCGACTTCGCCGTAGACCTTCTTTGCCAATTTAATCGGAATCTCTTCGTCCTCATCGAGGCCGAACAACTGCGGTTTCCCTACGGCCTTGCCGTTCACTTTGAGGATGATGCCCGGCGAGCGGGGCGATTTCTTAGAGTCGGCGATCGTGAAATGTAGATTGACGCTTCCTGCTGTTTGGAGCGCAGTCTCAACCTGCGTTGTCTTGCCGGGCACATCTTGCACGGACAGCGCCGAGCCGTTCACGTATACGGTGAAGCCCGGCTCGCGACCATACTCATAGATAAGCACTTCACGAAGGCGATCAGGCGTGGGGAAGTTTAGTCGGTCGTCGAGTAGACTAAGCGTGACAATCGTGCCTGTTTCGTCGTCAGCGTCTTCTTCTGTGAAAGGAAGCGGCACTGCTTCCAGATCTTCCTTGTAATCGATCAAGTCCTTCTTGTTTATCGTTAGCGTGCAGCGTCTCTTGCGCGCTGCAGACTGCACGACCATTTGGCCTGCAAGGGTGAGCCCGGCAAACTTGCCGATCCCCTTGCGGCCTTTCACCTTTCTTCCGAACTTCGGCGATCTTTCGCCAGTCCGCGTACGTCTGTCGCTGGCAATGTTTAGATATTCGCCTCGCATCTCATGCGAAGTCATCCCAGAGCCGTCATCACGAACCACTATCGGGTCGCCGCTTACCATGCCTGGGAGAGTTACCCATACGCTCGACGCATCAGCGTCCCACGCATTGTCTATTAACTCTTTGAGCGCGGCCTCGCTGGAGCGATAGGTCTCTCCAAGCAACCGCGTGAGTCGGGTATCGACAGAAAAATGGGCTTCGCTGCTCATTGTCTCAACCAAAGAGTCGGCTGCGACTCTTATGAGCAACCTGCAGTTAAGTCGAGCCGTTCGCCTAAGGCCCCTTCCGCCGCCTTCCCCGATACGCATTCCGCGCCTTCGGCGTGCTTGGCGACTTCCCTGCGCTCTCGCGCATTGTCGCGTTTACGCTGGCGCTGATTTCGCTTTGTCTTGCTAGCGGATCGTCGGCGATGAGCAGCTCGGTTTCCTGCAGGCGCTTGATCTCGTCGCGCAGGCGCGCCGCCGTTTCGAACTCCAAGTCCGCGGCGGCGTCTTTCATCTGCCGCTCCAAGTCGGCGATGTAGGTTTTGATGTTGTGGCCGATGAAGGGGGAGGCGTCTTCGGCGACGCCTTTGCGCTCCTTCAGGCCGGCGCCGCGTTTCCAGGCCATGGGATCGCGCGGGTCGATGGTCAGTGAATCTTTTTCATAGACGCTGTCGAGGATGTCCTTGATTTGGCTCTTGATGCTTTGCGGCGTGATGCCGTGTTCGAGATTGTAGGCGTGCTGCTTTTCGCGGCGGCGCTTGGTTTCGGCCATGGCGCGCTGGATCGAGCCGGTTTCCTTGTCAGCATAGAGGATGACCTTGCCGTCGACGTTGCGGGCGGCGCGGCCGATGGTTTGCACGAGGCTGGTCTCGCTGCGCAGGAAGCCTTCCTTGTCGGCGTCGAGAATGGCGACGAGGCCGCATTCGGGAATGTCCAAGCCTTCGCGCAGCAGGTTGATGCCGATCAGCGCGTCGAAGGCGCCGAGGCGGAGATCGCGGATGATTTCGATGCGTTCGACCGTGTCGATGTCGGAGTGCATGTAGCGCACGCGCACGCCTTGCTCGTGCATGTATTCGGTCAAGTCCTCGGCCATGCGCTTGGTCAGCACGGTGACGAGGCTGCGCAGGTTTTTCTTCGCCGCGTCTTTCACTTCGGCGATGACGTCGTCGACTTGGGACGTGCCGTGCGATTGCACCGGGCGGATTTCGACCGGCGGATCGATCAGACCAGTGGGGCGGATGACTTGTTCGGCGAAGACGCCGCCAGTGCGATCGAGCTCCCAGGGGCCGGGCGTGGCCGAGACGTGGATGCTCTGCGGCCGCATCGCGTCCCATTCCTCGAATTTGAGCGGACGATTGTCCATGCATGAGGGCAGGCGGAAGCCGTATTCGCTGAGCGTGCGCTTGCGCGAGAAGTCGCCTTTATACATTCCGCCGATTTGCGGCACGGTGACGTGGGATTCGTCGGTGAAGATGATGGCGTTGTCGGGGATGTATTCGAACATGGTCGGCGGCGGCTCGCCGGGTTTGCGGCCGGTGAGATAGCGGCTGTAGTTTTCGATGCCGGCGCACGAGCCGGTGGCGAGCATCATCTCCATGTCGAAATTGACGCGCTGCTCGAGCCGCTGCGCTTCCAGCAACTTGCCTTCGGCGCGGAATTGTTCGAGCCGCAGCTTCAATTCGTCTTTGATCTGGCCGACGGCCTGGTCGAGCGTCAGGCGCGGCGTGACGTAGTGCGAGTTGGCGTAGACTTTGACGGCCGGCATGGTCGCGGTCTTGCGGCCGGTGAGCGGATCGAACTCGTCAATGCTCTCGACTTCGTCGCCGAAGAACGAAAAGCGCCAGCAGCGATCGTCCAAGTGCGCCGGCCAAAGCTCGACCGTATCGCCGCGGACGCGGAACATGCCGCGCGCAAAGCCGGCCTCGTTGCGTTTGTACTGCGTGGCGACGAGCGAGCGGATCAGCTCTTGCAGGCCCATCGCGTCGCCGACCTTCACTGTGAAGGTCATCGACGTGTAGGTTTCGACCGAGCCGATACCGTAGATGCATGACACCGATGCGACGATGATGACGTCGTCGCGTTCCAGGATCGCGCGCGTCGCGGCGTGGCGCATGCGGTCGATCTGCTCGTTGATGTTGGATTCTTTTTCGATGTAGGTGTCGGTGCGCGGCACGTACGCTTCCGGCTGGTAATAGTCGTAGTACGAGACGAAATACTCGACCGCGTTGTCCGGAAAGAATTGCTTGAACTCGCCATAGAGCTGGGCGGCGAGCGTCTTGTTTGGCGCGAGGATCAGCGCCGGGCGCTGCACGCGCTCGATCACTTGCGCCATGGTGAAGGTCTTGCCCGAGCCGGTGACGCCGAGCAGCACTTGATCCTGGTCGCGCTTGTTCAGGCCCTCGACCAGTTCGGCGATGGCGGTCGGCTGATCGCCTGCCGGCTCGTAATCGCTGACCAGTTTGAAGCGCTTGCCGCCCTCAAGCTTCTCCCACGCCCGCGCCGGCCGATGCGGCATCCACATCGAGGCGTTGGCATCAAACGTGACGTTCGCCTCGGCGACGCCGGGCGGCTGTGGTGTTTTCGCCATCGCCTAGAGATAGGCGCGGAACGCCGCGAGAACTACTCCGCGCGGCGAACGCGGATGCCAGCGCCGCCGCGCGGCGAGCTGATCATGAAGCTGCCGATGGAGGCGCGGCGGATGGTGACGATGTCGCCGACGCGGACGTTGTAGACGCGCTCTGGGTCCACTTGGGTCCAGACTTGGCCGTCTTCCATGCGGAATGTGGTGCGGCCACTGGCGCCAACAGACATGCGCGCCACAGTCACTTCAACTCTGTCCACGACATTGTCGTCATGACCGATCTGCGGAAGGAGGCGGCCGATGCTCGGCAAATTGAAGCCGAACGAGTCGCGCTGCATACGGGCGACATCGCCGCGATCAATGGCGACCACTTCGCCGCTGGTCTGGGCTCCGCGGAGCGCGGAGACCGCCGAGTCGTAGCAAGCCAGTCGGCGCGCCTGGTCGGTTTCGCTGGCGCAGGCATAGACGGCTTCAAGCGCCTGGGGCGTTGTGGGGGCGGCCGCTTCCTGGGCTACCGCAGGTATCGGTGTTGTCCACAGCACGGCGACAGCAGACATGGCGGCAATGGCGTATTTCAAGGCTGGTCCTCCCCTGGGCGCGCCAGCTTCATACTGTTCAAGCCGCAGCTGCAACAGTCTGATCCAGTAGTGGAAAGACGAGTTGCTTGTTTGTTCGCGGATCCTCGTAACGCTCGTGTCGAAAGCGTGTCGGTTCGGCGTTGCGAACCAGCATCACCCCCCCCCAAAAGCGACAAAAAAGTGTTGCTACGGCGTTGCGACCGTTAAAGCTCGTCGTTAGCGTGGCCGACGAAGGCGTTAATGCCGTAAGTGTGCCTCGGTGGGGAGCACAGGCGGTCGAGTTGGGGGGATGACCTCGCGACCAGCGCCTGCGGGTACGATTTGAAGCCGTTTTGGCATCAGGGGGAAAATAATATGAGTTCCAAGAAAACAGGCCTGGGCAAGACCGTTGCGAAGAGCGCTCTCGTGCTCGGCGCATCGCTGTCGGCCCTGGGTGCGATGAGCGCTCCGGCGTTCGCACAAGACGAGGAAGAAGCTGAAGAGGCTATCGTCGTTACCGGTTCGCGCATTCGTCAGCGCGATTTCCAGACAACGAGCCCGATCGCAACTGTCGGCGCTGAAGAAATTTCGCTCAGCGGCACAGTGAACATCGAAGAACTGATCAACTCGCTGCCGCAAGTTGTGCCAGGCGTTACGATCACGTCCAACAACCCGTCGCTGAACGGCTTCGCCACTGCCGACCTTCGTGGTTTCGGCGCGGGTCGTACGCTGATCCTGATCAACGGTCGTCGCGCCAACCCTTCGGCTGCGTCGGGCCTTGTCGACTTGAACACAATCCCAGCGGCTCTCATCGAGCGCGTTGAGCTGATCACGGGCGGCGCTTCGGCCGTTTACGGCGCCGACGCCGTCGCCGGCGCGATCAACTTCATCCTTCGTGACGACTTCGAAGGGCTTGAGGCAAGCTTTTCGTATGGTCAAACCGAAGACGGATTGGCCCCGGAGTATGGCTTTAACGTCTCGGTTGGCACGGCGTTTGCCGATGGTCGTGGCCACATCAGTCTTTTCGCTGGCTATCAGTCGCGCGATTCTGTTGGCGCGGATGCGCGTCCTTGGTCCGCGAATGCGCTCGCTGTTATGATTGATCCATCCGGCAACGTCGTTTCAGTGCCACGCGACTTTGTTCGTCCTCCTGGTTGGACCGTGCTCTCGAATGGCGGTTCAGGGACGGCGCCATGGGGCATCGTCACGTCGGTTGGCACCGCCTTCACGGTCGGCAACGTTGCAATCGCCTCGGGCCAGACCCTCGACGCCGATTGCTTCGCTGGCAACGGCGTCAACTCGACCGGCGGCGGCATTCGTTTCAATGCGGCCGGCGGCATCGAGCCATTCCAACAGTGCGCACTGTTTAACGGCTCGGGTCCAAGCGAAGCCAGCCCGTCTTCGAATGGCGACCGCTACGACTTCGCCTCCGATAACTTCCTGATCCTCGAGAACGAACGCATCAACGTCGCTGCGTTCTCGGAATACGAGATCAACGACTCCCTTGCTGCATTTGCTGAGTTCACCTTTACGAACTCCGTTTCGCAGCAGCAGCTGGCCGCCACTCCGGTCACCGGCTTGCGGATTAATGTCGATATTGATCCTGCCGTTGGCTCGGTCGTCGTGAACCCCTATGTGTCAGCGAACGCCCAGCTTCTTGCGCTGTTGAACTTGACCTATCCGGCTGTGAACGGCCTCGACAACCGTCAGTTGGCTATGGATATTCGTCCGAACCAAGGCGGTTTCCGCGTTGGCACGAACGAAACCAACGCGTTTGGCGCCACGGGTGGTTTGCGCGGCACGTTCCCGAACTCGGAGCTCGATTGGGAAGTGTTCGCATCCTACGCGCGCAACAGCACCAGCGTGCGCTCGGATAACAACGTTGGCGCAACGGCAATCCGCAATCTGATCAACGTTTGCGGCGTTACTTCGCTCGCCGCAACGGCAGCGCCGATCACTGCTCCCACGGGTTGCCCGTTCCCGAACAATACTGCTTTGGGAACGTTCACGCCGACCGGTAACACGAACAACCCGCTCGGGTTGAACTCGATGAATGCGCAACAACTTGCGTTCATCAACGTCGATACGACGGACACGATCACATACGAGCGTAGCATCGTTGGCGGTTACGTCGCCGGCGACGCATACGATCTGTGGGGCGCTGGTCCGATCGGCTTCGCTATCGGTGGTGAATACCGGCAAGAAGAGCTCGACTCGCGCGCGGACCCGTTCAAGGCCGCTGGCGACATCTTTGGCTTCAACGCCCAAGAGTCGATCCAGGGTCGCTATGATGTGATGGAATTCTACGGTGAAGTCACCGTTCCGCTCATCAGCGACCAGCCGTTCGTGCACTATCTTGGGTTCGAGGGCGGCTATCGCTTCTCGGATTACTCGACCGGCGCTGGCCGCACCGACACCTATAAGGCTGGTCTGGAGTACGCTCCGATTGAGTGGTTGACATTCCGCGGTATCTACAACCGCGCTGTCCGCGCTCCGTCGGCGTTCGAACTGTTCCGTGCAGGCGATCAGAACTTCCCGGCGTACACCGATCCTTGCGGTGCACCTGTGATCAACGCTCTGGTTGGCGCGGCTCAAGTTACACGCGACGCAACCTGCACGGCTTGGTTTGCAGCTAACGGCGCTGTGTTCCCCGGCAGCGGCGGTGGCCCGTACACCTTCGTTCAGCCGAACTCTCAGGTTCAGTCGTTCTCGTTCGGCAACCAAAATCTCCAACCGGAAGTCGCGGACAGCTACACCGCAGGTGTGGTGTTCAATCCGGATTGGTGGCCGGTTGGTCGTCTGGGAGTCTCGGTTGATTACTGGAGACTGGATCTGCAGGATCGGATCGGCAGCCTCTCGATCCCGGCAACCTTCAACAACTGCCTTGCTGCGAACGGTGTTGGTCCGGCTTGCGCCGCGATCCCACGTACGTCGCTCGGTGGTGTTGATCGCTTGAACCTGTCGCTGGCAAACTTCGCCGGCCACAGCGCTCTGTCCGGCATCGACTACAATATCCGTTGGGCCTACGACATCGACGGCCTTGGCACGTTCGGCATCGCTACGTTGATCACGCAGCTTGACGAAGGTACCGGGGTGTTCGACTCCATCGGCTTCCACGATGGTTCGATCGGTGGCGGTACGCCGGAATGGCGTGCAGCAACGACCTTCACCTACGACAACGGGGCGTTCTCGTCGCTGTTGCGTTGGTCGTGGACTGACGAGATGGAACAAGCGAGCTTCGGCACCGAGCCGGTGGAGGCGTATAGCCTCTGGACTCTCGGCGCCAGCTACGATCTGAACGACAACGTCACCGTCTCAGGCAATATCGATAACCTCTTCGATCAAGAGCCTCAGGTGTTTGCCGACGCGACGTTGTTCGGTCAGTTCAACGTTGACGGTTCGACCCAAGACCAGCTGGGCCGTTCCTATCGCGTGGCTCTGCGCTTGCGCTACTAAGCTCAGTCTCAAAACTGAGATGCGAACGGCGGCTCGAAAGAGCCGCCGTTTTGCTTTAGGGATTTGGCGTCATGAAATCGGCTTCGCCCCATGCCGCGCTCATCGGCGCCGCGTCGCAAAAGCTGCGCGGTGGCCAGGCGAGCGAGGCCTACGCCTTGCTCCAGTCAGCGCTGAAACAAGCGCCGCGTGATGCTGATGCACTTGCGCTCGCCGCCGGCGCCGCGCGCCAACTCGGGCGAGCGGAGGAGGCGGTAGCGCTCTTTCGACGTGCAGTCGCCGAACGACCGAAATTCGCACCGCTGCACAATTCGCTCGGCGCTGCGTTGAAAGCGGCAGGCGATATTCCGGGCGCGCGCCTGGCATTTGAACGCGCGGCGACGCTGCAGCCCGACTTGTTCGACGCGACGTTCAACCTCGGTCTCTTGCTCAGTGAGCAAGACGCCTACGAGCCTGCAATCGCAGCTTTGCAACGGGCGATCGCGCTCGATCCGCGCCGTGCCGAAGCACATGAGGCGCTTGGCAATGCGTTGGTGCGCGCGGGAGAGCCGGCGCAGGGACTCAGTGCGCTCAAGCAAGCTGCGGTGCTGAAGCCTGGTGGCGCCAGCATCGCGCACAATATCGCTATCGCGCAGGAAGCGTTGGGCGATGATGCAGCGGCGCTGGCGTCTTTCCGTCAAGCCGTGCAGCTCGCGCCGAGCCAGGCTGTCTCGTGGTTCGCCATCGGCAATGTCGAGCGGCGCTTGGGTCATCAAACCGCCGCCGGGGAGGCATACCGCAAGACCATCGAACTGGCGCCGAACCATCTCGATGCGCACACAGCGTTCACCGACACGTCGTGGGAAGCTGGTGATCAGCAAGGGCACCTGACGTCTTATCCATACGCCATTCAACGCTTGCCGAATGATGCGGGCTTGCGCCGGGCATTCGCTGAACGGCTCGCGCGGGTGAGACACTACGAAGAGGCTGAGCAACAGGCGCGGGCCGCGCTCGCGATCGAGTCGGAGAATGTTGTCGGCCATGAT
>QBMO01000030.1:21478-31195 GCA_003242075.1 Alphaproteobacteria bacterium
GCCATGATGTTCTCGGCAAGTCTCTGTTTGGCGCACAGCGTTATGAAGACGCCGCGGAGAGCTTTCGCCGTGCGGTGGCGCTAGCGCCGGGCGAAGTCGCGATCTGGGGCCGCTATGCTGAAACGCTTATGCGCGTTGACAAACTCGGCCATGCCCATGATGCGTTGAAGCGGGCGCTTGAGCTGGCGCCCTTGGATCAGGAAAATCTCGCCAGGCTGTCGATTGTCTTGCGCCTCCTGGGCGAGGAGGGCGCGTATACATCGCTTGTTGATTACGACGCGTTGACGCGCGCCATCGCTGTGCGCCCTCCGGAAGGCTTCGCCGACATAGAGAGCTTCAACCGCGTCCTTGCTCCGTACCTGCAAGCCAAGCACCTAACCAAGCAGCACCCGACCGACCAGACGCTGCGGGGCGGCACGCAAACCCTGGGCTCGCTGTTCGCGGATCCGCATCCTTTGGTGCAGGGGCTGCGGCAAAGTCTCTACGATGCTGTCGAGGAGTTCGTGGCCGCGCTGCCTGAGGACAAAGCGCATCCTTTCTTTGGCCGTCGGGGATCGGGCTTAAAGTTTTCCGGCTCGTGGTCGGTGCGGTTGGGATGCGGCGGGTTCCACACCAACCATATTCACCCCGCCGGCTGGATCAGCTCCGCCTATTACGTGAGCTTGCCGCCGGAAGTCGCTAACGAAGAGAGCCGCCAGGGGTGGCTCAAGATGGGCGAGACCAATCCGGATACGAGCCCGGATCTGCCCGCCGAGCGCTGGGTGCAGCCGGAGGAGGGCAAGCTGGTGCTTTTCCCGTCTTATGTCTGGCACGGCACACAGGCGTTCGATGAAGGCGATCAGCGGCTAACAGTGGCTTTCGACGTCATCCCGACCAGCGATTAGCTTGACCCCGCAGCTTGACCCCGCCGGGGTCGGTCGTTAGAGACCAGCCTTCATTCGGAACGGTCGCAGCCTTTAACCCGCGTTGCCCCGCCGATTGGCACTATTTTTTGCGCGCCGCATGTGGTTCCCGAAAGGGCCGCTGGGCGCGCTGTTTGAGTTTGGAAGACAAGAGGGCTAAAGGCGAAATGCCGACGATCAACCAACTGATCCGCAAGCCGCGGCACCCGAAGCCGGTGCGGAATAAGTCGCCGGCGCTGAAAGCGTCGCCGCAACGCCGTGGCGTGTGCACGCGTGTTTATACGACGACGCCGAAGAAGCCGAACTCGGCGCTTCGTAAGGTCGCTAAGGTGCGTCTGACCACCGGCATCGAAGCCGTGTGCTACATCCCGGGCGAAGGCCACAATCTGCAGGAGCACTCCGTTGTGCTCATCCGCGGCGGCCGCGTGAAGGATTTGCCGGGCGTTCGCTATCACATCCTGCGCGGCGTGCTCGATACGCAAGGCGTCAAAGATCGCCGCAAGCGCCGTTCGCTCTATGGCGCCAAACGTCCGAAATAAGGAAAATAAAGAATGTCCCGCCGTCACCGCGCCGAGCCGCGTCAAGTTCTGCCCGATCCCGTCCATGGCGATCTCGTTCTGACCAAGTTCATGAACTACATCATGTACGAAGGTAAGAAGTCCGCCGCCGAGCAGATCGTTTATGGCGCGATGGATACGGTCGAAGCGAAGCTGAAGCGTCCGTCGATCGAAGTCTTCCACGATGCGTTGGGCAACGTCGCTCCGGCTCTCGAAGTTCGTTCGCGCCGCGTCGGTGGCGCGACCTATCAGGTCCCGGTCGAAGTTCGTCCCGAGCGCCGTCAGGCGTTGGCCATTCGTTGGCTCGTTGGCGCCGCACGCGCGCGTAACGAAAACACGATGGAAGAGCGTCTCGCCGGCGAGCTCATCGACGCATCGAACAACCGCGGCAACGCGGTGAAGAAGCGCGAAGACACGCACCGGATGGCCGAAGCCAACCGCGCGTTCTCACACTACCGCTGGTAATCCAAACGGATCACCGGCGCTTTTGACGCCGGTCTAAACCCGGCCTCGAAAGATGCCGGGCGATCAAACATACGGACAGAATTGTCATGCCTCGTCAGTACAAAATCGAAGACTATCGCAACTTCGGCATCATGGCTCACATCGATGCCGGCAAGACGACGACGACCGAGCGGATTCTGTTTTACAGCGGCAAGTCGCACAAGATCGGCGAAGTCCACGATGGCGCAGCCACCATGGACTGGATGGAACAAGAGCAAGAGCGCGGCATCACCATTACGTCGGCTGCTACGACGACGTTCTGGAACGATAAGCGTCTGAACATCATCGACACACCCGGCCACGTCGACTTCACCATCGAAGTCGAGCGCAGCTTGCGCGTGCTCGACGGCGCCGTCGTCGTGCTCGACGGCAACCAAGGCGTTGAGCCGCAGACCGAAACCGTTTGGCGCCAAGGCGACAAGTACAAGGTTCCGCGCATCATCTTCGCCAACAAGATGGATAAGACCGGCGCCGACTTCTACATGTGCGTCGAAGACATCAAGAAGCGCCTCGGCGCGCGCCCTGTGCCGCTGCAGCTGCCGATCGGCATCGAGTCCGGCTTCAAGGGCATGGTCGATCTGGTCGAGATGAAGGCGCTGATCTGGAAGGATGAGGCGCTCGGCGCGAAGTTCGACATCGTCGAAATTCCGGACGATCTGAAGGACAAAGCCGTCGAGTACCGCGCCGCTCTGGTCGAAGCCGCCGTCGAAATGGACGACGATGTCATGGCCGAATATCTGGACGGCAACGAGCCGGACATCGCGACGCTCAAGCGTCTGATCCGTCTCGCCGTGCTGAAGGCCGCCTGGTATCCGATGCTGTGCGGCTCGGCCTTTAAGAACAAAGGCGTGCAGCCGCTGCTCGACGCCGTCGTGGATTATCTGCCGAACCCGCTCGATCGCCCGGCGATCAAGGGCGTGGATATGGACGACCCGGAAAAAGAACTGACGCGTCCGTCGAGCGACACCGAGCCGCTGGCGCTGCTGGCGTTCAAGATCATGGACGACCCCTTCGTGGGCACGATCACGTTCTGCCGCATCTATTCGGGCGTCCTGAACGCAGGTGACGCGCTGCTGAACTCCACGCGCGACAAGAAAGAGCGCGCCGGCCGCATGCTGCTGATGCACGCCAACAACCGCGAAGACATCAAGGAAGCGTTCGCTGGCGATATCGTGGCGCTGGCTGGTTTGAAGGAAGTGCGCACCGGCGACACGCTCTGCGATCCGAACAAGCCGGTCATCCTCGAGCGCATGGAATTCCCGGAGCCGGTTATCGAAGTGGCGGTCGAGCCGAAGTCGAAGGCCGATCAGGAAAAGCTCGGCGTCGCTTTGGCGAAGCTGGCGGCGGAAGATCCGTCCTTCCGTGTGTCGACCGATCAAGAGTCGGGTCAGACCATTCTGAAGGGGATGGGCGAACTCCACTTGGACATCAAAATCGACATTCTGCGCCGCACCTACAAAATCGAGGCCAATGTCGGCGCGCCGCAAGTTGCGTATCGTGAGAAGCTCGGCAAGGCCGCGACCATCACTTACACGCACAAGAAGCAAACCGGTGGTTCGGGTCAGTTCGCTGAAGTGAAGATCGAATTCGAGCCGGGCGAGCCAGGTTCGGGCTTCAAGTTCGAGAACAAGATCATCGGCGGCAACGTGCCGAAGGAATACATTCCGGGCGTCGAGAAGGGCCTCAACATGGCCAAGGAAAACGGCCTGCTGGCCGGCTTCCCAGTGATCGACGTGACGGCGCGCCTGATCGACGGGAAGTATCACGACGTCGACTCCAACGTCCTGACCTTCCAGATCGCGGCGCAAGCGGCGTTCCGCGAACTGAAGGAAAAGGGCGATGCGCGTCTGCTCGAGCCGGTGATGAAGGTCGAAGTCACGAGCCCGGAGGATTACGTCGGCTCAGTGATCGGCGATCTGAACTCGCGGCGCGGCATGATCCTCGGCCAAGACATGCGCGGCAACGCGACGATTATCAACGCGATGGTCCCGCTCGCCAACATGTTCGGCTACGTCAACACGCTGCGCTCGTTCTCACAGGGCCGCGCCTCCTACGTGATGGAATTCTCGCACTACGAAGAAGTGCCGAAGGCCGTCGCGCAAGACGTGCTGGCGAAGCTGCGGGCTTAAGGAACGCGGGTCTTCAGACCCGCATGCGGACCTGAAAGTCCGCGCTCCAATCAAGAGCCGCTCCGCACGGGGCGGCTCTTTTGTTTGTGCTCAGCGACCCGCCGGGCGTTCGCTGCGATAGTAGAGATACGTGCATGTCAGTGCCGCGGCGCCGAGGAGGTGCCAGATGGCGTGGCCTTGCAGCAGGCTTGTTGGGTCGCAGAGCGTGCGGGTGTTGTCGAGCACCCAGATGCCGAATGCGACGGCGTTGGCGATCAGGCCGTAGACGAACCATGCGGTGTTGACGCCCGGCCGGCGCGGCCGCGCGAAGATGAGTTCAACCGCGATCGCCAGCGCCAGCACGACCGCGAAGAGCCAGCGCCGCGTCTCCGGCATGATCCAGAGGATGCTGATGAGAAAGGCGCAGGCGGCCACGTAGAGCGCCATCGCGGCGCGGTTCGAGAGCCCGCACCAGCGCTGTACCGCATAGGCAAGCAGAAACGCGCTGAGCAGATACATGCCGAGCACGTCGTAGAACTGGCCCCAGAGCGTCAGCGTCGCGTGCAACAGCACGCTGCCAACGCCAGTGATAATTGCGGTGACGCCAAACCAGAGCGCGGCTGGCCCGGCAAATGCCGTCTCTCGCCGCGGCGCCAGCATGATCCAGAAACCGACGAGCACGAAGCCGAGCGATGACCAGCTATTGGCCGGTTGCAGCAACAGCGCGCCGGCTTGCGGGTGTTCACAGAAGCAATGCGTCGCCAAGCAGCTCGCCGGCGCAAAGCGCGTCCAGTCTGGGCCGAGTGCAGCAAGCAGCGCAACCGTCGCGGCGCCTGTGAGCGCTGTTAGCGCGATCGTTCCGAACGCCTGGCGCATCCTAGCGCGGCGCTTGGCCGGGCGGGGGCATGCACTGCATGATCTCGACGCTGTCGCCGGGAAAGATGGTGAAGTGGGGGTGGTTGGCGAACATGCTCACCGCGGCTTCGTGCGACTCCGCGCGCACGATGACAAAGCCGCTCACCGGATTGGCCACTTGCTTGACGCCGTCGGCGGCGATGCGCGTGCTTTTGCCGAGCTCCGCGCCGGGCACCACGATGGCCTCCCGGTGCGTGGCGGCCCACGCCATCAACGCGTCCGCGCCCTTCTTGACGCGCGCCTGACGCTCTTTATCGCCGAGCTTATTCCAGCCGGATCGCTCGACCGAGCCCGGCGTGGTGAGAAAGATGGCCATGAAGATTTTCATGGAGTGGTCCTTGTGCTTGCCTGTCGGGCGCCAGCAGGCGCCCGACCTTGGCTCGCGTCAAGGGGCGGCTTGCCTCACGCCGCCTGTTTGAAGTCGTCCAGTTGCGCGGTGAGCGCGCGCTGGAAGGCGGGGCGGGCGGTGCAGCGCTCGACGTAAGCGGCGAGATTGGCGTGCTCGCGCGCGAGGTCGGGCAAAATGCGCAGCACGCTCGACATCATGAGATCGCCCACGGTGAAGTGATCGCCGTCGAGGTAAGGTTTGTCGCCGAGCGCGCCGGCGAGGCCCTTCAAGCGGCGCTGCGCGAACTCGACCGCGCCGGGGCGGCGGAGCTTGGCCCATTCTTCGTCCTTGTAGAACAAGTCGATCAACGCGACTTGCATCAGGAACGGTTCGATCGAGTTGAGCGCTGCGACCACCCATTGCGTGGCGCGGGAGCGCGCTTGCGGTTCTTTCGGCAACAACGCTTCGCTGCATTCGGCGATGTGCAGCACGATGGCGCCGGTTTCGAACAGCACGAAGCCGTTCTCTTCGAAGATCGGCACTTGGCCGAACGGCTGCAGTGCACGGTATTCAGGCTTGTCCTGTTCGCCTTGCGCCAGCAGACGCGTGCGATAGGGGATGCCGGCTTCTTCGAGCGCCCAGCGCGGGCGCAGATCGCGCACTTGGCCGCGCGCGAAATCGGGCACCCATTCGAAAGCGGAAATAGTGATCATGAACGTGTCTCCTTTTATTTAGCTGACGCCGCCTGTGAGATTGATCACGGCGCCGGTCATGTTGCGGGCAGCGGGGGAAGCGGCGAACACCGCACAGGCGGCCGCCTCAGCGAGAGTTGGCAAGCGCTGCAACGGCGTCGCGCGCGCGGCATCCGCTAATATTGCGCTGACAGAGGCGCCCTGCGCGCGGGCGGCGGCTTCGAACACTTCGGCGCTATGCGAGCCGGCTTCTACAGCTTCGGGAATAGCGTCGCAGCGAACGCAGACGGCGCGTGCGCCGCGGGGCGCGAGGTCGCGGCTAAGGTGGCGGATGAAGCCTTCGATCGCCGCGCAGGTCGTGCCGAAGCCGAGCAGGCCAGGAAAGGCCAGCGTCGCTGCCTGTGTCGAGAGCGCTATAAAAACGCCGTTTGCAGACAGGTGTGGCGCTACGGCTTTGGCCGCGATGAAATGCGCGCGCATGTAGGCCGTGATGGGCGCTTCGAACTCGTCGAGGCTGAGGTCTGCGATGGCGCGGCCCTGCACGTGCGTCACGCCGATTGCGACCATTGCGGCAGCGATTCCGCCTCGCGCGGCGACAGTCTCTGCATGGTGGCTGATGGCTTCGGCGTCAAAGATGTCGAGCGCGGCGGCGTGCGCGTCGCCGCCTTCGCGTATGATGGCTTCGGCGACGGCGCGCAGCTTGCTTTGCCTGCGGCCCACGAGATGAACAGTCGCTCCCGCGCGCGCAAACGCTTGCGCTGACGCGCCTCCAATCGCGCCGCCGCCGCCATAGATGATGACGTTGCCGCCTTGCATACTTAGAGCGTCGGCATCGGGTTGCAGGGCATGATCTCGACGGCGTCGCCGGGGAAGATCGAGAAGTGCGGGTGATTTTCGAAGAGGCGCGCGGCGGCTTCGTGTGACTCCGCTTCGATGATGATGTAGCCGGCGATCGTGTTGGTGATGTCGCTGACGCCGTTCGTATCGGTGCGCTTGGTTTTGCCCAGCGGGCTGCCTTCGTCGATGATGATCGGCTTCTGCTTTTCCTGCCAATCGCCCCAGGCTTTCATGCCTGCGATCTCGCGCTCCTTGCGTGCGGCGTCGTCGAGCTTGTCCCAGCCCGAGCGGGCGAAGGCGTCGGGCGAGCCGACATAAAGGGCCATGAATTTCGGCATCGTTCTCTCCTTGGATTATTTGGTTTGTTGTTTGGCGGCGTAGGCCGCGAGTTTGTTGAACAGCGAAGTCCAGCCTCCGATATGCGCGTCGCGGCGCTCGACGCTGATGAAGGGCGATTGGTGGAAGGTCATGGTGGTCACGCCATTGGCGTTTTCGCGGAAGGTGATGGTGATCAGCATCTCAACCTCGCCGGAGGGCCCTGTGTCCCACATCCAGGTGAAGACGAGGCGATTGGGCGGATCGATCTCGCGATATTCGCCGCCAAACCAGCTGTCGCCGTGATCTTTCGAGCGGATCATGGCGCGATATTTGCCGCCGACACGAAAATCGATCTCCGCTTCCGGGCAATTGAACCCTTCCGGGCCCATCCATTTGGTGAAGTGCTCGACATCGCTCCACAGCGCGAACAAGAGCGAAGCGGGCGCATCGAAGTCGCGTGTGATCAGCAGTTCGTCGTCAGCGAGCGTCGCGCTCATTTCTTGTCCTTCTTTTTCAGCTTGGCGATGTAGGCGTCCATTTTGTCGAAGCTGCCGGTCCAGAAGCGGCGGTAATAGGCCAGCCAATCGTCAACGTGCTTCAGCGCTTGCGGTTCGAGCTGGCACGGACGCCACTGCGCTTCGCGGCCGCGCGAAATGAGGCCGGCGCTCTCCAAGACTTTGAGATGCCGCGAGATCGCCGGCAGGCTGATGTCGAACGGTTCGGCGATCTCGTTCACCGTCGCCGGCCCGCGCGCCAGGCGCGCAAGAATGGCGCGGCGCGTGGGATCAGCGAGGGCTGACAGGGTTTCGGAGAGCGGGTCGGTTTGCATTTAACGAATGTGTTAAATACGAAAGACGAGGCGTTGTCAAATGCGCAAACGAAAGAGCCCCGGCGGTGAGGCCGGGGCTCTTGAAGTACAGCGCCGCGATCTGTCTTACGGCGCGATGATGTTCAGGTTTGAGTGCAATGCTTCGGCGCCGTTGAAGCTCGGGCCTGAGCTGGCGCGTTCACGCAGCGTGCCGGTGCCGAGATCCAAGTTCACGCCGATCATCCAGGACGACACATCATCGTCGTCGATGTCCGCCGCGCGGTAGCCGAGTTCAATGCTGGCCGGCGAGTTGTTGAAGCGCCATTCGCCGCCGATGCCCCAGGTAACCCAATCTTCGTCGAAGGCGCCGTCATCCTGGGTGTAGGCAACCAAGCCGGTCACGGCGAAGTTTTCAGTGAAGTAATATGCGCCATCAACTTGGCCCGACACGAGGGAGAAATCGAGATCATTGAAATCGACATAGCCGAGCGAGCCGTTGACCACGATGTTGTTCATGAAAAGCTGGCCTTCGACGCCGAGGCCCGCGCCTGAGTAGCCGAAGAAGTCTTCCAAAACAACGAAGCCGCCGAAGCCGTGGCCCTCATTGCGAACGCCGTAGTGAAGTGCCGCGTAGCCACTGGAGTTGCAGCAAGCCGAAATATCAACGCGGCTGGTGTTGGCGTCGAATTGCATCAGCGTGCCGTTGCTGAAGTCGTGGCTCACGGCGCCATTAATGCCGTACGAGTCCCAGTCGAAAGACTCGATCTCAGTGCTGTTGTACTGAACGCCGACGACGGCGTTGGTATCGGCGCTCGCGACGCAGGGCGTGAGCAGGGCCGCGGTGGCGACCGCGCCGACCAAAAACTTTTTCATGTGTGAGTCCCCTTTTGAGGTGGCCGTTGATCGGCTCTTCTCAAAATACGCGAGTACGATTCCGCGACCTAGAGCGGATCGCGAAAGTTCCCCATTCTGTGATTTCAATGTGGCCGCGGAATCACGACTGTTTAACGAGGTCTGAATTTCTCTGCGCAGAAGCGCGCGTTTGACCGCTCAAACCTTAAGTCGCGTTTACACCTGTGGCGCAAAAAAGAAAAACGCCCCAGCCGAAGCCGGGGCGTTGAAGAGTTTGCGTATTAAGTAAGAGTGTCGCGTGCCTTACGAGGACAGGCCAGCGAGCGTCACGAGGCTCGCTTGGCTTGCGCCGTTGCGATCGCGATCGCGGAGCGTGCCGCCCCAGTTGTAGCGCAGGCCGATCGACCACACGTCGATGTCGCCATCGTCGAAGTCGGTGGTCGAGTAGCCAGCGGTGACCGAGATCGGCGCCGCGGCGAATTGGTATTCGCCGCCGAGGCCGAGTCTGGTCGCGTCTTCTTCGTCGCCCGCGCCAGCGTCGATGTTGGCGTAGCCAACGCTCGCGTCGATGCGGAAGTTGTCGTGGACGAAGAAGCGGCCTTCAACGTTCACGCCATAGCCATCGGCCTCCGCGTCGTCGTTGTTGCCATAGGCAACCGCGCCGGCGAGAGTCCAATTGGCGAAGTATTTGTTGGCTTCGAGACCGGCGATGAGGGTCTCATCGTCGTCGCCGCCATTGACGCCCACGAAACCACCGAAGAGGTAGTTGTCGTTGCGAGCATAGACGTGGCCAACCAGGCCATAGGCCTCGTCGCCTTCGTCAGCGTCGGTATAGGACGCGTCGACTTCGAACACGATCGAGCCGGAGCCCGCGAACGCCACGGCGCCTTCGACGC
>QBMO01000030.1:31205-31533 GCA_003242075.1 Alphaproteobacteria bacterium
GCCATAAACGACGCCAGCGTAGCCCGTTTGGGCGGCGGCGACGCCCGGCACGGCGAGGGCCAGTATGGCCGCCGCGCCGATAATCCAGTTGCGCATTAGTTTACCCCTGTAGTCACCCGTTCTGGGAGGCCATCACATGCGCTTCGGTACCGTAACGAGCAATTCCACACCCCTGCGACGTTAATAATTAACAGGATGCGATGCGCCGGAGCCACAGCCGAGTGCCTTGTAAATAGGCAGCAAAACTCCCCCAGGACGCGAGTGGACGACGTGGCGCATCCAATCCTCCCCGCCGATGCATCTGCAATGCTAGGGACACGGCCCGAGG
>QBMO01000031.1:0-31299 GCA_003242075.1 Alphaproteobacteria bacterium
TTTTTCCGGCAAACCCGACCAATCGAATCGGTTCCGAAATACGGGTAATTGAAAGGACAGGCGACCGCTTACCCAGTGTCGCGGGGAAGCCTCGTCGAACTCGGCTCCCGCGAGGCGCTCCTATGGATGCACGGGGACGTGCAAGGCGTTGCGGGGCAGGCGAGCTATTTTCAGGGTGGACGCAGCACGCCCCGGCCTGTGCGACTTGTCCGGCATGCCGGTCATGGAGGCTGGGAGGACACCGCGCAATCCATGTTGGCGCTGTCGAAAATGAACTGGAACAATGATGCGCTGTACGATCCGCTTCCCGTGACGCTCGGCTATGCCCAGGTGCTAGCCCGTGTGGTAAAGCGCATGCAGGGTCTTGGAAGCACTCCCTATCAGTTCCGCTTTTTCATGTAGGGCATCCGCCAATGACGAAGATCCTTATGCAGCGCGCGAGTGGCAACGAACGCTGATGGGTTGGGGTGTCGTCGCGCAGTTCATCCTGGCCCTTCCACCCGCGCCACGCCTGCCGGAGAGAGCAGAGCGTCGATCCAATTGATGGTGCCGCCGCGCTGTTGGCAGCTGGTGAAGAATGCACGCTGCTTTGCACGGGTGAATGCGACGAAGAATGATTTCAGCTCTTCGCTGCGGCGCGGGTCGAGGCTCCACCAACTCTTATTGTCGAGCCCCATGAAGATCATGGTGTGAAATTCAAGGCCTTTGCTGCGGTGGATCGTCATTAGCGACACTTGGCCGATGCCTTCAAAGCGATCCAACACTTCCTTCCAGTTCGCGGCGCCGCTGGTGCATTCGCGAAGCAAAGCGAGGAAGCCGGCCTTGGTGCGCTCATAATCGGCATCGCGCCTATATGAGGGCACACCCCGCCGGAGTGTGCGTTCACCAATGAATTGCAGGGCATCCTCGGCGGCGGCCTCTGCACTCTGTGCACTAGGCGGGGCGCTCTGCAGCGATGTCCGCAGCGCCGCGACAAACTCCTCGAGCTCTTGTCGCGCGCGGTAGAGGCCATCGTCGTCGCCATCATCGAGGCCAAGCAGGTCTTGGCGGAGCCCGATGGCGCTCTGCCAGCTTGCCGGTGCCCTCTCTTCGGCCGCCAAGCGCATCAAGGGGATGACGGCCGCGGTGATCTCTTCGGCCAGCGTATCTTGGATGGGCACACCGCCGGCGCTCCGCGCAACGTTGCGCAGGCGCAGGCCCTTAGCGGCGAATTCGGGCGCAAGTTCTTTTTCGATATCGTCGGCGGATTGGCGCACCAAGATCGCGAAATCATCCGGAGCAAACCCGCCAGTCTCGACCTCTTCTTTGATCCAGCCAGCGACGCCTTGGGCTTCTTCCTGACGCGTCCGATAATCCCAGATGGCGGCGACATCGCCTACGACGCCCCGCTTAGCGCGCGCTTGCGGCGGCTGCGACTGGGGATCGATCCGCTGCGCGATCACGTGCTGAATCTGCACGAGGTCGGCGTGCGAACGCCAATTGCTGTGCAGCACGATCTCTTCAGCGTCAAAGTCAGTCTTGAAGCGCTCAAAGCCGTCCGGCATCGCGCCAGCCCAACCCATGATGCGCTGCTTGTCGTCGCCAACGGCCGTCAGCTTCGCGACGCTGCCTAGGAACATGGAGCGCAGCAAGTCGTATTGCGCCTCGGTGGTGTCCTGAAACTCATCGAGGAAGACGTAAGGGTAGGTCAGACGCAGTGCGCGCGTAATGCCGGCGTCAGTACGGAAGAGATAATCCGCGAGTCGGTTGAGCATAAGGAATGTGAGCTGCGCCGGGTTGCTTGCATAAGCTTCGGTCCAGTATGCCTGAAGCAATTGGCGCCAGCGCTCATTGATCGGCGCTGTGGCGATGGGAAGCGGGGCCACCGCCATTTTTTCATTGAGTGTTGCCTGGGATTCGCTGTGCGCGTTGTGCCGGCGGAGGAAGTCCTCGATGGCGTCGCGCTTTGGAAACGAGATCTCGTAGTTGGCGGCGCCGCCAAAAGGAGCGGGGAGAGCTGGCCTCAGACGGTCGATGATGCTCTTGGTGAACGCATCGAACGTTATCGAGTCAAAGCGGCGCGCAAGCTCCGAAGCGCAGCGTTTGTGAACGCGGTCGGACAGATTGCGCGCCGCATCCCGCTTGAAACTGATCGCCAAGATGCGCTTGGGCGCCTCGCAGAGGTTCGTCTGCAACAGATAGGCCGCCTTCTGCGCAAGAAACTCGGTCTTTCCCGCGCCAGCGCTCGCAATGATGCTGGTGCTCTTACCCGACTTCTGCAGAGCCTCCCACGCATTGTCCTCCAAATAGACGCCCCCGGCGGGGCGCCACTCGGCGGGAGCAACGTAACTCATGCGCCTTTGGGCTCGAGATGGCCGGCGATGTACCAGATCAGCTCGGTGATTTCATCCGGCGCATCACTCGCGAGATCTAGAGTGTCAATCCGCGACAGTGCCAAGAGATGCGCCTCCGGCTTGCTCTTCTGCAGGAAGAGATATGGATACCAACGGAAGAGCTCGTCTGTAGCGGGATCGTAGGTGGCCGGCGTGCCGCCAGTCTTCAACGTGGTGGCTTTGAGCGCGGCGATTGCTTCGGGCGTATCGCCCGGGCCGCTGCCGCCAGGACGCACAACCTTGTAGGCGCTCGGGAAGGCGCGCAGCATCGAGAAATCGAGGTCGAGCGGATAGCAGAAGAAAACGCCTTCGCGGCGAAGCGCGGCGATCCATTTGGGACCAGGCTTCGTGGCGTCAGAGAGATCGAAGAAATCCTCATCAGTCAGCGCGTCGAGCGCTTGTTCTGTCAGGCCGTCCTTGTGTGAAAGAATATCTTCGGTGACATCGGTCCCCGCGACCGCCAAGCGCTTCACCGTGGATTTGATGGCGGCGGCGCCGCCGTGTTGGCGGCCCAGGTCCAAGTCGAGCAGCGTAGCGTGCGGAATCTCCAGTTCGGTCAGCAAACGCCACATGCGGTCCGCGAAGCGCCCGCCAAGCGGCACGACCGGCACAAACGACTGGTCGAGCAGCACATCCCACGCCTCGGCAACACGCGGTATCACCACCTGCTCCGAATCACCTTCCGCCAACACCACGAAGCGGGCGAAGTATATCTCCGGATATGCGCGGACCGCTAAGCGGATGAAGGCGCGCGCCTCACTGTCATCAGCAGGCAAGGGGATATCGCGGATTTGGGTTTGGCGGTCCTTGGCCAGACGGAAATAGCGAGTGTCCTTCGGCTCGGCGCGCGAGAGGATGCTCGCACTGTGGCTTGCGATAAGCACTTGCGCGGTGCTCATGGCGCCGATGTCGCTGGCGAGCGACATGATGCGCGACAGGAAAAAGGGTGAGAGGTTGTTTTCAGGCTCCTCGACCGCCAGCAGCGTCAGCTGCACGCGGCGAAGCCTGGCGTGATCAAACGGCGCCTCTTCCGCCTTCAGAGCTGCAGCGTCTTGCTCAACTTCGAGCGTGGCGGCGGTGAGCGCGATTTGAAACAGCGAGCGCTGGCCGTCGCTCAGCCGCTCAAGCTCGCGTTCGGCGCCGTCGGGCGCTGGGCGAAAGCGAACCTCCGCATTGCGGACCAGCGTCTCGAACCGGTGCTCAATCAGTTTCACCACCGGATCGGAATCGGTGTCGCCGCTGTGAACTTGACGCCAGCGTTTGGCGAGCCGTTCCTGAATGAACGCCAACGGCGCTTCTGTTGCGAAATCACTCTGCAGCGCCTGGGCGTGCTCGCCGACCTTGCCGGACAGCCCGGCCGACCAGCGCGCCGCGCGCCAGAGCCTGCCGCGCAGAAGCGCGCGAACTTGCTCGCCCGCATTGCGCACCGCGGGAATGTAGATCATCTGCACTGCGCCCCGGTCGGCGGGAGCGACTTTCGCGCACTCTTCCCAGTCGAACGCATCGTCGAGTTGGCTGATCCAGCGAAGCTCTTCTTCGACGGTCCCTTCCGGCGTGCCGTCATCGGTCCACGTCGCTTGCAGGCGCATGCGCGCCTTCAGCGGCGCCTGCGGCGCTGAAGCCGCCATCTGACGCCAAAACTCGGCGACAGCGCCGGTGTCTGCCGCGCCTTCCGCCAATTCGGGGAAGGCAAACACGGCTTCGATAAAGAGTACTGTGCCGGACTGTAGTTCGGCTGCGTCAGCCGCGACACGGAAGTCCGACTTAACGACCGTGCGCTGGGCCTTGGAGACGCCGAAGAGTTTGGCTAGTGCGGCCATCGCAGCAGTTTTGCCCGCGCCATTGCCGCCCACGAACGTCGTCACGCTGTCTGCAAGGCGCAGCGTTTGGGTTTCGCCAATGCTTCGGAAATTGGAGATCCGAACCTGCTCTACAATCAACTTACGCTCCCGGAAACGCAGGGTTGTACCCTGAGTTAGCGAGAAAAAGAAGCGTACGCGCGCGCCTTTAGTTACTCCGCCGACCGCAGACGCTACTCGCCGCTCCGTTCGCGTTGCGGTGTCAGGTCGCGATCCTGTCGTGTGAGAACGTTGTTGGCGCAGCGCAAGTGTCCGCCACCAGCGATGCCGCGAAGAGCAGATCCCGATGCTAACTATGGCCGATCTGGTTGGCATGGAGTGAAGCGCGCGCGTCGTCGTCGCAAAACGGTCCGCGCAAGTGTCGTGTCAGTCGTCCTTGGAGCTGATGTGGTCGCAATAGGAGCACATCGAGGTCGAGTCCCCGGCGACGTTGCTCGAGTTCAGTCCCACGCCGCAGCGCGCGCATTCCCCGAGCTCCTCACCGCACCAGGCGCAACCGAGTTCGGCGCCTTCGTCGACATAGGCCTCGACTCCGCACTCTGGGCAGGTCCCGATGACGGGCGGCTAGCCATCCATGGCGCGCGCGTGTCCGTCGGCCTCGAGCGTATTCTCGAGCGAATGCACAAAGGCCGCCTCAGCGGCCATCTTATGGCCGCAGCCGCGACAATGACAGTCGATGCTTTGCTGGTCCGTGTTATCGGCTTTGTCTTGCGCGACCAGTCCCGAACCGCACTCGCTGCACACGAATGGCATCGTCTCAAGAAACTTGCGATACCACTTCACCTTGGCGAAGCTGGATTTGCACGATTTCAGCTCCGTTTCGTAGAGCTCCTTCACTTCCAGCATCTCTTGCCAGGTATCGCCGAGCTCCGTGGCGGGGTTCTTCCCCGCTAGCTTGAAGAGTTGCGCTACGACTGGAAACGTACCGGCGATTGCCGCCCTGACCGCCTCTTTCGGCTCGGTCGTCGTGTGGTGTTCGATGTCGTTGCGAATCTTCTGCAGCCGGTTGAGTGGCCCTTCGTCAATGCTGAGGCCGAAGGCTTTGAAGCGACGCGACAACATCGAAATGTCAATCGTCGCCGACCCGTCGGGCTCGATGGAAATGCCGCCCTTCTTGTCGGGAACCGGCTTGTATCTGGCGCTGATGACTTTCTGGGCATCCGCATTCGGTGCAGAGCGTATGAGCACGTCTTTCGCGAGGAGCAGAACTCCGGAATAGAAGTTTCGCGCGGCCGATAGGTGGCGGGCTCGATCGTTCGCCCGAAAGTCGTCCACACCGAGGCGTATCGAATCCACTGCGTTGTCGAATAGATTCATCGAGACTCGACTCCATCGCCTGAACGGCCAATCGTATCAGGACGGCCGTCTATCGACTATAAGGTCGTCGCTTCCCGTGTCGGCGCCGCGAAGGCCACGCCTCGTCACGGGTGGGAAACGAGAAATGCCCTTCGCACTCAACGATGTTATCGGATGGTCGGACTCAGTTTTCTGCACGCCGACAGCGCTTGCCGCGATAAGCGGGCGGAATCCCGCGGAGATCGGCCGTCTGTTAGCTCAGTGCGCGGTAGAGCGTGGCGAATACATTTTGGACGCCCTCCGACCAGACTACAATATCAACGACTGGCTTCGAGCCGTGCGAATGCTGGGCGGTGAGTGGAGGGAGATCGAGAACTTCTCGAAAGCGCCGTTCTCGAGCCGACCAACGATCTCAGAGTGGATGTCCAATCGCAGGGGGGACGTGCTTTGTTTGGTCCATTGCGACGAGGATGGCGCGAAGGGACATGTGTTCGCGACCAACGGGTCGGACGTCGTCGACACATACACGCGTGGGCGCAAAATGAAGTTCTCGACCCCGGACCCGGACTTTCAAGCCATGCGCGTGAAGCACGTCTTTCACGTTGTCTGACGAGCAACGCCGCTAAGGAAACCGAACGGGATTGCGCTGTCGGGGGCCGTGCACTGGCTCTTTGATCGGTACTTGATCTCCATCGCTATCGCCTGATTGCGGCGAAAACCTCTAACGAGGAATACACCCTGACGCGCTCCCAAGTTGGCGGAGCTTAAGAGCGGATCTGTTCTCGTGGGCGCAGGCGGTGGGCGACGCCCGCATAGATGGGCACGCCGGCTTCGGTCTCAAACGTGATCGCGATCGCAAACCGGAGAGACGTCTCGACCACCGCGTCGGCGAAGCACGAGACGCGGATGTCCATTTTGCTTTCGGGGCCAATGGCGACGGCGCGCTTGCCTTCATAGCAGCCGGTCCACACCGAACCGCGACGCCCGAAATAGGGCGGCGGCGCAAGCACCGCTTCATTGGCGCCCAAGAGTTCGGCCGCACCCAGAGCGAGGTTTCCCGCGCCAACGATGTCGGCCTGCAGCCGAGCGAGGGAGAGCTTCGAGCGCCAGGGCGAGACCGGTGAGAACCAGGCGAGCGTGATGACAACGCGCCGTGGCGCCAGCGAGGCGTTGAGGTCTTCCGGTAATGGCGCTGTGAAGATCACCGCCTTGTCGGGCAAGACACGCCCGAAGCCCACGCAGGTGACGCGATGATCGTCTGACGCAACTGCGCGGACCGGATCGGTCGCGCCAAGGCCCATCAGCCTCGCCGCCTCCTTGCGTTGGCGCGACCACTTCACATCGGGCGTGCGAAACTTGATCGCGTCGCAGATTGCGGCGCCGGAATCGCCCCATTGTGCCGATTGCGTTAGCAGCGCCTTCGCGATGAGCGCGCGGTCGCGGCGCGGCAGGCGATCGGGATAGGCGCCGTCTTCGGACTCAAGCCCTTCGACGATTTGCAGCGCGGTGCGCGTGGCCGATGCAGCGGCGGGGCTTGTGCCATAGGTGGGGCCGATGCCGGCCGAGATTGCGCCAAGCGGAGGCGCAGCGGCCACCAGCGCGTCTTCCTGCGTGTGCACGTCCTGCACGGAGAGTCGTGTGTCATTCGACGCGGGTGCGATGCGCGCACGCGGGCGTCCCCCTGGCGCCAAGATGTCGGGCTTCAGCGCGCCCCGTGCGCCAAAGCCGGAAGGGAAATGATGCTGGGCGCTCCGCGGCCATCGAACGGATGAAAAACGCTTGAGCCACGCGGGTTTGCCGGCGCGGAGCTTGTCGCCGTTGCGCCCACGGTCAGCCCGTTGATGCATTCCGCCGGGGCCAGCAATGCGCGCCGCGGCGCTGCATCGAGGAGTGCAAGCGCGGCGTGCTTAGCGCGTTCGTTTGCATCGAGCGCTTCGAACGCGACGGCATCGAGGCCGCGCACAAGGAGAGGCTCTGTGGTGTTGCCGGCGGCGATGACAAACAAGATGCCGTGCTTTTCGGCCCACCAATCGAGCAGCCGCGCTAAGCCACTAATCCGGTTCGCGTAGACTCGATTGGCGACGCCAATCGAGAGATTTACCACGAACGCTTCGGGCGCGGAGGCCGCACCCTCATTGTCGCCGAGCAAGGCCCGCTTCAGCGCGCGGTGGACCTGATCCAACAGAAGTTTGCGTGGATTGGCGCGCGCATGGCCCGCGCCGTCGATGAGAAGGGGGATGTTAAGGATCCGCGCATTGATCGGCGTCCCGCCGTCGCGCAGGTCGCCGCGTAGGATGACGGACGCCATCGCTGTCGCGTGGCGACGGTCTTGGACGGCGGCGAGGTTCTCGTGCTCGAACAGGTCCTCCATCACGACGCCGCCGCGCAGTAGCGGGTGATTGGCGATGGCTGCGCCATCGATCAAGACGGCTTTGATTGGCGCCTCGGCATTGAGCGGCGCAATTGTGGGGTTGTCTTCCGGGCGCGCGGGCTCCATCGGCGGAGACTGCGCATGGCTCGCGGGCGAGATCGCGTAGATGTCTTCGGCCTGGCCGAGCGGCCCGTCGCGCAAGCCTTCGATCACCGCCGCCGCGTGATCGATTAGAATTTCGAAGAGCAGCGCCTGATACCAGAAGTCTTGCTCATCGATGCGGGACTGATCGACGAGCTTAGCGCCGAGCGCCTGGGCGGCAGTCACGAGCGGCGCGGTGTCGCGCGGCCGGCGCATCGGCCAGAGCTCGACTTCCAGCAACACCGGATCGTTGGGCGCGCCCTTGGCTTGTGCGCGCAGCATTTCGAGATCGTCTTCGGTCAAGCGATCGCGAGGGCCCCAGAGCCGCACATCGATCAGCCGCTTGAAAAGGTCATTGAAGGGGCCGAGTTTTCTCGGCTGATCGCGGCCGTCTTTCCAATTGCGATAGTACTGAACGAGCTTTTTGACCGCCGCTTCGTTCGGCAGCCCGATGTAGAGCGCGGTAGGACGCTCGCGCTCGGAGGCGGGCGCGTCGTCGTCGTCTTCATCGTCGGCCTCGTCGGCGGCCAATTCCTGGAAGTGCTGAAAGCCCGCGAGCTTTGCCGCTTTCAAGATGTTCGTGACCGATGCGTTGGTTTCAAAGACGACGATGCGGTCAGGCGCCAAGCCTTCTGGATCGGCCTGCATCAATCCAGCGGCGATCGCGGCGTCGAGCGCTTCGAGGCGCGTCAGCCGCGCTTTTTGTTCGTCTGGTGTGAAGGGCGCCGGTGGACGCGGGCGTCCCGCACCCGCCATCCGGTCGGCGGCGGGTCTAGGTGGACGAAGGGGGACGTGCGGATGAGCGGGCATTCTTTCTGCTTGAACCGCCGGTCTTCTTGCCGGCGCGCTTCTTCTTTTCCTTTGGCTTCGAAACTGTTTCGCCTGCGGTCTTAGCTGATTCCCGCTTCTTGCGCGGCGCCGGCTTACCGGCGGGCAGCAAGGTCACGCGCTGAATGGGCGCTTGCGCTTGGCGGCGTTCAAGCAGTGTCTCGACGATCTGCTTCATCGGCTTTGCGCCAAGGGAGAGGATCGAACGGCGCTTGGCGTCGTCGCAGAATGCTTCGGCGTCCGCATAGCTCGCGCCTGCCAGCGCCACCGCTAGCGCCGACGGCGCAACGCCAAGCGGCTCCTCGAGATTGGCGCCGAACCTTTGAAAATAGCCGGCGAGTTCATCCGCATTGGGAAGCTCAAGCGTCAGGCGGAGTTCGAAGCGCCGCCACGCGGCCGAATCCAAGAGTTCAGGATGGTTGGTGGCGCAGACTGCCACCGAGGTTGCCGGCATGTCGTCGATCTGGGTGAGAAGGGAGGCCACCACGCGCTTCAGTTCGCCCACATCGGAGGCGTCGCCGCGCTCTTTGCCGATGGCGTCAAACTCGTCGAAGAACAGCACGCACGGATTGGTGCGCGCGTGATCGAACACGCGCCGCAGACGTGCCGAGGTTTCGCCAAGATAGCTGCCGACCAAAGTGTCGTACTTGACCGTGTGGAGCGGCAGCGCGAGCGCGGTGGCGATCGCTTCGGCTAAGCTCGTCTTACCAACGCCGGGCGCGCCGACCAGCAACATAGTATGGCGCGGCTCCATGCCGTGCGACCGAAGAAGATCGCTGCGTTCCTGCTCTTCAATGAATTCTTCGATCAGCACGCGATTGATGTCGCTGAGACAGATGCTGTCGAGCGTCCGATCCGGCAGTTTGATCTGAAGGCCGACAATATCTTCGCGCGGCGCGGCGGGCGCTGCGCGTGGCGCAGCTTTCAGCACGCCTTCGAGCCGTTCGGCGAGGGCGCTGCGCTGCTTGGATCGTTCGTCGGCGACAAGCGCTTCGGCGACGCGCCGCGATGCGTCGCGGTCGCCAGCGACGCCGCTCTTGACCAATTGTAGGACGAGATCGTTGCGAGCCATGGTCTCATTTCCCGGGACGTTGCCGCGCGAACCTGCACCATCGGCGCGATTCTTGGGAATAGCCCCAAACAGCAGAACGCCGACGATCGTTGACGATCTGCAATACTCACATGTTATTAACAGGAGCTAAGGAAAGGTGTTTACCGCACGCGTGCTGCGTGAAATTGCGGCGAAACACGGCGGCGCTCGCTCTCTCAGTCAGCCCAAAGCCGCGATGAATAGCGCCTCGTCGCCGGCGCCTTGAGCACGGGCACGTCGCGATTGTCGCCGTAGATATCCGCTCTCAGCCAATCGAGTTCGGTCTGCGGATCGTTGGTCATGAGCCACCACGCCTTGACGCGTTTGCCTTCGCCGTCATCCCAGCGATAGCCGCGCGCCTTCAGCGCCGCGCGTTGCTCAAAGGCTGTGTCTTCGGCGCGGACGACCCAAAGCTGACGGCGGGCGCATTCGAGCAGTGCCGCGAGGCCAATCCGGCCGGATGCGGGCAGGGGCAAGGTCAGCAGGAAGAGCGCCGCCTCGGCATCTGATAACGCCCGATGGCCATCATGAAACCAGCCGCGCGCCCACAAGAGATAATCGAGCTTGGCCGATCCCAACCCTTCGCTCTTCCAGTCGATCTCGGTCAGCGAACAGGCCCAGTGTTTCTCTTCAAAGATTGGCCAGTGCTTTTCCACCATCGGCCGATCAAACGCCGCGTTATGGGCGAGGACGATATGCGCTGGCTCGATCAGCGCTTTGATGCGTTCGGGATCGATGATCTGGCCCTTGACCATTTCATCGGTGATGCCGTGGATCTTGCCGCTCTCAGGCGGGATCGGGAAAGAAGGCTGACGGAAGGCCGAAAGCCCAGCGCTCTGATCGATCCGCACGATCGCGCCGCTGTCGCGTTCGTATTCAAATGGCAGCAGCGCCAGCTCGATGACTTCGTCATTGTCTTGGTCGAGACCCGTTGTCTCGGTGTCGACGAACACGCCGTATCGCGTTTCGCCGCTCGCGGCTTTGAGCGGCCAGTCGCGAGGCGGCGCCACGCGCCGCAGCAGGCGAAAATCGGGGCTCTTTTCGATCAGGCGCGCGGCGCCGGTCAGATCCATGACTACACCTAATGATATGCTTGGACCAACGCGATGCCGCCCGCAACGAGTGCGCCCAACAGCGCTATCAGCGCAATGCGCGTCAGAAGCGAGGAAGCGGCGCGGTCCCGCGATTTGTCGATGTCGCGTCGCGTGCTCACTGGGGCGCGCGAGGCGTGTTGCGTACGCCGGCCCCAGATTAGGGCAGCCATCTCGCGAGCAAGACGGCGGTGACGCCGCCACGCATCGATGAGATCACTGGACTGGTTGTCGCCACTGACCAACCTGGACGCGATATCGCGATCGACATCGCCAAGCACAGGACGTAGGAGGGCGAGCTCATCGTCACTCAAGGAGGCCATGCCCTTCAGGCGCTCGTTTGCCACCGCCTGAACAAGGGAGGCGCCAGTCAACCCGGTGAGCCAGGTTGCGTCCCAGAATCGGATCAATCCGTCGTCGGATGTCGTCACCATCAAAGTGCCGTCTGGACTATGAATGACATCAGACATCGGCGCCTGGTAGCGCTCATGGCGGGCGATCTCAATTTCGCTGGCGACATCCCAGACCCGCATAGCCCCGCCGGCGAGGGTCGCCATGATCCGCTCGCCATTGCTTGAGAAACTCGCGCTGGTGAACGGTGAGGCGTCGGTGAAGCGCGCGAGCTCACCGCCGGTGTGGGCGTCCCAGATACGAACTGTCAGGTCATTGGACGCGGTGACAACGCGGTCGCCGGCGGGACTGAAGGCAGCCGTCGATACCCAATCGTCATGTCCGCTGAAACTAAGAACTTGAGCGCCAGTTGCGGCGTCCCAAATGCGCGCGCTGCCATCGCCGGATGATGTGAGAATACGGTCGCCGTCGGCGCTGAAGCTTGCCCGCGACACCGCTTTTTCGTGTCCTTCGAGGCGCGCGAGACAGCTGCCGCTCTCAACCTCCCAAATAAGGGCGCGTTTATCCGCTGACGCAGAAACCAGGCGTGCCCCATCTGGGCTGAATGCCGTTGCATAGACCGCGCCTTCATGGCCGGTGAAGCGACGAACCTCCTTGCCGGACTTGGTGTCCCAGATCCGCACCAGGCCGTCGGCAGATGCGGTGACGAGATGGTCGCCAGCGGGATTGAAGAGCGTGTCCCAGACAATGCCGCCGCCAACATCGAGCACTCTCAGTTCGGAAAAATCCGCGACCGACCAAATCCGCGCTTTGCCGTCATGGGAGCCGGCGCAGAAACGCGCGCCGTCGTCGCTGAAGGCCGGCCCATGCCACTCGCTTCCTTTTCGCTCACCGAGAATTGCCAATTCGGTTCCGGTCGCGGGGTCCCAGATGCGCGCGCTGTGATCATCGGATGTCGTGACAATGCGCGCGCCGTCAGCGCTGAGCGCGAGGGTGGAGAGCTGGTTATCGTGGCCGGCCAAACGCAAAAGCTCGGTCCCGCTCGAGGCGTCCCACACGCGGGCCGTCATATCCGATGAAGCGCTGACAACGCGCGCGTCATCAAGAAACTCCACGCACTCGACCCAGCCTGTGTGCGCCGCAAAGTGCGCCAGCTCTCTGCCCGTCGCGGCATCCCACACGCGCGCCGTCCGGTCCTTCGAACCTGTGACGACCCGATCATTGCCGGGGCTCAGCGCCACGCTGCTGACTGGGCTCGTATGTCCCCGCAGCACGACCCGCTCCTTGCCCGAGGCGACGTCCCAGACCCGCGCTGTATGATCCGCCGATGCCGTGACTACGCTGGCGCCATCGGCGCTGAAGGCGGCGGTCCAAACGCGCCCGGTGTGACCGAGAAGGCGCCGCAACAGCTTGCCCTTGACGCTCCAGATGCGTGCGCTGCCATCATCCGAGCAGGTAAGCACTTTGCGGCCGTCAGGGCTGAAAATCGCGTGGACAACCGCGCCTTCGTGCCCCTTCAGACAGGCGCGTTCGCGCCCGGTGGCGACATCCCAAGTCCGGGAGGTGTGATCAGCGGAGGCGGTGAGCAGCAGCGCGCCGGTCGGATCGAAGGCGATCCCTTTGACCATGTCGCTGTGGCCAGAGAGCGTAAACAGCAACGCACCATCGGCGCTCCAGATGCGCGCTGCCTTATCAATGCACGATGTCGCCACCAGCCTTGCGTCGGGACTGAAAGCGGCGGCCGTCACCCAATCATCGTGCGGCAACAGCGCAAGCGCGGCGCCGGTCTCGGCATTCCAGATGCGGGCGCTGTTGTCTTGCGACGCAGTGACTATCCTAGCGCCGTCGGCGCTGAACGCGGCGCTGCTTAGGCTTTTTGTGTGACCCGCCATGCGCGCAACGCAGGCGCTGGCGTGGGCGCTTGCCGCAATATGAGCTCGTCGCGCCGGCTCAGGAACGTCACCGCTTTCGCCGGCGAGCGCCAACCGCAAGGCCGCATCAAAACGCTGCGCCTCGCGTGCCTGCTGCGCCAGCGCCGCTACGGCGAGCTGGGTCTGTTGATCGATCTTCTGTTCGCGGGAGATCTTCTCGTGACGAATGCGCTCCTGGTAGGAGAGGCTGGCGGCGATATAATCTAAGATCTCATGCGGAATTGCCTTATTGGCGGGCCGGTCGTTCGCCCAAGACTGGACTGCAGCGACATCGTCACTCGGCAGCAGCTTGCCTTCTGGCCGCCCGACCCGATGCCACTCCATGGCGCGACCAAGCCATTTCGTGTGCTCCCGGACCCAGAATACGTCAGCGACTGCGAGCGCTTCTTGGAGCTTTGCGAGCGAAGCTTCGAACGCTGCGACGTCCGTCATTTGAGAGCGTTCGTAGACGTCGAAGAAAACGTAGTTGAGTGCGGCCAGGCCTTCAGGCGCATCAATGTCGTCGGCGGGGCGCCACATCAAAGGCGTGAGCGTTTTCTTTAGCTCAAGCGATCGCTTCACTTCCCACTTGCAATGCACCGAGCGTAGCGATTCGGGAGACATGACGTAGACGACCGCGTCAGCGTCGGTGATCAGCGCCTCTAGGCGCGCCTCCCAGGGTTCGCCGGGCGCTATGTCTTGGCGGTCAAGATTGGCTTCATACCCGCGATCGATCAAGGCGACACGCAATTGCTCAGCGAATGCGCTGTCCACGCGCGAATACGAAATGAAGACGCGCATGTTGCGGGCAGCCGGCTCGGGTGTCGTGGTCATAAGCCACGTTACACTGCCGTTCGACCGTCTGCCCGCGTTAATGATCCGGCGGGTAGCGACCGCAACAGGATTAGTTTCTTCGGACAGGCGTGCGCGAGAACCGCATCGCCCGCGCGTCCGCCCCTGTCGAGGGACGCTGCGCTCTAAAGCCCTCGACAGGGCCGGCCTGAACGCGGGCGAACAGGAAGGGGTCGCGCACGCGGCCCCGGCGAGCAATCTCGCTGCCGGGAAAGCCAATGAGGCTTTCCATGACACAAGCAATCGCAACACATGAAGAGCATGCCGTCCAAACAGGCGTCGTGCTGATCCCGCTCAACAAGCTGAAGAAGTCGCCCGACAACGTGAGGAAGACCCCGCATACCAAGGCGGAGATCGAGGCGCTCGCAGCCTCCATTCACGCCAAGGGCATTCTGCAGAACCTGGTCGTTGCGCCGGAGTTTCTGGAATCTGGCGCCGCCAGCGGGTTCTATTTCGTTACCATCGGCGAGGGCCGGCGCCAGGCGCAGCTCTTGCGCGTCAAGCGCAAGCAGATCGCCGATAGTGAACCAGTCCGTTGTGTGATCGACACCGGCAATGACGCGCGCGAGATCAGCCTCGATGAAAACGTCACCCGCTCGGCCATGTCCGTTATGGACGAGGTGGAAGCGTTTGCGGGCCTTGTCGATGGCGGCATGAGTGTGGACGTCGTCTCGCGCCGCTTTGGTTGCACCGTGCGGCTGGTCGAACAGCGCCTGGCGCTGGCGCGGCTCTCGCCCAAGATCCGCAGCGCCTATCGCAAAGGCGACATCAATCTCGATGTTGCACGCGCCTTTGCCATCAATGACGACCATGCGGCGCAGGACCGCGTGTTCCGGCAGTTCGCAAAGCCCATCACGCATGCAGCCAGCGTGCGCAACGCGCTGACTGCCGGTCGCATCCCGGCGCACGACCGCTTGGCGCGTTTCGTCGGCGCCGAAGCCTACGAGGCCGCCGGCGGGCATTTGGTGCGCGACCTTTTCGAGGTCGACATCGTGTTCTTCGACGATGGGGAGCTTTTGCAGCGGATCGCCTCTGAGCGGCTCGATAAGATGCGTGAGGCGCTCACAGCCGAAGGCTGGGGCTGGGTCGAGACCTTGACGGGTCACGGTCAGGTTGAAGGCTGCGCCGGCGAACGTCTCCATCCGACGCAACGCAAGCTCAAGGCCGCTGAGAAGAAGGAGATTGGCCAACTTGAGGCCAAAGTCGAAGCGCTCGACGCCAAGCTTGAGGATGCAGAGGAAGACAATCCTCTGTGGACGGAGCGCGATGAAGCCGAGGCCAAGCTCGACGCCTTGCGCGAAGCCACGCTGTTGTTCGACGCAAAGCTCATGGCTCATGCCGGCGCGGCCGTCGCGATCGACCGCGATGGTCGTCCAGTTATCACCAAGGGTCTGATCAAGCGCGGCGAGCTGAAGACGATCGCCAAGCTGCGTAAGGCGGATGAGGCCAGGACAGGCACTCGCTCGGGTACGTCCAATTCTGCGGATGAAGCCGAAGAGACCAGCGCTGGGCCACGCTTCACCAAGGCGTTGACCGAGCGCTTGACCGAAGCCCGCACGCGCGGACTACGCGCGAACCTCGCCGCTAATCCGACCGTCGCGCTGGGGCTTCTCGTTTATACCTTGATGCGTCAAAGCGCCGACCGATCGAGCGTGCCCGGCGTCGGCATCGAAGCGCGCGCGATCGGCTTCGATGACGATGACGCCATGGAGAAGGCGCGCATCTCGTACGCCGAGAAAGCCGACGAGGACGAACTCGCGTTCTTCGCGGCTTGCATCGATCAGCCCACCGAGAAGCTCCTTGGCATGCTGGCGGTGTTCGTGGCCGAGACGATCGATCTCACCCACGGTGGCGTGTCATTCGACGACAAAAGGCGCCAACGCATGGGCGATGCTCTCGCTGCGGCGCTCGATCTAGACATGACCCGCCACTGGGAAGCTGACGAAGACTTCTGGTCGTCGGCGCCCAAGGCGCTGGCGGTTGCGGCGCTCGAAACCTCGCCGGCGATTGCAGGGCTTGGTGAGCAAGAGCGGGCGGGCATGATTGCCGCGTTCCAGAAGATGAAGAAGGCGGAACTCGCACGCACGGCGGCGCAAACGCTCAAAGGCGCAGGCTGGTTGCCTGACCTGTTGATCACGCCCTCGCGTGAAGGCGCCTTCGCCGTGACCGCGGCTGGCGCGAACGCAATCGCCGAATCCCAAGCGGCCTAACCGTTCTTCGCCATCTCAGCGCCGCCGGCTTAGCCGGCGGCGCCTCTTTTTCTGGAGTCGTCATCATGACAACCGAGAACGCGCGCTCCGGCGCGCGCCGCGACATCGCGGCCGAAATCACCGCAAAGATACTCTTGGAGCTGGAAGCGGGCGTCATGCCGTGGCGCAAGCCCTGGGACGGCGCGCGCACCGGGTTGGTGTTGCCGCGCCGCGCTACAGGCGAAAGCTATCGCGGTGTCAACGTGGTCTTGCTGTGGAGCGCCGCAACTGAGCGTGGCTACGTCTCGCCCTATTGGCTCACCTTCAATCAAGCCGTGAAGCTTGGCGCTCAGGTGCGCAAAGGCGAACGCGGCGAGGTCGTGGTCTATTACGGGCAGGGGACGCGCACGCGCCTCGACCACGCCGGCGCGGAAGTCGAAGACGCGTTCCGGTTCTTGAAATGGTACGTCGTCTTTTCGGCCGATCAGATCGACAATTTGCCCGCGCGGTTTCATCCGGAACCGGTCGTGTCGTCCTTGGCGCCGATTGCGGTTCATGAAGGATGGTTCAAGAAGCTGGAGATCGCGCGCATCGCCACGCGTGACATCGCTTGTTACATTCCGAGCAAGGACGTGATCGGCATGCCGCCCTTGGCGGCCTTCGATACGGCAGAGGACTACGCGGCGACACTCAATCATGAAAGCGTACACGCGACCCTGGCGCCGCACCGCGTCGGCCGCGACATGGGCAAGAAATTCTCCAAGCACGCAATCGCTGCAGAAGAACTCGTGGCGGAGATCGGCGCCAGCTTGCTTGGTGCGCACCTGCGGCTGCCGCCGCATCATATTCACGACCATGCTTCCTATATTGGTCACTGGATGAAGCTATTGGCCGACGACAAGCGGGCGTTCCTGGCCGCTGCTGCGCAAGCGCAGACCGCGGTTGATTGGCTATTGGCCAAGAGCCCTTCGCCCTTCGAGTCGGAGGACGTCGACGATGTCGCGGCTTGAAGCCATCGTCGCTGCGTGCGGCGGCATTCTGCTCGATGGCGGCAAGCGCGCCTTGATCCCTGGCCCTGATCACAGCGCCAAGGATCGCTCGGTCTCACTCGTCGAGACCGAGGAAGGACGCATCCTCGTCCACTGCTTCAGCCCCAAAGACGATTGGCGCGCCGTCAAGCGCGCGCTCGATCAGAAGGGATTGCTGCGCGGATCTGGCGAGGCATCTGGTCCAGCGTCGAATGAGCCGGTGTTGCAGCCGAAGTCGGAGGACCGTGTTCTTCGCGCGGCGCGCCTTTGGCGAGAGGGGCGAAGCATCCGCTTTAGCCTAGCCGCATCTTACCTGCAGCGCCGTTCGATCGATGACGTGTCCGACCGCGACGCGCTTCGATTTCATGCCGCCATGACCAGTGTCGATGATCGGGCGCGCCGACCAGCTTTGATGGCCGCGATCACCGGCGCGGACGATGCGTTGCAGGGGGTGCAGGTTACGCTGCTCTCAGCGCACGGCGCTGCCAAAGCGTGTGTAGTCTCTCCGCGGCGGACGATCGGACGCTTGGTGGGCGGCGCTGTTAGGCTTGGGGCGCCTGGCGACGTGCTGATTGTCGCTGAAGGCGTGGAATCCGCTTTGTCAGCCGGCGCTTCGCTCGGTGCGCCCGTCTGGGCTGCGCTCACGGCCTACAATCTCTCTCTGTTTACGCCTCCGCCTTCGGTTGCTCATCTCGTCATTGCGCCTGACGCCGACGAAGCAGGCCTTGTTGCAGCCGATAAGCTGAAGTCTCGCCTTATCGAGACCGTGCGCGTTTCGATCGAGCCCCCGCCGAACGGGGCGAACGATTGGAACGCCTGGGCGTGTGCGCAACGCAGATAGCGAAGCGTTGTTGTCAGTCTTCGCGAGCGCGATCTCGGCGCTTGCGCAGCCGCAAGCGTCGCCCACGCCGTCGCCAGTGACGCCCGGCCGTCGCCGCCGGCAAGGAGAAAATCGTTTCCCCGCCCCGCTGACGCGGGCTTCGGGTTCGTGGCTGCGCCTCGAACCGCGGGCCCCACCATTTTCACCTTGCCCGCGCCGCCTCATGGCCGGGCTCGAAGAGCGCCGTCGCGGGCGACGCCCGCGGCCCCGGATCAACCGGGAACGCTTATCGAGGACACTGACATGACCAACCGCGTCACCATCACCGGCACGCTCGTCGACGATCCGAAGATCCGTTCGTTCGAGCAAAAGGGAGGCACAATCGAAATCGTCTCGCTCTGGCTCGAAGTCAAAGACGAGCACCGCACCGACCGCTTCACCGTCGAGATCAATGACGGCAAAGCGGCAACCGCCGCCAAGGCGATGAAGAAAGGCGTGATCGCCGAAGTGAACGGCAAGCTCCGTCACGACCGCTGGAAGGACAAGGCGACTGGCCGCTGGACCGGCAAGGTGTTCGTCGCCGTCGATCCGGGCGAAGGCAGCGTCCGTTCCAAAGGCATGGCCACCGACGCTCGGCCTGCCGAAGCGGCTTGACTAGAATGTAGCCGCGCTCCCGGGCGCGGCTACAATTCGCTTCTGAGAGAAATGACGAGCCCAAGTCAGGGAATGGCCTTGGCGCTGCGTATTTAGAGCAGTGGGCGTCACCGGCCCGCCAGTCCCTGCGTATCGTATTGGGGTTCAGAATTGACGGAATGGTGAGGCGGGCGGAGTATTCTGGGATCGTGCGTCACGTTCTATTAACGCTGCTTACAGCTTTCGCCCTGGCGGCGAGCGGGCTGGCTTCGGCCAGCTCGTTCGCGTGCCCAATGGCGGTTGAGCCGGCGGCGTCGGCGCATGATTGCTGCCCGGACGAGGGCGGCGACAAGAACCAGCCCCTTGAGCAGCACGACATGGACGGCTGCATGATGGGCATGGCCTGCCGCACGGCGCCCGCAATGGCGTCCAGTGTTGCGCCGATCGCGCTCTCCAGCGCGACCATCGTTACCTCGGCGCCGGTCGCCAGCGAACCCGCCAATTTAAGCGGGCCGCTCCAGCAACTCTTCCGACCGCCACGAACCATCTGACACCGGAAAACGAGCGCTTGCGCGCGTTGCGTGCGCATGCGCGCGGGCTTGTCCTAATTTCTTCCCGGAGTCAGTTATGCGTAAAGCGTGGCTTATGTGCTGCGCGCTTGGCCTCTCGCCGGCGGCACATGCTCAAGAACTGAGTTATTCAGACGCGCTCGCTCAGGCGGGCGCGGCCGGTCCGACGATCGAAGCGAGCGCTTCGCGTGTCGAGGCCGCTCGCCTTGAGCGCCGCGCGGCTGGCCGATTGCCCGATCCGCAATTGGTGCTCGGCTATCAAAACGTCCCGGTCGACGGGCCCGACGCCTACCGGCTCGATCGCGACTTCATGACGATGCAGTCGGTTGGGATCATGCAGGATATGCCGAGCGGCTTTGAACGCCGCGCTCGTCGCGCCATCGCCGACTCCGAAACGATGCGCGCGGAGGCGGCGTTTGACGTCGCCGCGCTGGAGGCGCGCTTCGGCGCCGCGCAGGCCTGGATCAATCTCTACTACGCCGAGCGCCGCGTCTCGGTGCTCGAGCGAATGGCCGAGGAAGCGCGCGCGCGCGCCGCGGCGGCGCGGGCGCGCCTGGGCGGCGGCGCGGGCTCAATAGACGACGCCATCGCCGCAGAAATAGACGCTGCGCGCATCGAGGACCGGCGCGCCGATCTCGCGAGCGCCCTGATCGGCGCGCGCGCGCAGTTGCGGCGCTGGCTCGCGGATGGCGCCGATCAGCCGCTGGCCGAAGAGGCGCCTGTATTCGCGATCGACCCGGCAGAGTTGCGCGCCCATCTGGAGCGCCATCCCGAACTGGCGAGCTTTGAAGCGCAAGAAGCCGTCGCCGCGGCGAACCTGCGCCTGGCCCGCGCCGAACGCGCGCCGGACTGGTCTTGGTCGCTCATGTATCAACGGCGCGCGCCGCAATTCAGCGACATGGCGTCCGTGGAAGTGCGCATCGGCCTGCCCTTGTTTCAGGCCTGGCGACAGGGACCGCTGATCGAGGCGCGTCAGGCAGACGCGCGGCGGGTTGAAGCCGAGCGCACTGCGACCGAACGCGAATACGCCGCCATGCTCGATCGGCAGTTGGCGGAATATGCATCCACGTCATCCAATCTCGCGCGGGCTCGCGACACCCGCCTGCTTCTAGCCCAGCGTCGCGCCGATGCGGCGCAAGGCGCGTTCGCGAGTGGATTGGCCTCCACCGATCAATTGATCGTCGCGCGCCGTGACGCGCTCGAAGCCGAACTCGAAATGCTCGATCTGCAAGAGCGTCTCGCCTCGCTGGGCGCTGCGCTCACGCTGCAATACGGGGGAGGCGGTCATGAGTGAGCAGCAAGATCCTCGCGTGCCGCGAAGCGCGCTCTTCATCGGCGCCGCCGCATTGGCGCTCATCGGTGTGGGCGCCGGCGGATATTGGCTGGGCGCAAGCCGGACAGAGACGCCTTCCGCTGGCGCGGAAGCGGGACGCCAAGCGCTCTATTGGTATGACCCGATGCGCCCTGAAGTTCATTTCAACGAACCGGGACGCTCGCCCTTCATGGATATGGATCTCGTGCCGCGTTACGCCGACGAGGCGCCAGCGGATGGGGGCGTTCGTATTGATCCGGGCGTGGCGCAGAATTTTGGCGTTCGCTACGCGAGCGTCGAACGCGGCGCTCTCATGCGGTCGGTTGTAGCGGCGGGCGTTATCGCCTTCAGCGAACGCAGCACGGCTGTGGTACAGGCGAGGGCGAGCGGCTTCGTCGAGCGCGCCTATGGCCGCGCTGTCGGAGATATTGTCGCCGCAGGTGCGCCGCTTGTCGATGTGCGCGTGCCGGAATGGACAGCGGCGCAAGCCGAATATCTCGCGCTGCGTTCAAGCGGCGGCGAACTGGCGGGCGCAGGGCGCCGGCGGCTCGCCATGCTGGGCATGTCGGAAGCGCTGATCGCACGTGTCGAGCGTGACGGCGTCCCGCGTCCCGTCACCACCATCAGCGCACCGGTGTCGGGGGCCATCACCGCGCTCGACATCCGCACCGGTATGACCATTGCGCAGGGCGCGCCCATTGCCACCATCAACGGCGTCTCGCCGGTTTGGCTGGTCGTCTCCTTGCCGCAAGCCGACGCTGGAATTGCCCATCGCGGCGGACGCGTCACGGCAAGGCTCTCGGCCTATCCAGGCGAGAGCTTTGCGGGCCGGATCGAGAGCGTGCTGCCGGCGGCCGAGGCCGCGACACGCACGGTCGAAGTGCGCATCGCACTCGCCAATGGCGACGGACGCTTGCGTCCGGGCATGAGCGCTGAAGCTGAACTCAGTCAAAGCGGCGACGCCGATGCTCTGCTCGTTCCCGCGGAGGCCGTCATCCAAACCGGACGGCGCTCCGTGGTGATCGTCGCGCCCGAGCCCGGGCGCTTCGTTCCAACCGAAGTGGTGCTCGGCCGACGTTCGGGTGATCGGATCGAAATCCGCCAGGGTCTTGCAGAGGGGCAGCGCGTTGTCGCTTCGGGCCAGTTCCTGATCGATTCAGAAGCCAGCCTCACGGGCGCTCTGGAGCGGCTGGAAGCCTCTAACGCGCAACCGCAGGGCGCGGCCGCGCTGCACGATGCGCAGGGGCGCATCACCGCGCTGAGCGGAGAGGGCGTCACCATCGCCCATGGTCCCGTCGCCAGCCTCGAATGGCCGGCGATGACGATGGCGTTCGTGTTCGAGCGCTCTGAGCTGGCGCGCGGATTGGCGGTGGGCGAAACCGTGACGTTCCGCTTCCGCCAGGACGGCGCGCGCTATGTGATCACCGAAATCCGCGAGACGCGCCCATGATAAGCGCCGTCATTCGTTGGTCGGTGGCCAACCGGCTCTTGGTCGTGTTGGCGACTTTAGCGCTGGCAGTCGCCGGCGCCCTCGCGGTCCGTTCGACGCCCGTCGATGCGCTGCCGGACCTCTCCGACGTGCAAGTCGTCATTCGCACCACCTATCCAGGCCAGGCGCCGCAGATCGTCGAAGATCAGGTGACCTATCCGTTGACGACCACGATGCTGTCGGTGCCCGGCGCTCGCACTGTTCGCGGCTATTCCTTCTTCGGCGACAGCTTCGTCTATGTGATCTTCGAAGACGGGACCGATCTCTATTGGGCGCGCTCACGCGTGCTCGAATATCTCAATCAGGTGCAGGGTCGGTTGCCGACGACGGCGCGCTCCTCTCTTGGCCCCGACGCAACTGGCGTCGGCTGGGTCTATCAATACGCTTTGATCGACCGCACCGGCCGCCACGACCTTTCCCAATTGCGCTCGATCCAGGACTGGCTGCTGCGCTTCGAGCTGAAGAGCGTGCCGGGCGTCGCCGAAGTCGCCTCGATCGGCGGCATGGTGCGCCAGTATCAGATCGTCTTGGATCCCGAACGCATGGCCGCCTATGGCGTCACGCAACGCCAAGTGGCCGACGCAGTGCGCGCCGCCAATGGCGAAGCGGGCGGCGGCGTCGTTGAAATGGCCGAAGCCGAGCACATGGTGCGCGCATCGGGCTATCTGCGCACGCTCGAAGATTTCGACGCGATTCCCTTAGGCGTTGGCGCGAGTGGCGCGCCTGTTCGTCTTAGTGACGTCGCCTGGGTGCAGATCGGGCCTGAGATGCGCCGCGGCATCGCCGAACTCAATGGCGAGGGCGAAGTCGCAGGCGGCGTTGTTGTGATCCGCGCCGGCGAGAATGCGCGAGAGGTGATCGCCGCAGTGCAAACGCGGCTCAATGACTTGCGCGCGAGCTTGCCCGATGGCGTTGAGGTGGTGACGACCTATGACCGCTCCTCGCTGATCGACCGCGCCATCGAGAACTTGACCTCGAAGCTCGCGGAAGAATTCATTGTCGTCGCGCTGGTTTGCGCGCTCTTCTTGTTTCACTTGCGTTCGGCGCTCGTCGCAATCGTGACGCTGCCGCTGGGCGTCATGGCGGCGTTCCTGGTCATGCGTCTCCAAGGCGTCGACGCCAACATCATGTCGCTTTCAGGGATAGCGATCGCCGTCGGCGCCATGGTCGATGCGGCCATTGTCATGATCGAGAACGCGCACAAGCGTCTTGAACGCTGGCGCGATGAACACGGTGGCGAGATGCCTCAAGGCGCCGATCACTGGCGCGTCATCACCGAGGCATCGGTCGAAGTCGGCCCGGCGCTCTTCTTCAGTCTCCTCATCATCACGCTCTCGTTCCTGCCCGTCTTCACGCTGCAGGCGCAGGAGGGGAGGCTCTTTGCGCCGCTTGCCTTCACCAAGACCTACGCGATGGCGGCCTCAGCTGCGCTCGCCATCACGCTGACGCCGGTGCTGATGGGCTATTGGACTCGCGGGCGCGTGCCGCATGAGGACGCCAATCCCGTCAATCGCTGGCTCGCTGCGCTCTACCAACCGGCCATCGATTTCACGCTGCGGACGCCCAAGCTCGTTCTCATGATCGCAGCGCTTGCGCTCGCCAGCACGGCTCTGCCGCTCGCGCGCATTGGCGGCGAGTTCATGCCGATGATGGACGAAGGCGATCTCCTCTATATGCCGACGGCGCTACCGGGCCTGTCCGCCGCCGAAGCCTCAGAACTGCTGCAGCAAACCGACCGGCTGATCCGGACAGTTCCCGAAGTGGAAAGCGTGTTCGGCAAAGCGGGCAGGGCGGAGACCGCGACCGATCCCGCGCCGCTCGAAATGTTCGAGACCACCATTCGCCTGCGCCCACGTTCTGAGTGGCGTCCGGGCATGACGAGCGAACGCATCATCGAAGAACTGGACCGCATCGTTCGCGTGCCGGGTCTGACCAATGTGTGGGTCCCGCCGATCCGCAACCGTATCGACATGCTGGCGACGGGGATCAAAAGCCCGATCGGCGTCAAGGTGAGCGGCCCTGACCTTGCCAGTATTGACGCGGCGGCGCGCGCCATCGAAGCGGCGGCGCGCAATGTGCGCGGCGTCTCCTCCGCCGTGGCCGAACGTATCGCCAGCGGACGCTACATCAATGTCGACATCGATCGCTTCGCAGCCGCGCGTTATGGCCTTAACGTCGCCGACGTGCAGGAGGTCGTCTCGGGCGCGATCGGCGGGGAGAATATCGGAGAGGTCGTCGATGGCCGCGCCCGCTATCCGATTAATCTCCGTTATCCGCGCGAAGTGCGCGATACGCTCGATCGCTTGATTGCGTTGCCGATCGTGACCGAGAACGGGCTTCGTTTGACTCTCGGCGAAGTGGCGCGCGTCGAGATCGCCGACGGGCCAAGCATGATTCGCAGCGAGAACGGGCGGCTCTCAGCTTTTGTTTATATCGACGTGCGCGGGCGCGATCTCGCCTCTGTCGTGGGCGACTTGCAAAGCGCGGTGGCTGACGTGGCTTTGCCCGCGGGCGTCAGCGTCGCCTATTCGGGACAGTTTGAATATCTCCAGCGAGCGTCCGAGCGTTTGCTGCTCGTCGGTCCGGCGACGCTCGCGATCATCTTTCTTCTGCTTTACGTCATCTTCCAGCGCTTCGATGAAGCCGCCATCGTCATGGCGAGCGTACCGTTTGCGCTGACGGGCGGCGTCTGGCTCGTCTATCTGTTGGGCTACGATTTCTCCATCGCGGTCGCGGTCGGTTTCATCGCGCTTGCAGGGCTTGCCGCTGAGTTCGGCGTCGTCATGCTGCTTTATCTGCGTAACGCCCTCCAGGCGCGTGTTGATCGCGGCGAGACGATCACGCCAGCGCTGTTGGCGGAGGCTGTGCGAGAAGGCGCGCTGCTTAGATTGCGGCCCAAAGCCATGACTGTCGCCGTCATTCTCGCAGGCCTGTTGCCGATCCTGTGGACGGGCGGCGCGGGCGCCGAAGTGATGCGCCGGATCGCCGCGCCTCTGGTGGGCGGCATGATCACCGCGCCTCTGCTTTCTTTGTTTGTCATTCCCGCGGCCTATCTCATGATCCGGCGCCGCGAGTTGGAGCGCGCTGGGCGCGCTACACAAGAAGCCCGGATCGCCCACCAGACTGGAGAATGAAGATGCTGAGACTTATCGCTGTGTCGCTGGCGCTTGTGGGCGCTGCATGTTCACCGCCCGCGCAGCAAGAAGCGGCCAAGTCCGATGTGGGCGACATGAACATGGCCGAACCCGCTGCGCCCGCTGTCGCCGGCGCCATCACGAGCACGGGGACAGTGACCCAAGTCGATCCCGCCGCGGGTACGATCACCATCAACCATGGAGCAATCGAGGCTGTGAGCTGGCCGGCGATGACGATGCAATTCACCGCCGAGGATCCCGCCATACTCCAAGGCGTCGCCGTCGGCGATTCTGTCAGCTTCGAATTGAAAAGCGCGACCGAGACATCGGTGGTGACCAGGGTCCATGAGCAGTGACGTGTCGGCGGCGCCGGTTAACTGGCGCCCGCGTTGAAGTCGAGCGCGTCCATTAAGGCCTTAGTCTTGTGGTCGCCGAGACGAGGGTCGTAAGCAAGGAACGCGCCGAGCCCTGACACGTTAGGTGCGCCCGCCGTACTGGGCGCCGCGTAGACGCGGCGCCCAGTTGAACTGAACAGCAATTACCGGCGATCGTCACGGTCGTGATCGTGGTCGTCGCGGTCGCCGCGATCGCGATCGTAGCCGCGGTCACTATGGTCGCCGCGGCCGCCGTAGCCGTAATTCTGCTCTTCGTGACCGCTCTCGTGCGCGTCGTGCATGGCGGCGTGTAGACGGCCGAGCCTGCGGTCGAGATCGCGGGCTTCGCGGCGGTCGAGATAGCCGTCATTGTCGCGATAGAAGTCCAAGCGTTGACGCAGATCGCCTATCACCTGATAGAAAGAGCGAGCCTCGCGACGGGTGAACGCGCCGTCGCGCTGGCCGTGCTGAACACCCTCATAGGCGTGCTGGAACTGGCTGCGGAGAGTGTCGTAACCGCGGTTATTGCGGTTCCATTCGTTGCCGCTGTACTGGCCCCCGTAATACTGACCCTGGCCGAAATAACCGCGTTCTTGCGCGCTCGCAGCGGTGGGAACCGCAATCACAAGCGCGCTTGCGGCAAAAAGGGCTGCCAAATGTCGTTTCGCCAAATGTCGTTTCATAGTGAGCTCCCAAAAATTCAGTCGTTTGTGTACCTCCGCATCAAGCATGGAAGCATACGGCCCATAGGGCTGCGCTTAAGAGCGTTCTCAGACTGCACTCATTCATCTGCGGCGGGGCCGGTTGAAGTTGGCGCCGCGCTCGACGCCAGGCGCATCGACCAAAGCCCTAGCCTATGTTCGACCCGCCGGAGGCGTGGCAAGAGACGCGCGTGCGCGCCCCGCGGCTCTAATCACGGATCCCGATGCATGAGCTATTGGGGGCGTCCAATCCTATGCTGCTCGAAGAGGTGCAGCATCGCGTGGCGAATTCGCTCGCGATCATCGCCAGCATCCTATTGATGAAGGCGCGCACGGTGACCTCGCCTGAGACGCGGGCACCTTGAGGACGCCCACAAGCGGGTGTTGTCTGTGGCCACGGTGCAAAAGCACCTGCACCCGGCCGGAGACGGCGCACCCATTGAACTGCGTTCCTATCTGAGCCAGCTCTGCAGCAGCTTGGCCGGCTGCATGATCAAGGATGACAGCTGCACAATCGGGACGAATGTCAGCGAGGGCGCTGTTACGTCAGCGACCGCCGTTAGCATTGGACTGATCGTCACTGAACGGGTCATCAATGCTTTGAAGCACGCCTTCCCCGAGACCAAGCCCGGTTGTGCGATCGTGGTCTCTTATGAAATCAACGGCGCCGATTGGAAACTCAGCGTATCGGACAATGGCGTCGGCGTGAGCAGCGGCGATTGGCCTCCCGCCAAATCCGGTTTGGGCACGGCGATCGTCAACGCGCTGGCGGCGCAGCTTAACGCGCAAGTTGACACCGTGAGCTTACCTACAGGCACTATTGTGTCAGTAGCCCGAGCCACCTTCAAATCGCTGCCCGAGGCCGCTTAGGCCAAGCGGCGACGCTGCGCGGTCTTAATCGTCTTCGTCTTCTGCGCACAAAACCTCGCGCAGCCTTTGCTTGGCTCGATGGATGCGCGTCTCGACCGCCCTTGCGCTGAGGCCAAGAACAGCCGCGGCTTCAATGTGCGATAGCCCCTCGTATACAGTCAGCAGCAACGGCTCCTTCAAGGCGGCCGGAAGCGCTGCTATCGCCGCGTCGAGTGCCGCCAGCCGCGCTTGCTTTAACGCGTCGTCGTCCGGCGCTGCAGCGAGGGGGCTCGAGTCCGCCGCTTCAAGCGGGGCTGCGCTGAAGAAAAAGCGGCGCACTTGGCGCCGACGGCTCCAATCGCGGCATTTGTTCAAGGCTATGCGCCGGAGCCAGACGTTAAAAGGGCGGGCGCGGTCGTAAGTGTCGAGCGCGCTCCAGCACGCAATGAAGGTGTCTTGCACCAGGTCGAACGCTTGGTCGGCGTCGCCGACATAACGGCGTACGAACCGGTAGAGCGCGTCCTTGTGCCGGCCCATGAGTTCCGAGAAGGCCGCGTTATCGCCTTTGAGCGCGGCAGCCGTCAGCGTTGCGTCGTCAGTGTTGTCGTTTCCGGCATTCATCTTTGCTCTGCGGTCAGGGCTGAGCCGACAATGTCGTCGAAGCGAGTACGCTGCGCCGGCGTCAGCACTTCGCGCATCGCGAACACGTGTTGCATGGTTTCGCTTTGCAACTCGCCCATCGCGTGATGGAAGCGCTCGACCGCGGCGGTGACCCGCGGCCCATAGACATGCTCCTCCCGCATCGCTGCGGCGAGTTCCGCATTGGCCGCGCGCATTTCCAATTCCAGCGCTTGCCGGCGCGCGGCGAAGTCGCGCTCCAGCACCTCGATCCGCCTTGATTGCTCGGCGCTGAGGTCAAGGTCGTGGTGCAGGAGTTCGTGTAGGCTGGGCGCATGCTTCGGCGCGAATATGAGTTGACCGAGACCAACCCCGCCGAGGCCGGCAAGAAACGCAATGACAATACTGACGATGATGGCGCGCCGCGCCGGCGTCACTGGCTGTCTCCAAGCAATGTCGAGGGGGCCAGCGCCGTGCGCGGGGAGAACAGTTCAAACTCGGAGGGCGCTTGGGCCGCGGCGCCCTGGGTCAGGAGGCCCACGGTCAGCAACACCGCGGCGGTGGCGCTGCGCCAGCCCCACAACGCGGCAGGCGAGACTGCGCGCTGACGCACGCCAATGCGCGCCCAGACCCGCGTTTCGAGGCCGAACAAGGAACGATCTGCCGGTTGATCGCCCAGCTCCCGCAAAGAGGTGTCTATGTCGCGCATGGCCTACCTTCCGTCATCAAAGCATACGCAGAGCGAACCTAAACCCCTCAAATGGCCGCTACCCGCGCGGGAAAGCGCCAGCGTGCGCGTATACTAGCAATAAGCCCAAGGCGACCTCGACTATGGCGAAATCCCGATTGCATCCGTCCCGGCGCTGTCTTCTCACCTTGGCAGGCCTGGGGGCGGCGACCCTGGCGCTTGGTGCTCTGGCCGGGTGCGGCAACGCCGCGGCGGAGCCGCTGCCGATGGCGGTCCGGCGCAATCCGGGCTGCGGCTGCTGCGAGGCATGGAGGCGGCAGATGGAGGCGAGCGGGCGCTTCATTGTAACGACGCAAGACGACCCGGCTCTCAATGCCTTCAAGCAGGCGCGCGGCGTGCCCGCTGACCTCGCCTCATGTCATACCGCCGTGGTCGGCGATTATGTTGTCGAAGGGCACGTGCCGCTCGCGGATGTGCTGCGTCTGCTCGATGAACGGCCGGCTGTGCTGGGCATTGCGGTCGGCGGCATGCCGATGGGATCGCCAGGCATGGAGCAACCGGGCGGCGGCAATGAAGCTTACGACGTGATCGCGTTCGACGCTGGCGGTGGACGACACGTGTTCACACATCATCCGGCGGCTTGATGAAGGGCGCGCGGCCTTGGCGTCGTCACCGCGCTGGGGCTCACGACCGCTTGGCGGCTCGCCGCCTGGCCGACCCAACTTTACGGATCTCGGCCGGGGCGGCGAAGTCGTCGAGGATCGGGCACTCCGAACGCTCGTCGCCATGACACTGGTCGGCCAGCGTCTTCAACGTACGGACCACAGCGCGCATCTCACTGATGCGGCGTTCCAAGTCGGTGATGTGCTTTGCGGCCAGCCTTTTGACCTCGCGCGAGGGGCGTCTGCGGTCGCGCCAGAGCGCCAGGAGGTTTGCGACTTCCTCGAGCGAGAACCCCAAATCACGCGTGCGCCGGATGAATTGCAAGACACTGACGTCGGCTTGGCCATAGTCGCGATAGCCGTTGGCGCGCCGCGCCGGCTTCAACAGTGCGATCTCTTCATAATAGCGGATCATTTTCGCGGACACGCCCGAGCGTTCCGCCGCGTCGCCGATATTCATCTCCCTGTCATTGCTCCGAATAATAGCCTGTTGACCTTCCCATTATGGGAAGGTCTAGGCTGACCATCAAGATCAGTAAAAAGGCGCAACTCAGACGTTGCGATAGAACTCATGTCCGGCCACACCGAGCACGACCACGCCCAACACCGTCATGACGCCGCCGCGCCGAAATTGATCGACCCGGTGTGCGGCATGACCGTCAAGGCCGACACGCCCCATCGCCTCACACATGAAGGCGAGGAGGTGTTGTTCTGCAGCGCCGGCTGCAAGACGAAGTTTGCCGCCGATCCGGCAAAATATCTCACGCCGGCGAAGGCCAGTTCATGCAGCGCGCATGATCATGGCGATGCGGCCCATGGCGGGCCTGCGGTCGATCCGGCAACCGTGCCGGCGGGCGCGCAATGGACGTGCCCGATGCATCCCGAGATCGTGCGCGATAGTCCGGGCTCGTGCCCGATTTGCGGCATGGCGCTAGAGCCGATGACGCCGAGCGCCGACGATGTTGCCAACCCCGAACTCGCCGACATGACGCGGCGCTTCTGGATCAGCGCGGTGCTCAGCGTCCCATTGCTTGTGCTCGAAATGGGCGCGCACGGTGGCGTGCTGCCAGCGTTTCTGCACGGGGCCATCAATCATTGGCTGCAATTTGCGCTCGCGGCGCCGGTTGTGCTCTGGGCCGGGTGGCCTTTCTTCGAGCGCGGCTACTCGTCTGTGCGCACTGGCAATCTCAACATGTTCACGCTGATAGCCCTCGGTGTCGGCGTCGCGTTTGCTTATTCGGTGGTGGCTGTATTGGCGCCGGGCCTTGTGCCGGCTGGATTTCGCACCGAGGCGGGCGCGCCGGTTTATTTCGAGCCGGCGGCGATCATCACCACTTTGGTATTGCTGGGCCAGGTGCTCGAACTGCGCGCCCGCTCTAGGACCTCACACGCGATCCGCGCGTTGTTGAAACTTGCCCCCGACACGGCGCGGCGCGTCGGCGAGGACGGTCAAGAAGAGGATGTCCTCTTGGATGTCGTGCGCGCGGGCGACCGGCTCCGTGTGCGTCCTGGCGAAGCCGTCCCGGTCGATGGCGTCGTGGTCGAAGGCGCAAGCGCGGTCGACGAATCGATGCTGACCGGCGAACCGATCCCAGTCGAGAAGGGCGCCGGCGCAAAGGTCGCGGGCGGGACTTTGAATGGCCGCGGCTCCTTCATTATGCGGGCCGAGCGGGTCGGCAGTGAAACTCTGCTCGCGCGCATCGTCGCCATGGTCGCGCAGGCGCAGCGCTCGCGCGCCCCGATCCAGCGTTTGGCTGACCAGGTGTCAGCTTGGTTCGTGCCAGCCGTCATCGCCATTGCGTTGCTGGCGGCGCTGGTGTGGGGCGCGGTCGGGCCGGAGCCCCGCCTTGCTTACGCGTTGCTGACCGCTGTCGGCGTCCTCATCATCGCGTGTCCCTGTGCGCTTGGCCTTGCCACGCCGATGTCGATCATGGTCGGCGTCGGCCGCGCGGCGCAAGCCGGGGTCTTGGTGCGCGACGCGGCCGCTCTGGAATCGCTGGAGAAGATCGACGCGCTTATCATCGACAAGACCGGCACGCTTACGGAAGGGCGCCCCGTCTTCATCCGCGCCA
>QBMO01000031.1:31370-42306 GCA_003242075.1 Alphaproteobacteria bacterium
GCAAAACGTGCTGGCGATTGCCGCGAGCCTAGAGGCTGGCAGCGAACATCCGCTCGCCGCGGCCATTCTGGAAGGCGCGAAAAAGAGCGGCGTGGCGATACGTTCGGTCAGCGGTTTTGACGCCATCAGCGGGCTCGGCATCGAAGGCGACATCGATGGCGCGCGATACGCTCTGGGTAACGAAGATCTGATGATCGCACGCGGCGTGGAGATAGCGGATGTGCGCGAGGCCGCCGAAGCGCTGCGGACGCGCGAAGGCGCGACGGTGATGTTCCTCGCCAAACAAGGAGAGCTGTTGGGCTATGTCGTGGTCGCCGATCCGATCAAGGCGTCGGCGAAGGACGCGCTCGATGGACTGCGCCAAGCCGGCGTCCGCGTGATCATGGCGACGGGCGATGCGCCTGGCACCGCCGCCGCCGTGGGCGCATCGCTTGGATTTCTCCCCGCCGATATCCGCGCCAACGTTAAACCTGAAGACAAGGCCGCCCTCGTCACCGCGCTCAAAGCCGAGGGGCGCCGCGTCGCGATGGCGGGGGACGGCGTCAACGATGCGCCGGCGCTTGCGACTGCCGATGTCGGGATTGCGATGGGCACAGGCGCCGATGTCGCCATGGAAAGCGCCGGCATCACTTTGGTCAAAGGCGATTTGACCGGGGTCGCGCGGGCGCTCCGGCTGTCGCGGGCGACGATGCGCAATATCCGCCAGAACCTTGCGCTCTCGTTTGTCTACAACATTGCCGGCGTGCCGATCGCAGCCGGGGTTTTGTATCCGGCCTTCGGCTGGACGTTGTCGCCTGCATTGGCCAGCGCGGCGATGGCGCTGTCCTCGGTCAGCGTGATCCTCAATGCGCTTCGCCTCGGGCGCGTGCAGCTTTGAGGTGGCGAGATGACCAGCAATGATGCCTTCACGCCGGCGCTTGGCCGTCCAGAATGGACTGGCTTCTACGATATCGCCATCGCCATCGCCACGCGCGAAGGCCGCTGGCGGCGTGCGCTCTTGGATGAGATCGCGCCGCAATCGGACGAGCTTATCGTCGATGTGGGTTGCGGCACCGGCACGATGCTGCTGGCGCTGAAGGCGCGCTCACCCGGCTCACGCCTGGTCGGCCTCGATCCAGACCCCGCCGTGCTGGCGCGGGCCGAACAGAAGATGCGCGGGCGCATTGATGATATAGCACTTCTTGTAGGTTTCGCGCGCGACGCCGCGCGCTTAGCGCCTGACGCCGACAAGGTCTTCTCGAGCCTTGTCTTTCACCAAGTCCCGATGGCCGAGAAGCGCGCTGGCTTCGGGGCGATCTTTGCGGCGCTAAAGCCCGGCGGCGCTTTCCATTTGTGTGATTACGGCCTGCAACGGACGGCCTTGATGCGGACGCTCTTCAAGCAGGTGCAAAACCTCGATGGCTTCGAGAACACCGAGCCCAATGCGCGCGGCGTCTTGCCTGCGTTGCTTCACCAAGCAGGCTTCTCCGATGTAGAGGAACGCTTGGTCGTGCCCACGCCGACCGGTTCGATCTCGATCTATTTCGCTCGCAAGCCCGCGCTCTAGGCGGGCGTTTTGCGTTTGCGCCATCGGAAGCGGTAGGGGATGAGCGCGATGCCCGCGAGCGTCGACAAAAGCGCCAAGAGCGAGACGATGATGATCGGCGCGTGATTGAAGTTCTCGTGGTCGCGGTAGTCCATGATGTGAAGCGCCCAGAGGAAGTCATAGACGCGCCAAAGCTCGGAGCGGCGCGCCGTCACTTGGCCGGTATTGGCCGCGACATAGACGGCTAACTTTTCCGGCTCGTTGAACTCGATCCGCCACGCCGGCAAGGCGGCGCGGTATTCTGGGCTCTCGGTTGTGATGAGCGTGGAGGAGGCGACCGGCGCACGCGTGTTGATGCGCGCGCGAGCAACGGCAAGCGCAGTTTCGGCCGTGAGCGGTGACAGACGCGCCCCAGAGCGCGCATCGAACAAAGCTGCACTTCCATCGGCATAGTCGGCGACGATGCGCGCGCCTTCTGGACGCGTTTCAAGCGTAAGACGAATGGGCGCGGTCGCGCCGGCGTCGATCGCCGCCGATGTTGCAGCAACGTCCTGGAGCGTCAGCGTGAGCGGGGCCAGTTCGCGGACGCGATGCTCGCTCCGGATCTGCTCGATCGGCACGATCGTGAAAAAGAGGCCGGTCGCGATCCAGACGAAGATCTGGACGCCGATGATGAGCGCCAGCCATTTGTGCAAAAATGACGCTAGCCAAGCAATGCGCACGTGTCGTTCCCCCAGACTCCGCGCGGCCGCGTAATGACACTACGCACGCGCAAGGCAAATCCCTCAGCCTCACCGCAAAATATTTGCTCTGTGCGGCAAGCCGGAACAGGCGCGGTATGTTGGGGTTCTAGCCGCAATCCCACAACCGCGCGAGGCCGCCATGGAAGATCATTCAGAGCATGCCGGGCATCGGTCCGAAAGAAATATGAAGCCCTATCGGATGTTGGGGCTCATGGCCGCCGTGTCATTCGCGGCGATGTACGTCCTCATGTACGCGATGGTCGATCGTTTCGAGAATGTGCTGCCGAATTTGAACCAATTCTACATGGCGGCGGTCATGGCCGCGCCGATGATCGTCATCGAACTCGTTTTGATGCGCCATATGTATCCAAACGCCCGTGTGAATCTTGCGATCGGCGGGGTCAGTCTCCTGGTTTTGGCCGGCGCCTTCTTTGGCATCCGCTATCAGGTCGCCATCAGCCATGACGAATTCCTGCGCTCAATGGTGCCCCACCACGCAGGCGCCATCCTGATGTGCGAACGCTCGCCCGCAACCGATGCCGACATCCGCGCGCTTTGCCAGGGCATCGTCGCCTCGCAACGCGCGGAAATCGCGCAAATGAAAGAAATGCTCGCCGAGCGCTGAGTCCACGAGGGATTGCGGGCATGGCTGCGTACCTTCTTGAGCGGGCGTTGTGCCCGGATTGAGAGGGCACGATGCCGGACCAGCGCAGCCGTTCGGCGCCTGACGCGCCGATTGCACTCCAGCAGGCGTTTTGGGACAGCTGGAATGCGCATGAACGCGAAACGCAGATCGGCGAGGTGTCGCGCGATCAGAAGACCGCCGTGCTCGGCTGGCTGCATGCCACAGGCCGTACCGATCTTGATATCATCGACGTTGGATGCGGCGCGGGATGGATGGAGCCTTCGCTGAAGCAATTCGGGACCGTGACGGCGACGGATTTGTCGGCCGACGTCTTGGGCCGTGTTGGCGCGCGCGTGCCGCACGTTCGTTTCATCGCCGGCGACTTCATGGCGCTCGCCTTGGAAGAGGCCTCGTTCGATGTCGTCGTCACGCTGGAAGTGCTGGCGCATGTCGCCGACCAAGGCGCGTTCATCGCCAAGATCAACAGGCTCTTGCGTCCCGGCGGGCTCTTAATGTTGGCGACGCAGAACCGTCCCATTCTCGAACGCCACAATATCAACTCCATCAAGCCGCCCGCGCCCGGTCAACTCCGGCGCTGGACCGATGCGAACGAACTGCGCGCGCTGATCGAGCCCCACTTTGAAGTTCGCGAGCTATTTACCAAAACACCACGTGCGTCCCAAGGGCCGCTTCGGCTCGTCAATGCGCGCCCGGTCCGAAAATTCATGCGCGCTCTCGTCGGCGAGCGCTTCGAGCATTTGAAAGAGCGGATGGGGCTGGGGTGGACATTGATGTGCTTGGCCCAAAAGCGCCCATGAGAGTGCGGCGCATCGTCTCGCACCCGGCTCAAATCTGCAGCGCGTATGCCCAGTCTCATGTTGGCGACGTGCGGGATTTGGACCACGACCGCGTAAGTACCAGTAAGCTGGCTCCCATCGGCCCTCCAGGAGATTACCATGAAGAAAACCTTGATCATCGGCGCATTGGCCGCCGTCTTCGCCAGCGCCGGCCTTGCCGCCCCCGCGATCGCGCATCAGGGCGAGACGCACGCCCAAGCGCCGCAAACCGCAGAGGGCGAGGGCGTGGTGCGTAGCATCGACGCGCGCGCCAACACCGTCACGATCGCGCACGGTCCGATTGCAGCGCTTGGCTGGCCGGCGATGACAATGGCTTTCCGCGTTCACTCGCCCGAGATTCTGAACGGCGTCGCCGTTGGCGCGCGCGTTCATTTCGAGCTGATGAACGACAACGGCCAGCCGATGGTTTCAGAGCTGCACGTTCTGCAGTGATCGATCGATTGAATGCGGACCGGCGGCGTTTGGCGCATCTTTGCGCCGCCGGCTGCGACGTGTTGGAGGGGGCATGAGCCAGAACATCACATCGCTGCGACGCGCGGGCGTGCTCGCGGCGCTCTTGGCGTCCCTTCTCGTTACGCCCGTCTCTGCGCATCAAGGCGAGAGCCATCCGCCTGCGGCGCAGGAAGAGCAGACGACGACATCGTCCACGGGCGAAGCCACGACGACAGATGGCGAAGTCGTCATGACGATGCCGTGGCCGACCGAAGTCAGCAGCGGCGGCATGATGATGGATCATCGCGCGCGTCCGACAACGTTCGAGGGGCGCCTCATGCGCTGGCTCGGCGGCTGGCACCCGGCGGTCGTCCATTTCCCCATCGGGCTCTTGCTGACGGTCGCGTTTCTTGAATTCATGGCGCTGGTGCGCCGCAAACCGATCTACACCGCCAGCAACAAATTGTTGCTCGCAATCGGTACGCTCGGCGCCTTCGCCGCGGCGCCGCTCGGGTGGCTCAATGCCGGACTGCCCGCTGCAGACGATGAGTCCGCGCTCACGATCCACCGCTGGCTTGGCTCGGTCTTTCCGTTCCTGATGCTGCTGCTCTGGTGGCTGAAACCAAAGGCCGAAGAGGCGGTTCAGCGTCTGCCGCGTCCGGCTTTCGAAATTGTGCTCGTGGTCGCTGTCATCGCGGTGCTCGTGCAGGCCTACTTTGGGGCGGAGGTCACGCATGGGGCGGGACACATGGCTTTTTGATTGGACGTCATGACAGGTTCTTCACGGCGTACTTTTTTGCATGGAGCGAGCGTGCTTGGCGGCGGGCTCGTGCTCGCACGCGCCTTGCCCGCGTGGGCGCAGACCCACGCTCATGGCCTTGCGCCGACGCTGCCGACGCTTACGGGTCCTAATCTCTCACTGACGGTGGCGCGCACGCACCTGAACGTCGAAGGCCGCGACGGCCACGCCATCGGCATCAACGGCACAGTCCCCGGGCCGCTTATCCGTTTGCGCGAAGGCCAACGGGCGCGGCTCACCGTGAACAATCAACTCGACGAGGACACATCCATACACTGGCACGGCCTTATCTTGCCGTTTCAGATGGACGGCGTGCCCGGCGTCAGTTTCCCCGGCATTCGCGCCGGACAAAGCTTCACCTACGAATTCCCGGTCCGGCAATCCGGCACCTATTGGTATCATAGCCATTCGGGACTGCAGGAGCAGGAGGGCCATTACGGGCCAATCATCATCGATCCAGCCGGCGCCGATCCGGTCGCCTATGACCGTGAGCACGTCATCGTGCTCTCCGATTTCAGCTTCATGCATCCGCACACGATCTTCGCGCGCCTGAAGCAGGAGCCTGGGCACTTCAACATGCAGCGCGAGACCATCGCCGGCGCACTCACAGGACGCGATTCGCCGCTCGCCGATCAAATGGAATGGGCGGCGATGCGCATGGATCCGACCGACATCTCCGATGTCACGGGATCGACCTATACGTTCTTGATCAATGGCCACGGCCCCGGCGACAATTGGACCGGGCTTTTTCAACCGGGCGAGCGCGTGCGGCTGCGCTTCATCAACGCTGCCGCCATGACCATCTTCAACGTGCGCATTCCAGGCTTGCCGCTCATTGTCGTCGCCGCTGACGGCCAGAACGTAAAGCCGGTCGCGGTTGAGGAATTCCAGATCTCGGTCGCCGAGACTTTTGATGTGATCGTCGAGCCGCGCGAAGACCGCGCGTTCACCTTGGTCGCCGAAGCGGTTGATCGCTCGGGCATGGGCCGCGCAACCTTGGCGCCGCGCGGAGGCATGAGTGCGGAAGTCCCGCCGTTGCGGGCACGTCCGCGTACATCGATGCGCGACATGGGCATGGATATGTCCGGTGTGACGATGGCCTGGCCGGGGGCTGAATCATCATCTAGCGGCGCCATGGCGGGCATGGACATGGGCGGCATGGATATGTCGATGCGCAATCCTGACAATGCGCCGCAAGTTGCGATGGGGCCCGGCGTCCAATCGATTGCACCGATGCCGGTCGACCGCATGGGCGAACCTGGCCAGGGCCTCGAAGACGTTGGCCACCGCGTTCTTGTCTACACCGATCTTGAAGCTCTCGAGACCAATCCGGATACACGGATGCCGACACGCGCGCTCGAATTGCATCTGACCGGCAACATGGAGCGCTTCATGTGGTCGTTCGACGGTGAACGCTTCAGCGAAGTGACAGCGCCGATACCATTCCGGCGCGATGAGCGCGTACGCGTCACGCTCGTCAACGACTCGATGATGGCCCATCCAATCCATCTCCACGGGCACTTTTTTGAACTCTTGACCGGGCCCGACGGCAAACGGCCGCGCAAGCACACGATCAACGTGCTGCCGGGCGGCAAGGTCACCTTCGACGTGACCGCCGATGCGCCCGGCGACTGGGCGTTTCATTGCCATCTGCTCTATCATATGCACGCCGGCATGTTCCGCGTGGTGAGCGTTCGCCCGCTTGAAGGTGAGCCATCATGAGGTGGACGCTCTTCTTGGCGGCGGCCGCGCCCATCGTGTTGGCGGCGCCGGCCCTCGCGCAAACCGATCCCCCCGCGATGCAGATGACCTGGCCGACGACGCCGCCGCCTGCGACGACGGAAACCGAAGCGCCCGATCACAGCACGATGGATCACGGCGCAATGGCGATGGGGCCGCCGCCGGCGGCGCAACAATCACCGCAGGCGGCGCCTTCGATGCAAGGCATGGATCATAGCGCCATGGGCCATGGCGCGGCGGCGACGGACATGGAAGTCGGCAATGAGCCGGCGCCCGCACCGCCCACCGATCATGCGGCCGATCAGTTTTATGACCGCGATCTTATGCAGACATCGCGCGCGCAATTGCGCCGCGAGCACGGCGGCACGATCGTCTCCAGGGTCATGCTCAATCTCGGCGAAGTCGGCTTCGGTGACGGCGACCCGGTATTTCGCTGGGAAGGCGAGGGCTGGATTGGCGGCGACATCAACCGCTTCGTGCTGAAGAGCGAAGGCGAGGTGAGCGACGGCGATGTCGAGACCGCCGAAGTGCAGGCGCTTTATTCGCGCGCCGTCAGCCCGTATTTCGATGTGCAGGCGGGCATTCGCTATGACATCGAGCCCAGCCCCAATCGCACCTACGCGGTCATTGGGTTTGAAGGTGTCGCGCCCTACTGGTTCGAGACTTCCGGCGCCGTCTTCATCTCAAACGAGGGCGAGGTGCGGGCGCGCTTTGAGGGATCTTACGATGCGCGCCTGACGCAACGTCTGATTCTGCAGCCCCGGGCCGAGATCAATCTCGCGGCCGAGGACATTCCCGATCTCGGCATTGGCGCGGGCGTCACCGGCGTCGAACTGGGCCTGCGGCTGCGTTACGAAATCCGGCGTGAATTCGCGCCCTACATTGGCGTCTCTTACGAAAGCCAACTGGGCGAGACCGCAGACTTTACCGAAGCGGCCGGCGGCGACGCCAGCGACACGCGCTTTGTCATCGGCGTTCGCGCTTGGTTTTGAAGCAGCAGGGGATCGGACGCAATCATAACCATGGGGCCGCCCTAGCTCAGCGGTAGAGCAGCGCAATCGTAATGCGAAGGTCGGGTGTTCGACTCACCTGGGCGGCCTCCACGCCATCAGATCAACGCAACCTGGCGTCCAGAAAGTCGAGCGTGAGGCGCCAGTCCTCATCGGTGATGGAGTGAGTTCCAGCGCGCAAAGCAAAGCGCGGTGGAGGCCCGCCCAAGAGGTCGAATACAGGCCGCGCGCCCACCACAGCTCGATAGGCGCCCGCCGGATCGGCCCAGCTGTCGCGCGAGCCTTGAACGACAAGCAGAGGGCGCGGCGCGATGAGCGCCAGCAATTCATGTTGATCGACTGGCGGATCGCGCAGAGCGTATTGGCGATATCGCGGCGAAAACCAATGCGGATACGTGCGCGTGATCGCCGACACGCTTTCACCTGCGCGATGGGCTGTCAGCGCATCGCCGCCTCGGCCCGATTGCAGCGCGACGACGGCGTCAATGCGCGGATCGAGCGCGCCCGCGAGGAGCGCGACTTTGCCGAAGCGCGATTGGCCCCAGGCGACGATGCGATCCTGATCGATACGCGGATCGACCGCCAATACATCGATGACGCGCGCATGCGTCCACGCCCAGGCGGCGATTGCGCCTTCAGCATGCAACGCCGCCAACGCGGCCGGTGCGTCCGGCGCATGGTCTGGGATGACATCGCCGCCATAGAATATCGCCAGCGCATAGCCGCGCGCGATGATGCGCTGAAATGGCGGGCCCAGCATCCACTCGCCAAACACCGCGCGATGCGGCGGGTCGAAGAAACCGCTTTGACATGGAATCGGATAAGCGTTGCGAGGCGGCGCGATCGCGCGCGGGCGTCCGGGAAACGCCGCCTGATTGCCGCAGAAATTCTGCATCACGATCACCGGCGCCGGCGCGGCGCCTCTTGGCATGACCAGAACAAGATTGAAGCGGACGCCGTCGCCGGCCTCGATCTCGATCTGTTCGACACCGGCAATGCCACCAGCATCCGTAGCGGGGACCAAAGCGCGCGCCACAATACGCGCGCGCGCACCAGCAGGGATGCGCCCATAGACCTCCGCTTGAAGGCTTTCCACGATTTCCGGCCGCCTCGCCTGCCAGGCGCTGGGTGTGGTGATGCGCTCGCCGGAGGCGTCATCGAGCGCATTCGGCGCGGCGGCGGCGAGGGCGGAGCGGTCGAGCACGACCGTGCGATACGGGCCCGCCCAGTAGAGCCAGACGAAGGCAGCCGCAGCCGCAACGAACGCGGCCACGACAGCCTTCTGCAATGGGCGATGCCTTGCGTGTTGAAGCTTCATCATTTTATGCACGCGCCGATGGTGAAGATGTCGCTGCGACACGGTTTGTCGTCGGCATAAGAGCCTGGTTCTAGCTCGCTTGTTCGCGGATCGGCGACGACGACCAATGGATGTGCACGATGCGCCAATGTCCGTCGGTTCGTCTCAGCACCATTGTTTCCATCGAATTTGAATGGATCGCCCGGTCGCGGAACTGGCCGTGCACCTGGCCGCGCGAAATCACCGTCGCCATATCGCCCTCAACGATGACGTCGCGGTGCTCAAGCGTGAACGGTACGGCGGCGGTGAACGCCATGTCGGCGGGCATGTGATGAGAGGCGTATTCGGCGAATGAACGCTCGACGCCGCCGCTCTCGGCAATGATCACGTCCGGCGCCATCAACCGCTCGACCACCGTCGCGTCGCCAGCACGCAACGCGGCGGAGAACGCGTCGACGACAGCCGCTGGCCCTTGTTCGTCGCGCTGCGACGCGATGGGCGTGGCGCTGCCGGAACTGGCGCAAGCGCCAAGCGGTGACCCCAGCAGGAGCGCGGCCGCCGCCGCGAGGACCAAGTGTGCGCGGATCATGATGCTCTCCTTGTGTTCTGAAGCGCTAACGGCGCGCACCATCAGCCAATGCGCAATCGGATGAAGGCCATCGCGCCTTCCTGATCGCCGTCATAAGCCGGCTCAAGTTCGTCGGGGACGAAATTGTAGCTCACGAGTGCGCCGACGCCGATCGCGACGTTCTCGCGGATATGGAAATCGCGCACGGCGCCGAACGAGGCCTTGGCCACGGTTTCGACCTCAGGCGCCAGATCATGGCTGTCGACTTGTTCGGCGCGCCCGAAGAAAGTCCAGTCACGGTTAGGGTGATACGCGGTTTCCAGCGCAAGGCCCGCCAGGCTCTCTTCGTCGGTCGGATCCTTTTCCCCGTAAGCGAGGGTCGTCGACCACCAGCCATCTTCGCCCATCGGCATCGTATAGGCGGCGCTGACGGACCAACGGTCCTCGTCGACGTCCGGCTCAAGCTGCTCTGGACTTTCCAACGCGGCGTACGACGCCTGCAGCGCCCAGCGTTCGGTTGGGTTCCAGCTGAGACGCACCGAGGTGCTGTCAAATAGCGGCTCATCGAAATCGTAACGGTCTTCGTCGGGCTCGCGGCCGGTGAATTGCGACACCTCGATCTTCCAATTGTCGCGCACATAGCCGGCGGTGAGCACACCGAAGGTGATGTGGGTGGAATCAAACCAATGGTGTGTGATCGGAGCCTCGGGATTATCCATCGCCGAGGTGCGGTGCATGAAGGCGGGAGGCCCGAACGCGGGTTCGCCCGGATAGCCCAGATAGACGAAGACGCTGCTATTGCCGGAGAGGCGATGTGCGTAGGAGCCCGAGAGCTCCATGACCAATTCGTGTGGATGCTGGCGATCGACGAGCGGCGTTACGCCATCGGCGGTTTCACCAGCGGCCAAGAGCAAGGGATAGCCGTTGCGTCCCATAAACGGGTCGGGCGAAAGCATGCCGCGGAATTGGATGGTGTCGCCATTGGCGAGATCACGCCGGGCGACGCCCATGATCATGCCGGCGAGAAACGCTTTCTCGTCGCCGCGCGGCCCGTCCTGCCATGAATAGACCCCGTTCAGCATGACGTGGCCCATCAGCATCCACTCGCCGCGCGTGGTCGACACCATTGAATGCTCGCTGATATCGGGCTGCCAGCTCGTGCCCGACGCCTCACGACTCATTCCATAAGGTCCGAGCGCGCCGGTCATGTCGTGCATGGCGTGATCCATCATCGGCATCGCAGCCATCGGGGCCGGGATTGGCGCCGGCGGCGTTGTCTCATGATGCGGCGTCGGGGGCGGCGCCGCTGTCGCCGGCGGCGTGGTTTCGTGATGCTGTAC
>QBMO01000032.1:0-12037 GCA_003242075.1 Alphaproteobacteria bacterium
AAGTGGAGCTGCGCGCGCGCTCGATCAGCGCTGATCGCTGGCGGTTGAGCGTCCCCGGTTTCATCCGCGCCGCAGACCTTCAGCGACGCGGCGACAAGCTCTTCTTCGGCTGGGGCCGCGCGACCCGCCTCTGGAGCGGGCGCGGCGTGTTCATCGGCTTTCTGGCGATCTTCGCGCTCGCCTTCGCGCGCGAACTCACTGGCGTACCCGCCAACGCCGAAGAGATCGGCATGGTTGTTGGCGCGGTGGTTTTGTGGCTCGCGATCATTTGGTTCATCGCATCAGCGCTGCGCCGTCATCCTGCGCGCGTGCTGCTTTTGCGCAAGTTCAACGAGCGGCATCTCTCCGAACCCTTGGAGCGTATGCTGGCGAGCGAACTCCGGCCTTACGGTCACATCGCCACGCTCTCCGATAAACACATTCGCCGCGAGCGCTTCGGCTGGCTGCAAATGGCGCTGCTCTCGCTTGGCAATCCGCTGGCTGCGCTTTGGTTCGTCATCGGGCTGCCGATCCGCTTTGTCTGGCGTTTGTTCGATCGCTCGGCAATGGGGCCGGCCGTGGTGCTGAACGCACGCGATTATCGCAATCTGGCGCAGCGCTTGCGCGATCGCATTGGCCTCAACGTGCAGACGGCGCTGGTTTCCAAGGAAGCCTTCATGGTGTGCACGTCCGACGCTTGGTGGCGGATGGTCGTGCAGCTCTTCATGGATTCGAGCGACGCGATCGTCGTGGATTTGAGCCAAGTCACGCAAGGCACGGCGTGGGAGTTGGATGTTATTGCCACTGAGCGCGCCGCGCCGCGCTGCGTCTTCGTCGCGCTGTGGGGCAAGCTGGAGGAGGCGGAAGCGGCGCTGCGCGAGCGCGGGATCAGCGCTGTCGTTCACCATTACGCCCCAGACGGCGAAATTCAGCGCCGCGGCGTCTTCCGCGCGGCAATGCTCGCCGCCATGCGTGCAACGCATCACGTGCCGGCATGAACGACTGGGCCGGACGCGGCAAAGTTCGCGCGCGCGAGATCAATGGCGGCGCCGAGATCGCCATCGAAGGCGTCACCACGCAAGCGCGCTATTACAAGCCGCTTGTGTACGAGTTCTTCCGCAAGGAATTCCCGATCCGCCCGCGTTACGGCGAGTTCGAGGTCGAGCTGGTGATGGAGTATGTTGGCGAAGTCCCGCGTCTCGATCTCGACAATCTGGCGAAAGCGCTGCTCGACGCGCTGAAGGGGCATGTGTTTTTCGATGATAGCCAGATTGCGCGGCTCTTGTGTGAGCGCAGAGCGGGGGAGCGCGATCGAATTACGGTGCGGGCGGTGAGACGCGATTAAAGGAACGCGGGCCTTCAGGCCCGCATGCGCGTCCGAAGACGCGCGGTCCGTTCATTCCCACCGCATCGGCGGCGCTTGTGCTTTCAGCGCTTCGATTTGCGCGCGGAGTTCATCGACGAAGCCGTGATGAGAACCGTTCCAGGCCAGGGCGTCGCCAATCACAGCCGTCGTATTGAACGGCACCAACAGCTTCGCGTCTTTGGGCAGCGAGCGGCCGGCGCCTTGAAGATAAACCGGCGTCACCGTCGTGGCGGGATGAAACTCAACCAGGCGCGCGACGCCAGTCTTGAAGCGCGTCATCTCCTCTGGCTCGCCGCGCGAGCCTTCGGGGAAAACGACCAGGATTTCGCCACGCGTCAGCGCTTCTTTGGCGGCGAGCAGCACGTCCTCGCCGCGCGATGCGCCGCCGCGCTTGATCGGGATGATGCCGATAATGTTCTTCGAGAACCACGAGCCAAAGCCGCCTTTGTCGAAGTGATCGGCGGCGGCGACGGGTCTGATCTTATGCAGCAGCTTGGCAGGGAAGAGGCAGAGCAGCACGATCGTATCGACGTGGCTGTTGTGATTGGCCGCTACGATCGCCGGGCCATCCTTGGGCAGCTTGTCGGCGCCGATCACATCGAGCCCGAACAAGAGCCGCGCGATCGGGCGCACGATCAGCATCAGCCCATAGCGGCGGATCGTTTGCAGCATCAGAAGCGCTCGATCGCGAAATAGGCGAGCAGATGGAAGTAACCCGGCGCGGCGAATGTGAGGCTATCGAGCCGATCGAGCACGCCGCCGTGGCCGGGAATGAGCCGTGATGTATCCTTGACGCCAAGATCGCGCTTGATGGCGCTCATGGTGATGTCGCCAAAGAAGCCGGCCATTGGCACGATGACGCCCATGATCGCCGCGTGCATGGGCGAAAGCGGCGTGAACACCGGTGCGAGAAAGTAGAACACGACTGCCGTCGTCAGCCAGCCGCCGATCGCGCCTTCCCAGGTCTTGTTCGGCGAAACGCTCGGCGTGATCTTGGTTCGCCCCAGCGCTTTGCCCCAACAATATTGGGCGACGTCATTCAACTGCGTGATGAAGATCAGGAAAAACACTAAACCAGCGCCGCCGGCAGGCGCTTCGGCGTCGGGCACGCGCATCAGGAACGCGATGTAGCCGATATTGTAGACGCAAACGACCATGCCCCAATGGATGATGCCCACGGTCGGCAAATAGCCTTCGGTGCGCCCGATCCACGCCATCGCCGCCGCCGAAATGAGAAAGCCATAAACCGGCAGGAAGACGAGATAGATTTGATAGCTGTCTTGAAAAAGACTCTCGGCGAAGATCAACCCATAGTTGACGAACACGGAGAGATAGGCGAGCAGCACGATCAGCCGATCTTCCTTGCGCGTCGGCGCAAGCGTCAGGAATTCCTTCAGGGCGAGGAACGAAATGAGCGCAAATAGGATCGCCGTCGCTTGCCAGCCGAGCACAAGCGCGCCCCCGACAAGGATCACAATCACCCACCATGAGCGCATGCGCGGGCCAAGGTCGGTCCACTTGCCCGGCTGCGCGCGCGGCAGGATGAGCGCGGCGATGGTGCCCACCAGCAGCAGCGCCAGCACGCCCAGGAAGCCCAGGAATACTGGCTCTGGAATGTTGAGTATGAAGTCGTCGCCGGAGACTGTGAGTCCGCTCATGGCCTCATTTCCGCGCAACCTGGAGCGGCGTCAATGAGCGCGTTTCAATCGCTGCGCCAATGGGTCGCCAACAGCACCGTCGCGCATGTCGGCTTTGCCTTTATCGTCATGGGCGGTTGGGCGGTGTTCGCAAACCGCGACCATTCCGAGCCCGAGATGCTGCTCGCCGGCATCGTGCAGGGGACGATCTCGGCATTGCTGACGCTAGGGCTGAAGAAGTTTCTGGAATCGTTCAGCGCTCGCCTCAAGGGGCTGGCGGCGCTGATCGTGCCGCCGCTGATGACGGCCGGTTCGATCCTGATCATCCTCTTTGCGGCGCACACCATTGCCGACACGCCGGAAATCTGGGCCACGATCGCGTTTCCCTTCACCGTGTCCACCACGTATGCGGTGATCTACAATTGGGGGCTCTGGAGACGTAACCATGGCTGAAGCCGACCGCCGCCCCATCTCGCAACGCTCGCACGGTTGGGCGCAGTGGCTGTCGAAGGCGCTGGTGCGGAGCGGCGTTACGCCGAACTTCATCTCGTTCACCAGCATCATCTTCGCCGCGCTCGGCGGCGCGTGCTTCTACGCCACGTCGCTCGCAACCAGCGGCGGCGACCGAGTGATGCTGTGCATCGGCGCGGCGCTCTTTTGCCAATTGCGCCTCTTGGCAAACATGATGGACGGCATGGTCGCGGTCGAAGGCGGCAAGGGCGGGCCGGATGGGCCGATCTGGAATGAAGTGCCGGACCGTTTCGCCGATATCTTCGTGCTGATCGGCGCGGGCTATGCTGTGGCCGCGACGGGCATGTTCGACGCGACACTTGGCTGGGCGGCAGCCGTGTTTGCGGTGATGACGGCGTACGTGCGCGAAGTCGGCAAGAGCGCCGGCGCGCCAGCGGATTTTTCCGGGCCGATGGCGAAGCCGCATCGCATGTTTTGGATGACGGTAGCGGCGCTGCTGACGATCTTCGATCCGCAACTGGGGCCCGGCGCCGCCGCGATCCTCGACTGGGGCTACGCCGATAGCAGCGGCAAGGGCGTGTTCATCGCCTTCTTCTTGTGGCTCGTATTGTTGGGCTCGATCCTGACAACGCTACTACGCACGAACCGCGCGCTGCGGTTTTTGAATAAGCGCTAGCAAAACAAAAGCGCTCACCTTGCGATGAGCGCTTCCTGTTTAGTGCGTGCTCGACCTTATTTTTTCCGGAAAGAATCCAAGCTCACCACCGCGGCGTCAGCCGGTGCGGCTGGCGCCTCTGCGGCTGTCGCTTGCTCGCGCGCAGCCGGATGGCCCGCATCGTCGCCGGAGGCCATGCGCGCTTCGTCGATCTGATGCTGCTGCTCGAACTGCAGACCGAACTTCACGCTCGGATCGAAGAAGCGGGTGATGGCTTTCAGCGGAATGGTGATCGGCTGCGGTTGGCCGGAGAATTTCAGAATGACGCGGAAGCGATCAGCGTACACTTCGAGGTCCCAGAACTGATGCTCGAGCACGATCGTCATCTCTTCGGGATAACGCGTGCGCAATTGCTCAGGGATGATCACACCCGGCGCGTGCGTGCGGAAGGTGATGTAGAAATGATGCTTGCCCGGCAGGCCGCGCGGGTTCGCCGCCTCCTGAAGCGCGGCGCGGACGACGCTGCGGAGCGCGTCCTGCATCAACTGCTCATATCCGATCACGTCATCGGCCATGGCCACACCCCTCCATCATCCCGCCTCACCCTTACTGGCTCGTTTCGGGCAGTCAATTGCTGATCCACAAGGCGCGAAAACATCAATCATCTCAACGTCGGCAGGCGAACGCACGACGCGGCGCACAAGTTCACCCGCGTGTGTGCAAGTGTGACGCCGCAAAGCACGCGCGCTCGCTTGGCACGCGACCACCCTGTGAGCAACTCGCCAACTAACTGCACGACAAGGAGATTCCGGCGAAGACTTCGCGTGCGCGGCGCCTCAAACAAGCGTGACCGCGGTGCGGTTCACGGTGAATTACTCACAGGCGACGGCTTGGGCGCCGAAGTGAGCGCCACCACCCTCGATTAGCGGAAGGCGACGGCTTGGGCGCCGAAGTGAGCGCCACCACCCTCGATTAGCGGAAGAAGGTGTGTGCGTTTTGGCGCAGTGATCTGTCGCGTTCTGAAGAATCCCCGGCTTCTGTTGCCGGGCGCCGGGGGGCCCCGCCTTAGGATGCTACTCGTAAGGACTTAGGTCGAGATCACTCGCACTGCTTACGCAGCGAGGGCGAACTCTTCAGCGTTGTTGTCATTCGCAACTATGCTGTTTGGCCTGTGACGGGACCACCCGAGCAAAAGCATCAGCCTTCAACGTCCGTCGATCCTATTTCGGCCCCATAATCCCCGAATGAGGGATGAACTGGTGGAGCCGCCGGGCATCGCACCCGGGTCCGATCCGCCTATCTCTGCGCGTTTATCGCCATAGTCCGGAGCAAGCCCCGAACGAGTCGAATATAGGGGCGGCAAGGCAAGGAAGGAAGCGTCAGTCCGCGCAGCCAGCGAGTTGGGTCATCATCCGCTGATAAAAGGCGTAACTGTTCATCCCCACCGCAGCCAGTCGCTCCTCAATTTGCTCTGGGTCTTCCAGGCCGCCAATCGGCGCGGCTTCGCCGTTTTGGCAGTCCATCTGTGTTCCATATCGCTGCGGACGGCCTTCCTTAACCGCGACGCGGTCCCACAAATAGGCGACGCGTCGTGGGCTGGTTTCGCCGGCCGCTGAACGACCTTCGAGCAGGGCGAGCATCTCGCCCTGAAATGCGGGCGTTCGATCGGCGTGCTGGACAATCAACCACGCCGCCTCGTCGGCGTGCTCGCCATAGCGCGAGATGTCGAACCAGCCGTGGGCAGCGACCTGCTCGCGCAGCCACGCGGTGTTGGCGCAATCGACATCCGAGAGTGTCAGCACGAACGGCCAGCGCTCTCTCGCCGGCTCGGAAAGCCCCTCTAGAAAGGGCCGCGCGTTATCGCCGAACGACACAATGCGGGACACTTGATCCCTGATCGCACGTTCGAACAATTCCCTGAGACGGCTATCGCTCGCGGATGCGCGCCCGCGGGCGAAATTCGCGACGTTCCAGGTTTCGCCGTCCGGCGCGTATCTGGGGTCGGGTGTGCGGCCGTCTAGATAGTCTTGCTGGAGGCGCGCGACGATCGCCAATCGGTTCCGCAATGCCGCCTCGTCACGGCGCCAATCGGCGTAGCTGACGGCGTCGTTTGCGAGCAGCACCCATGGGACGCGAGCCGCGCGCGCGAGCTCTTCGTTGCTGCATCGCGCTGGTCGTTCGCGGATCGGACCCTCGTTCCACCCCATGTTTGAACGCACGGCTTCAGCATCGGCCAACAGCGAGGCAAAGCGTGCGCGTTCCGCCGCGTCTGCGGAAAACCGCATGGCGCCATAGTCTTCGGCCTCTAGCGCGATCGGAGCGCTCGCGCACGCCGCAAGCGCAAGTACCGAGAAGATCAAAAACCGCATTGTCGCTCAACGATCGCTATCGGCGGTTGCATAGCCGGTTTCGAGGCCCATGAGCATTAACGCTTGGCGAGACTCGCATTACCGCCATGGGTGAGGGAGAGTACCCATGACAAAGAAGCTCGCGGCCGAGTTCATCGGCACATTTACGCTTGTTCTGTTCGGCTGCGGCGCGGCCGTGCTGGCGGGCTTTGGCGTTATCGGTCAGTTGGGCATCGCGTTTGCGTTCGGGCTTGCGATCGTCGCCATGGCGTACGGCATCGGCCCGGGCTCCCGCTGGCACGTTAAGCCCGCCGTGAGCTTCGGCGTTTGGGTCGCTGGGCGGATGCCGACAAGCGAGATGCTCGGCTATTGGGCGGCGCAGTGCCTGGGCGCCATTGTCGGCGCTGGCGTGCTGCTCATGATCGCTTCGGGCTCGCCCGACTACACCATCGCCGACGGCCTGGGCCAAAATGGCTACGGGCTGCGCGATCCCACTTCGAACCAGGGTTCGCCGGGCGATTACAGCTTGCTCTCCGGCGGCATCTTCGAAGTCGTCGCCACCTTTATCTTCCTCGTCACCATTCTGGGCGTCACGCAAAAGGGCGCGCCGTCGCAGTTTGCCGGCCTCGCCATCGGGCTGACGTTGGTCGTCATCCACATTGTAGGCATTCAGATCACCGGTGTTTCGGTAAACCCTGCCCGATCGCTCGGACCTGCTGTATGGGTGCTGGGTGACGCGCTGATGCAGCTCTGGCTGTTTATCGTTGCGCCGTTGGCAGGGGCGGGGCTTGCGGGATGGGCGTTTCGGGTGAGGCTGTTGAGCAGCGACGACGCCAGCTGAGCCAGCGGCCGATCGCGGCCACGGTTCTGCTGATCGCGACGCTGACGTTCGCCTATCTCTATCTGCCGATCCCGGCGCCGCGCGCGACGCAGCCCAGCGCGGGCGATTGCGTCGAGCTGCATCTCTATTCCAACGGCTATCACAGCGACATCGGCGCGCCGGCTTCGATCTTCCCCGAAGATCACGCGCTGCGGCGGCTTTATCCGGCGGCGGAAACCTTCCTTATCGGCTGGGGCGACCGTGCGTTTTACTATTCCGATGGCACGGACGTTCTGCTCGGCCTCGACGCGCTTATCCCGCCAAGTCCCAGCACCTTCCACATCGCCTACAACGCGCCCGAAGCCAGCGCCTATCTCGGCCCCAATGACGACATCGCGATTGGTGTAAGCCGCGAGGGCGCGGCGCGCTTCGTGGCGTACGTCGATCGCTACCTCGTGCTCGATCAATTCGGCGCCCCCATTGCCACCAGCGACGGCAAAGTCGTCGGCCGCTCGGTCTTCCTCCGCTCGCGCGGCTCGTTTCATTTGCTGAACGTCTGCAATCAATGGATGGCGCGGGCGCTGCGCGCTGCCGGTGTGGACGTGAACGCCCGCGCCGCCTGGCTCGCCGGCCCGCTGATCCGCCAGGTGCGGCGCCAGGGACGCGGCGGCTGCGTTAAGGCGTGAACCGCTCCCAATCGAGGCCGAGTCGGCCCATATTGGCTCTGAAATGAGCGCAGCACCCGCACCCACGCCGCAAGGCCCGCCCAGCCAAGCCGACATCGCCTATCTCGGCCTGCTGGACGACATCCTGCAAAACGGCATCGACCGTGGCGACCGCACCGGCACCGGCACGCGCAGCGTCTTCGGCCGTCAGCTGCGCTTTGACTTGAGCGCCGGCTTTCCGCTGCTGACGACGAAGAAGGTGCATCTGAAAAGCATCATTCTCGAACTGCTCTGGTTCCTGCGCGGCGACTCGAACGTGCGCTGGCTGCAAGAGCAGGGCGTCACGATCTGGGACGAGTGGGCCAATGAAGAGGGCGAACTCGGCCCGGTGTACGGCAAGCAATGGCGTTCGTGGGAAACCAAGGACGGGCGCGCCATCGATCAGATCGCCAACGTCGTCGCCGCGATTCGAACCAACCCGAACTCACGCCGTCACATCGTGTCTGCGTGGAATCCAGCTGAAGTGGACCAGATGGCGCTGCCGCCGTGCCACTGCCTGTTCCAGTTCTTCGTCGCCGACGGCAAGCTAAGCTGCCAACTCTACCAACGCAGCGCCGACGTCTTCCTCGGCGTCCCGTTCAACATCGCCAGCTACGCGCTGCTGACGCAAATGATGGCGCAAGTGACGGGGCTAGAGCCCGGCGAATTCGTCCACACTTTCGGCGACGCGCACTTGTACCACAACCATTTCGACCAAGCGCGCTTGCAGCTAACCCGCACGCCGTACGCGCCGCCGACAATGCTGATCAATCCGGAGCGCAAGGATATCTTCGCGTTTGAGTACGGGGACTTTAAGCTCGAAGGCTACCAAGCGCATCCGGGGATTAAGGCGCCGATTGCGGTTTAGCGCGTGCGGACATCGTCCGCTGCTCGCTCCGCACCTCAAACCGGATATTGCGGAAAGCGTGGCCGCCAAACGCCGAGCGCGATGTTGGCGACAGATACGCCGAGCAGCACCCACGCCGTGTTGATCTCGGCTTCGAACAGGCGGGCTGTCTCTGCTGCATCGGCGGCGATCGCCAGCCCGCGCGCCGCACGCGCCGCTTCTTCCTGCAGCGGGCCGATAATGTGCAAGCCGGCTTGGAGGACGAGAATGCCGGTCGCCGCTTTCACCCACACCCAACCGGCGTCCTGAAACGGCGGATGCACCGCCATCGACAACAAACCGGTGATGACGGTCAGCGCCATCGATGGACCGATGACCCACGCGGCGAGCTTCGACATGCCAAGCACGATCGCGGAATAGCTAGCGTCGCCGATCGAAGCGGGCGCGAACATCAACACGATCGCCATCGCCGCCGCGCCGCCCATCAGCCCCGCAGCTGCAACGCTATGCAGAAACTTCAGCAGCCGTCGCATTCGAGCCCCAGCGAGAGTCCATTTTCAAAAAAGCATCAGCAAGCGGCCCGCAAGAATGAGCACGGCCGCGAGCGCGAAGTTGGCGATGTTGCCGTCGATGCGGCCAAGCTTGGAGGCGGCGAACCCGGCTTCAGCGCTGACGGCGCCGCCATAGCGCGGCGACAATGCCGCGCTCACAAAGAAGCCGCTCAGCACAATCGCGCTCAGGATCGTCGCGATGCAAACCCCGAGCGCGTGATCGACTCTGCCAGACCACAGGAAATAAAGCGCCGCCACCCCGAAGGCGGATGTTGTCAGCACCTGCGTTACGACGTGAAACCGTGCATGAGCCGGCCACGCTGGGTTTAGCGCGTGTGATTTACTGATATCCGCAATCGGCGGGATCACTGTGAATTGGAGAATGCCGATCGTCATAAGCGCCGGCCCGATTTCAAGCATTGGCCTGTCTCTCGTCGAATTGATCCAGAGTCATCTGTTCGAGCGTCATCAATGCCTCCGTGAGGGCCTTACGGTGGCACGTCCTAGGCCCTCCCAAAAGAGGGCGAGGGAGCGTAAGAGGCAGAATGAAACCCCGCGAACACCTAGCGACAGCGCAAATCCCCGGCGGCGACGAGCTTCGCCTTTATCGCCACGACACCGACTTCATCATTGCGCTCGGCGCCAATGAGTTGATGTCGAGCCGCATGAGCGGCTCGGAGGAGGCGCTGGCGTTGATGACGTGCGACCGGCTGCGCACGGATGCGCCGCATCTGCTCGTCGGCGGCTACGGCATGGGCTTTACGCTGCGCGCAGCACTTGCGCGTCTTGGCCCGCAAGCGCGCTTTACCGTGGTTGAACTCGTGCCGGAAATTATTGAATGGGCGCGCGGGCCGATGGCGGCGCTGACGGCGGGTTGCCTTGACGATCCGCGCGTCGATCTTGTCGAGCGCGACGTGTCTCGCGTCATCGATCGCGCTGACGGCCGCTACAATGCGATTCTGCTCGATGTCGATAACGGCCCAGAGGGGCTGACGCGCGAAGGCAATGATCAAATCTATTCGATGCCCGGGCTGATGGCGGCGAAGGCGGCCCTGAAGCCGGGCGGCGTGCTGGCGATTTGGTCTGCCGGCAAGGACGAGAAATTCGCGCGCCGCTTGCGGCACGCCGGTTTTCAAGTCGAGGAAACAATGGTGCGCGCCGGCCGCGGCGGCAAAGGGGCGCGACATATCATTTGGTTTGCGCGGAACGAGCCGCAGGCTGGGTAGCTAAATCTCAGCCACGTCCGGCACGACCATGCGTGCGATCTTCGCCACGTCCGTGCGCCCTGCGTCGAGCGCAAGCGGCGTGAACTTCACCGACACGCCGACCAGTTGCGGCTCGACTTCGCACTTCAGCACAAGCGCTTCGCCGGCCACTGCGTTCAGCGCCACGCCTTCATTGTCGCCGGGCTTCTTGTTCGTGCCGGTGTAGCCCGCAATCCGATGCGCGCCCGGCGTCAGCAAGATGTGCGTGAAGCGCGGGCTTTTCAGTTGCGCGACTTCGCGCCCGTCGATCAACACATTGATCCCGACAACGCGGCCGACGAATTGATTGCGAAACACGTAGAGCGCCGCTTTGCCTGCGGGCGGCGCGAACGCAAGCGCCTCGGTGCGTTGCTGCGGGGTCGCCTCGGCGACTTTGCGGTTGGTCTGCAAATTCCGGTAAACCACCACGATGCAGACGATCAGCGCGACAGCGGCGAGGATCATGCCCACCTCATCGCCAAGGAGCGCGCGCAACACGCCGAAAACCAGAAAGCCAGCCAAGCCGGCGATGACATAGAGGATGAGATTGCGTGGCATGGCTCTCCTTATCCAATCCACTGCTCGCCGTCATCCCGGGGGTCGCCGAACGCGAGAGCCCTGTGTAAGAAGCGTGGGTGAATCCCAAACTGACCCTCGTCGTCGCCGTGGCAAAGAACGGCGTCATCGGCCGCGATGGCGCGCTGCCGTGGCGGCTCTCGTCGGACATGAAGCGCTTCAAGGCCGCGACGATGGGCAAGCCCGTTCTGATGGGTCGCAAGACGTGGGACTCGCTGCCCAAGAAGCCGCTGCCGGGGCGGGCGAACCGCCTGGGTTTATACCGATCTCGCCGCCATGCTCGCCGCCGCGCGCGCGATGGCGCTTGCTACAGGCGCGGAGGAAGCGTGCATCATCGGCGGCGCGCAGCTTTATAACGCCGTGCTGCCGCAAGCTGACCGCATCGTCCTCACCGAAGTGAACCTAGAGCCCGAGGGCGACGCGCATCTCACGCTCGATCTTGCCGCTTGGCGCGAGGTCAGCCGCGAGCGCGTAGAGCGTGGTGAGAAAGACGATGCCGATTTCGTCGTCCGCGTGCTGGAGCGGCGCTGATCGCTGCGCTACGGTGCGCCCATGTCAAACGTGGAAATCATCGCAACCGGCCTTCAATTCCCCGAAGGCCCGATCCCCATGCCGGACGGCAGCGTCATCTTAGTTGAGATCAAGCGCAAAACGCTGACGCGCGTGTGGAACGGCAAGAGCGAAGTGATCGCGCAAATGGCCGGCGGCCCCAACGGCGCGGCGTTCGGCCCAGACGGCGCGATTTACGCCACCAACAATGGCGGCTTCGAATATCACGACATGGGCGGGCTCACGATCCCCGGCAGCGCCGCGCCGTTGGGGCCGCCGGCCATTTGCGC
>QBMO01000032.1:12047-20157 GCA_003242075.1 Alphaproteobacteria bacterium
CCGGCAGCGCCGCGCGCGACTACGAGACCGGCCGCATAGAGCGCGTCGATCTCGCCACCGGCAAAATTGAGCGCCTCTACGATAAAATCGATGGTCGCAAACTCTCCGGCCCCAACGATCTCGTCTTCGATAAAGCCGGCAACATCTGGTTCACCGATCTCGGCAAAATCTACGCGCGCACGCTCGATCGCGGCGGGCTCTATTACGCTAAGCCCGATGGCTCGTTGCTCAAAGAGGTGGCATATGGCGGCACTGGCCTGAACGGCGTCGGCCTCTCGCCGGATGAGAAAACCGTCTATGCCGCTGAAACCGACGCCGGCAAATTGTGGGCGTTCGATATCATTGGTGAAGGCGAAGTAGCGCCGCCGCCGATGGGCGCGATCGGGCGCTGCGTGTTCGTCTATCCCGCGCACGTCTTCTTCGACAGCTTGGCGGTGCAGGCCAATGGCGATGTTTGCGTCGCCACGCTGCTCAATGGCGGCGTCACCACCATCACGCCCGCCGGCGCTTTCACACACACGCCGCTGCCCGATCCGCTCGTCACCAACATCGCCTTTGGCGGCGCCGATATGCGCGACGCCTACATAACGCTCTCCGCGACGGGCCAGCTTGCAAAGGTCCGCTGGCCGGAACCGGGATTGAAGCTAAATTTTGCGCCTTACTAGTGCGGGTTTCGGTTGTCGGGGGTTGGGTCTCGGGTCGCCCCTCAGCCAATTCCGAAAACCGATCCCCGAATCCCGAACCCCGACGCGGAGTAAGCATGATCATCGTCCACCACCTCGAAGAATCCCGCTCGCAGCGCGTGCTATGGCTGCTTGAAGAGCTCGGCCTCGATTTTGAGGTGAAGCGTTACGCCCGCAACGCGCAGACGCGCTTGGCGCCGCCTGAATTGAAAGCCATCCATCCGCTCGGCAAATCGCCTGTGATCGAACGCGACGGCAAAGTGTTCGCGGAGTCCGCCGCGATCATCGAACACTTTGCCGACACTGAAGCTATCGGCAAACTCGCTGTCGCCGCCGCCGATCCTGCACGGTTCGACTATCTGTACTGGCTGCACTTTGCCGAAGGCTCGGCCATGCTGCCGCTGCTGCTGAAGCTTTATGTCGGCATGCTGGGTGAGAACGGCGCGCCGCTGATGCAGATGCGTGTGGAGCCTGAGATCGACAACCATTTCAGCTTCATCAACACGCATCTCGAAGGCCACGACTATTTCGCCGCCGATCGGTTCACCGCCGCCGACATTCAAATGAGTTTCGTGCTCGACGCCGGCGCTAGTCGCGGCGGGCTGGAGCGCTATCCCAATCTCGTCCGTGTCAGAAAACTGCAACAAGCCCGGCCTGCCTATCAGCGCGCGCTGGAAAAGGGCGGGCCCTACAAGATGGGGCAATAGGCAGTAGGAAAGCGGCGGTAGCGGTGTTAGCCGCGTTGCTCCGGCAGCGCAGACTCACTATTGCGTGCTGCTTATTGCCTACTGCCTGGAATGAACATGCGCGCACGCGATTGTAAAATTGTCGCCACGATGGGCCCGGCCAGCGATCCGCCGGAGCGTTTGGCCATGCTCATTCAGGCCGGTGTCGATTGCTTCCGGCTGAATTTCAGCCACGGCAGCAAGGACGATCACGCCCGCCGGCTCTCCTCTATCCGCGCGGCGGAGGAGCAAGCCGGCGTTGCTGTCGCCGTATTCGCCGACTTGCAGGGGCCGAAAATTCGCGTTGGCTCGTTCGAGGGCGGCGAGATCAAGCTCAAGTACAACGAAACCGTCACACTCGAAGCCTCCACCGAACCCGGCAAGCAGGGTCTCATTCGTTTGCCGCACGCCGAACTCGTTAGCGCGCTGGAGGAGGGCGACATCCTCAAGCTCGATGACGGCAAGTTGCAAATCACCGTGATCGAACGTGGCCGCACGCAGCTAAAAGCGCGCGTCGATCATGGCGGCGTGTTGAAGAACCAAAAAGGCGTCAACGTCCCAACGCGTCGCATTCCGATTTCGGCGCTGACCGATAAGGACCGCGAAGATCTCGCTTTCGCGCTTGATCTCGGTGTCGATTACATCGCGCTCTCGTTCGTGCAGCATGCGGAAGATGTGCGCGAAGCGCGTGCTTTGATTGGCGATCGCGCCGGCATTATTTCCAAGATTGAGAAGCCGTCGGCGCTGACCGAGATCGAAGCCATCGTCGAAGCGTCCGACGCTGTGATGGTTGCGCGCGGCGATCTCGGTGTCGAACTGCCGCCGGAGCAGGTGCCGATCGCGCAGCGCAAAATCATCCGCGCCGCGCGCGCCGCCGGCCGCCCCGTCATCGTCGCCACGCACATGCTCGAAAGCATGGTTGATGCGCCGACGCCGACGCGGGCAGAGGCCAGCGACGTGGCCACCGCCGTCTATCAGGGCGCCGACGCCGTTATGCTCAGCGCCGAAAGCGCGGTCGGGCGCCATCCGCAGAGCGCTGTCGCCATCATGGATCGCATCATCCGCGCCGTGGAGGATGACGAAGAATACTGGTCGTCGCTGCCGCGCGACATGACGCCGCCGCAAGACACCACCGCCGACGCCATCGCGCTCAGCGCTCGCCACATCACCGACGTGCTGCACTGCGCCGCCCTCGTCGCCTACACCGCAACCGGCTCAACCGCCCTCCGCGTCGCCCGCGAACGCCCACGCTGCGGCGTCATCGGCTTGACGCCGCTCATCAACACGGCGCGGCGGCTTGCGCTCGTCTGGGGCGTGCGCGCGCGCGTGACCGAGGACGTCACCAGCGTCGAAGAAATGGTCGACAAAGCCGACGCCGCCGTCCGCGCGCTCGGCGTCGCAGAAGCTGGTGATCGCGTCGCGATCATTGCCGGCATTCCTTTCGGCCGAGCCGGGAAAACCAACACGATCCGTGTGTTGCGGCTGGAGTAAGCGGCTTGCCACCTCTCTGTGTATCCGCTCAAAGGGGGCGTGGAGAGATCAATGACGGCACCAGGCCCAATCCAACCCCCTGAATTCGCGCGCCTTCAAGCCGTGTTTGAGGCCGCTGTAAAGGCGCACCAAGAGGGTCGCGTCGATGAGGCGGAAGCGACCTATATAAAGGTGTTGGAGCGAGTGCCGTCGCATCCGGACGCGCTCAATCTTTTGGGGGTCATCCAGTCCGAAAAGAACCGCAACGAGCGCGCGCTGGATTTGCTGCAGCGTGCGTCACGCGCGCGCCCCAAGGACGGGCTTATTCTCAATAATCTGGGTCGCGCGGCAGTGCGCGCGCGCCGCTTCGAGCAGGCGATTGAATCTCTTGAATACGCAATCGCGTTACGACCCGAGATCATCGAAGCGTACGGCAATCTCATTCACGCCCATCGCCAAGCCGGAAACCTCAAGGAAGCTGAGTATTTTATCGAAACGCTGCGTGAGAAGCGTGGTGGTTCAGTTACCGCCGACTACGAGCAAGCGCGCCTTTTTAGCGACCTCGGCCGCAAGGAGGAATCTCGAGAACTACTAACCAAACTCACCAAGAATACACCTGGATTTGCGCTTGCATGGAGCACGCTCGCGCGGCTTTCGAAGGTCAAGGCCGGCGACCCAATTATCGACGATATCGTGAAGGTGATTGCGCAGACGCCGGAACCTTCGGTGACGTTGCGTGTCCTTTGCTATGCTGCGGCCAAGATTTTCGACGACCTCGGTGAGTATGACAAAGCGTTTGAATTCGCCAGCCGCGGTAAGCGCCAGGACCCGTTCACCTATGACGACCAGAAAACGAAAAGGAATTTCGAGAACATTGCACAGGTCTTCAACGAGAATTTCTTAGCAGCGCGCGCCGATTGGGGCATTGAAACAAAGCGGCCGATCTTCATTGTGGGGATGCCGCGCTCAGGAACGAGCCTCACCGAGCAAATTCTGTCGTCTCACCCCGACGTGTACGGTGGCGGCGAGCTTGAATATTTAGGGCAAATCGTTGCTTCGCTGCACGGCTACGCCCCATCCGGCAGGTTCCCAACCGTCGTCGTGGAGCAAAAGCGCGAACTGATAGCGAGCCTAGCGTTCCGCTACATGCGCAAGATCGGCGCTGTGAATCAGGCCGCCGAGCGGTTCACCGATAAGATGCCTCATAACTTTACGTCACTCGGCTTGATGCGTCTGATGTTCCGCGATTTGCGCGTGGTGCACTGCACCCGACATCCGTTTGATACCATACTGTCGTGTTTTCAACACGATTTCGCGCAGACCCACGACTACAACCAGTCGTTGGAGGCGCTGGCGTCGTATTACACGCACTACAGAACCCTCATGGAACACTGGGCGAGTGTCATGCCGGACACACTCTACAAATCTCAGTATGAAAATGTTGTCGCAAATCAAGAGGTTAAATCTCGAGAGCTAATTCAGTTCGTCGGACTTGAATGGAATGAGAGCGTTCTTGCGTTTGCAAAGAACGAACGCCGCGTGTCTACTCCTAGTAGCTGGCAGGTGCGCCAGCCGCTATATGCAACCTCGGATGGGCGCTGGAAAAACTACGAGCGGCATTTGGCGCCCGTCGTGGAAAAAATCCCGGAGCGGTTTTTTCCCTTGCCTGGGTGAAGGCCGTAGTGCTTTTTAGTTAATCGACGGACCGATGCGGCTGACGTCGAAGCCGAGTTTGCGTTCTCGGGCTACTATGACGACTACCAAGCGGAAGCCAGCGACTCTGGCTTCGCGTGGCAACTTGGCGTCGGCGCCAACTACCGCACCGAGTCGGGCTTCGCGTATGGCTTCGGCTATCGCTATTTCAACATCCCGAACATTGGCGAAGGCGACGTCGAAACCGACATCGTCTCGCACGACTTCATCTTCGAAGTTTCGCGCCGCTTCTGATCAGTAGAGTAAGCAAGACTGATGAAGGGGTCGATCCTAAGGGGTCGGCCCCTTTTTCGTGTCCGCACGACCGCTTCCGTTGCGGATAGTTGCGTGCGCAGGGCGCCTTGCGCACAGTCGCGACGGAGGCGCCGCCAATGATCGATGTGAAGCTGCCGCAAGACATTGCGCGAACCTTAGTCAGCGCGCCGGCCTACGCCACGCCCGCTCTCTTCGACGCTTATCGCTGGATGCGCGCGAACAATCCGCTTGGCGTGGCTGAGCCTGAGGGTTTCGATCCGTTTTGGGTGGTCAGCAAGCATGCTGACATCTTGGAGATCAGCCGCAACAACGCGCTCTATCTGAGCGGCCAGCGCGGCACGACGCTGATGAACAAAGACGGGGAGGGTCGTGCGCGCGCGGTCACCGGCACGCCGCACCTGGTGCGTTCGCTGGTGCAGATGGATGAGCCCGACCACATGAAGTACCGGCTGCTCACGCAAGCCTGGTTCATGCCCGCCAATATCCGCAAGCGCGAAGAGGATATTCGCGTACTCGCCAAGCAAGCGGTCGCGCATTTCACGACGCTCCCAGGCCGCTGCGACTTTATCAATGACGTGGCCTCGCATTATCCGTTGCGCGTGGTGATGAACATCCTCGGCGTGCCGGAGGAGGATTTCGGTCGCATGCTGCGTCTGACGCAGGAATTGTTTGGCGCGACCGATCCCGACACCGAGCGCTTCAAGGCCGCGCTCAGCGACGAGCAGTTCGCGCAATTGCTGATCGGCGTCGTGCAGGACTTCACCGATTATTTCGAGGCGATCACCAACGATCGCCGCGCCAATCCGCGGGATGATCTGGCCACGCTGCTCGCCAATGCCGAGATTGACGGCGCGCCGCTGCCGCCGTTCGAGCGCCCCGGCTATTTCACCATCATCGCAACGGCCGGCCACGACACGACGTCATCGTCCACCGCCGCTGCGATGTGGGCGCTCGCCACCGTGCCTGGTTTGCTCGACCGCGTGCGCGCCGATCTTTCGCTGGTGCCGGCTTTGATTGAAGAAGCGATCCGCTGGGCGACGCCGGTGAAAACCTTCATGCGCTCGGCCGGCGCCGACACGGAGTTGCGCGGGCGCCAGATCAAGCAAAACGATTGGCTGATGCTCTGCTACGCATCCGGCAATCGCGATGAAGAAGTGTTTCCGAACCCGGATGCGTTCGACATCGACCGCAAACCCAATCGCCAACTCGCCTTCGGAAACGGCGCACACCTGTGTCTGGGCCAGCATTTGGCGCGCCTCGAAATGCGCATCCTCTACGAAGAACTGCTGCCGCGCCTGAAGAGCGTACGGCTCGATGGAGAACCGAAGCTGAGCGAGAGCTTCTTCGTCAGCGGCTTAAAGGCGCTGCCGATCAGGTTTGAGTTAAGCTAGTCGTTGCCAGGCCACAAAACCTTCGGCGTCGAACGCAGTGCAGGTAATCAATGTCGCACTATCGACGCACGCGCGGAGCTGCTCCGCCGTTGCCGGAAGCGCCAAATCCTGGGCGCAGACAACGGCGAGGCGGTGCCAAAAGGCTTCACCAAGCGATAGAAGTTCAGCGAGCGTTTCTACGTCCGCATCGGCGCGCGCCAGATTGTAAACTTCTTCGCCGATAGCAAATGCGAGTGGGCCCGGGTCTTCGAGTTCGCTCCAGTGCGGCGTGATGTTGTCAAAGATGCACGCGCTTCCGGGGAAACGCTGGAGTTCGGCGTGCAGCAGTAGCGCCTCATCGTTAGTGAGAGATTCGATTGGAACGAGCTGACCATGAGTGGCGCGATAGAATTCACTGGCGCGTTCGACGTTCTCTGTAAGCAAGCCGCCCCATTCGAAGCGATGAGTTGTGAGGTCCAATCCTGGCGGCGCCAAAGTAAAGAGTTGGCCCGGAACTGTCGTGATCAAGCGCCGTACGGCAACGCTTAATGTGTGCTCGTCTGTCAAAGTGCCAACGATGTAGTCCAGCGCCCGTTGATCCAGTTCGTAGCGTTGCAGGGCGGGCATGGCTCAAACGACTCGAATTGTCGGCGCCGGTTTGCTCAGCCGCGCGACATTTCCCAACGCCGCTTCCGCGATCTCCACGAACCGCTTCGACACCGGATGCTTCGGCGTGCTGACGACCAGCGGCGTTCCGGCGTCGCTGGCTTCGCGCAATTTCACATCGATCGGTATCTCGCCCAGGAACGGCACGCCGGCTTGCGCGGCCGTGCGGCGTGCGCCGCCTTCTCCGAAAATGTGCGTGCGGGCGCCGTCGGGCGTTTCGAAATACGCCATGTTTTCGATCACGCCCAAAATCGGCGCGTGGGTTTTTTCGAACATGGCGAGCCCGCGCCGTACATCCGCCAGCGCCATCTCCTGCGGCGTCGAGACGATCACCGCGCCGGCCAGCGGCACGCGTTGCAGGAGCGTAAGCTGCACATCACCGGTGCCGGGCGGCAGGTCGAGCAGCAGGACGTCGAGATCGCCCCAGGCGACTTCATCGATCATTTGCCGCACCGCACTCGTCGCCATGGCGCCGCGCCAAATCATCGCGGATGAAGCTTCGACCAGATAGCCGATCGACATCGTCTTGAGCCCATGCGCGTCAAGCGGCTTCAGGATTTTGCCGTCGCTCATCTCCGGTTTGCGCGCGCCAGTGCCGAGCAGGGTCGGCGCGGAGGGGCCGTAAACATCGAGATCGAGCAGCCCGGTCTTCATCCCCAATGACGCGAATGCGCAAGCGAGATTGACCGCGACAGTTGATTTGCCGACGCCGCCTTTTGCGCTCGCCACTGCGATAATGTGCTTAACCTGCGCAACGCCGCCTGTGCTGGCGGGCTTTGCTTCATGCGCTGTCAGCACGGCGATGACGCTGGTGACGCCGCGCACCGCGCGCGCTTCAGCTTCGGCGCGATCGCGCAAGGGAACAAAGCGCTCCGGCGCCTCCGCCGGCGCTTCAATCGTGAACGAGACCTTGCCGCCTTCGCCCACCTCAAGCCCCGAAACGCGGCCGGAGGTGAACAAACCCTTGCCGCTCAACGGGTCTTTAATCGCGTCGAGACGCGATTTCACAGCTTCTTTGAGGTCCGCCAACTGGTTGTTCATGCTTGATCCCTTAGCACAGGGGCCACATATCGGCGCACGACCAAGCGCGGCAAGCGCTGGGTCATCGGCCGCCAGAACTGGCGCGTACGAACTACCAGAACGGCGGGGACGAGTTTTCTGATGCCATGGAATGATCAGTCGGGCGGCAACCAAGGTGGTGGCGGCCAAGGCCCATGGGGCGGCGGGC
>QBMO01000032.1:20167-25867 GCA_003242075.1 Alphaproteobacteria bacterium
GTGGGGCAATCAACCGCCGCCGCGTCCGCCGCAAGGGCAGCCCGGTCCGGACCTGGACGATCTCTTGCGCCAATTCCGCGAACGCTTCGGCATGGGCGGCGGCGGTCGTGGACCGGGCGCCGGCGAAGGACGGCGCAGCCCGTTCTCTCTGCCCGTCATTGCAGGCGTTTTGTTTTTCGGCTGGCTGATGACCGGCATCTATACGGTCGATGAAGGCGAGCAGGCGGTCATTACGCGCTTTGGCGATTACAATCGCAGCACCGGCCCAGGCATCCATCTGCATGCGCCAGCGCCGATTGAAGCGCGCCAGGTGATCAACGTCACCGGCCAGCGCTCCACGGAAATCGGTTTTGTCTCGGGCAACAATCAAACCGTCGCCGACAATCCCGACGAAAGCCTGATGATCACCGGCGATCGCAACATCGTCGAAGTGCACTTCCGCGTTGTGTACAACATCAAGAACATCGTCGCCTTCGCCTATAATGTGCGCGAGCCCGACACCGCCGTCCGGCAGGTTGCCGAGAGCGCGATGCGCGAAGTCATTGGCCGGCGCCAGCTTGAGCCGATCATCACGACCGATCGCGGCGCCGTCGAACTCGATGTCGAGCAGGTGATGCAGGCGACGTTGGATGAGTACGAGTCCGGCGTGCAGGTGCTGCAAGTCGAGCTGTTGCGGGCCGCTGCGCCCTCCAGCGTGATCGAAGCGTTCAACGATGTCGTCAATGCCGGCCAAGACGCCGAGACCGCCATCAACAACGCCAATCGCGAAACCGCGCAGATCGTCAACGCCGCTCAGGCCTATCGCGAGCAAGTCGTGCGCGAAGCGACCGGTGAAGCCGAGCGCTTCATCGCCGTGCACGGCGAATATCGCTCAGCGCCCGTCGTAACGCGCGACCGGCTTTATATGGAAACGATGGAACGCGTGTATCAGCGCGGCAACCTCATCATCCTCGATCAGCGTGGCGGCGCGGTGCCGTATCTGCCGCTCGACGGCATGATCCGCCGCAACACGCCGCCGACCACCGGGGGGAGCGGCCAATGACCCGTAACCTGCCTCTCTTTTTCGGCCTGGGTTTTGCGCTCCTAGTCGTGGTGATGAACTCGATGTTCATCGTGCGCCAGGATCGGCAAGCCATCGTGCTGCGCTTCGGCGAGTACACCAGCGCCATCAACGTGCCGGGCGCCGACGAGCCGGGCTTGTACTTCAAGCTCCCGTTCGTTGAGAGCGTCATCATCTATGACCGGCGCAATTTGGGCTTCACCATGGAAGGTCAGCCGATCGTGGCGTCCGACCAGGAGCGCCTGATCGTCGACGCTGTCGTGCGTTGGCGCATCGTCGATCCGCGCCGTTTCTATCAAAGCGTGCTGACGGAAGCTGGCGGCGCCTCGCGCTTGGAGACCTACACTGAAGCCGCCATGCGCCGCGCCCTCGGCGGTGCGACCTCGAACGAGATCATCTCCGGCCGCCGCGCCGAACTGATGCAAACCATCGAGGCGGACTTGAACGCCGCCGCCGCCACCGAGCTTGGCGTGCGCGTGGTCGATGTCCGCATCCGTCAAGCCGATCTGCCGGACGAGACCCGCGAACGCGTCTATGAGCGCATGCGGTCGGAGCGTCAGCAGGTTGCTGGCCGTATCCGCGCTGAAGGCGAACGCGACGCCGCCATCATCCGCGCCACGGCGCAGGAAGAGGCCGAGCGCACGCGCGGTGAAGGCGACGCCCAGCGGGCCCGCATCTTCGCCGGCGCTTACGGCCGCGATCCGGAGTTCGCTGCGTTCTACCGCGCCATGCGCGCCTACGACACGGCGCTCGACGCCGGCACGCCAATCGTGGTGCCGCCGGATAGCGACTTCTTCCGCTACATGCAGCGCCGTCGCGGCAACTGACGTTCAAGGGGTAGGGCATTAGGGCTGTAAGGCAGGGGGATTGCACTTCCCTATTGCCTTACGGCCTTAGTTCCGTACTGCCTTGAGTCATGCGCGCCATTCTCGCCAGCCTTGCCCTCATCGCCATCGCCGCCCCGGCTTTGGCGCAATCGCGCCTGCCGGCTGAGGGCTTCGCCGACCTGAACGATCGCCTGTCGCCGGCTGTCGTGAACATCGCCACCAGCCAGCGTGTCGAGGGCGTCGAGGACCTGCCGCAATTTCCGCCCGGCTCGCCGATGGAGCGGTTCAACACCGAAGGCCAAGCGCAGATCACCTCGCTGGGCTCCGGCTTCATTATCTCGGCCGATGGCGTCGTGGTGACCAACAATCATGTCATCGAATCCGCCGACGCGATCGAAGTCATCCTGCAAAACGGTCAGCGCTTCGACGCTATTGTCGTTGGCCGCGATCCGGCAACCGACATCGCCGTGCTGCGCATGCAAGCGCGCCAGCCGATGCCGTTCGTCGAAATGGGCGATAGTGACACGGCGCGGGTCGGCGACATCGTGCTCGCCATCGGCAATCCGTTCGGCCTGGGCGGCTCGCTCAGCGTCGGCGTCGTCAGCGCGCGTAATCGCAACATCGATGCTGGCCGCTATGACGATTTCATCCAGACCGACGCCGCCATCAATCGCGGCAATTCCGGCGGGCCGTTGTTCAACACCGATGGCGAAGTGATCGGCGTTAACACCGCCATCCTGTCGCCCAGCGGCACCAGCGTCGGCATCGGCTTTGCCACGCCGACTTCAATCGTGCGCCCGGTGGTCGACCAGATCCTGCGCTACGGCGAAATTCGTCGTGGCTGGCTCGGCGTGCGTCTCGCCAATTTGAGCCCCGGCGCGGCCGAGCGCGCGGGCTATCGCGGCGATAGCGGCGCGGTGGTCACCCGTATCACCCCAGGCGGTCCCGCCGCCGCCGCTGGCCTCCGGCCCGGCGATATCGTGCTGAAGTTCGGCACGCGCGACGTCACGGATAGCCGCTCGCTGACGCGCATGGTCGGCGAAGCACAAGTCGGCGCCCAAGCGCCGCTCGAAATCGTACGCGATGGCCGCCGCATGACGTTGACCGTAACCATCGAGCGTCTGGAAGAAAGCGATACTGGCCGCCGCGTCGCCGAAGGCGGGAGCGCGCCCGCGCGGCGCAGCGATGGCGGCCCGCGTGGCGGGCGCATGTTCGGCATCGCCATCAGTGAGTTGGACGCGAGCTTGCGGGAAGAATTTCAGATCGAGCCCGATGTTGAAGGCTTGGTCGTGCTCGCGGTCGATGTCGGCGGCGCCAATGAAGGCGTGCTGCGTGCTGGCGACGTGATCGAGCAGATGGCGTTTCAAGACGCAGACTCGATGATCGCCGCCCGCGCCATCGCGGGGGAGGCCGCCGTCGGCGAACACAACATCGTCGTCCGCATCAACCGCGCCGGCCAGATTACGTACCGGCGGCTGAGAGCGCGCAGCTAACGCCGCAGCAGCGGCGCAACGTCATTGAGCGACGGCAGCACCAGCGCCAGCTCGCGCATCTCGTCCGTCGCTTCCAGCAAGTCCGGCACCATCACCGTCATGCAGCCAGCCGCATGCGCCGAGGTGACGCCGGCATAGCTATCCTCCAACGCCAATACATCTCTGGGCGCCGCACCCAATAGGCGCGACGCGTTGAGATAAGGCTCGGGATGCGGCTTGCCTTCGATGCAATCTTGCCGCGTCACCACGGCGCGAAAGCGCTCGGTGAGGCCGTGCGCTGTAAAGTGACGCTCCACCCACGGCCGACGCGACGATGTGGCCAGGCCGTATGGCAGCGCCAATTCATCCAGCGCATCCATCAACTCAAGCGCACCTGGCTTCAACGGCGCGGCGCGTTCGCCGACATGCGCGCGCGTCGCGGCGATGAAGTCCTCAAGCGGAAAATCGTCGCCGTAGTACGACTTCAGCTGCAGATCGTTGGCTTCGCGATGCATGCCGACGAGCGCGAGAAACTGCGCATCGCTCATCGCCACGCCCATGCTGGCGCAGGCGGCGAAATGCGCTTCCTTCACCAGCGCCTCTGAATCAATCAGCGTGCCGTCGAGATCGAAGACAATGGCTCTCGGGCGGCGCGGCAGGCTCAATCAGGGCTCCAGATAATCGGTGCAGCCGGGCAGCGGCTGATCAGGCGCATATAAGCCGTCGGCGCCACGCGTATAAGTGCGGCGGAATGTGCAGGCTTCATCCTGCGCCCAGACCAGATCGGCTTCGGTCAAAGCCGGTCGCTCCAACGAATCCGCGTTGCGCGTCACCGCGCCTGGATAAGAGCCAGCCGCGGTTTCCAGCACGATCACCGGCGCGCCGCTGGCGACGGTTTCATCGATGAAGATGCGCGTGATGAACTGATACTCATCGCGGCAGGCGCCGGCGCGTTGTTGCTCATCCTCTTCATCGAAGCAGGCGCGAATGTCCGCCGCGCCGGAATAGGGCATGCGCAACACTTCGCGGGCCGCGCCGTTCGCGACTTCGTACAATGTCAAGTGCTGCGCACGGCCGCTGCCGCCCGAATACATCTGCTCCTCGGTCGAGATCAGGCCCACCAAAGCACTCTCGCCACTGCGCACGACAACCGGCCAAAGCTCGCCTTCAGAGGGCAACGCCACAGGCGCTGCGCCGGCAGCGAAGCTTGCGCTGACTCGCCCACCTTCGACGCACCACACGCCATCTTCCGTGCACCAGCGCGCGCCGTTTTGCGTCAACGTCTCCATGCGGTTTCCCGCTTGGTCGCCCAAGGGCAGCATCACGCCATCCAAGTTTGGCGGTCCATTTTCAGGGGTCTCCGCCGTTGGCGGCGTGCAGGCGGCCAAGGCCAATGCGCCAAGCGCGATCATCAAACGTTTCATGCCGAAAACTCCGTCCGCCGGTAGCCCTGGAAGAACAACGCTGCTTCCAGAGTCATGTATTCAATCTTCGCATCGGCCTCAGCCGCGACGATGGGCTTGGCGCGATAGGCCAGCCCAAGTCCAGCCGCCTTGATCATATCGAGATCGTTGGCGCCGTCGCCGATCGCCAGGGCATCCGCTTCTCCAAGGCCGAGCGCCTGCGCCTCGCTGCGCAATGCCTCAAGCTTGGCCGCGCGTCCAAGGATCGGTTCCTGTACGGCGCCCGTGAGCGCAGTGCCATCATCGAGCAGCACGTTGGCGCGGTTGGCGTGAAAGCCGGCGGCTTCCGCCACGCGCGAAGTGAAAAACGTGAAGCCGCCTGAGACCAACACACAACGCGCGCCATGCGCCGCCATCGTCTTCACTAAAGTCGCCGCGCCGGGATTGAGCCGCACGCGCTCGTCATAGGTGCGCTGGAGCGCATCGAGCGCCAAGCCTTTCAGCTTGCCGACGCGTTCGCGCAACGCTGGCTCGAACTCCAATTCTCCGCGCATCGCACGCTCTGTGATCGCCGCGATCTCCGCTTTGAGGCCGGCGAAATCCGCCAACTCGTCCAGACATTCAACATTGATAATGGTCGAATCCATGTCAGCGACGAGGAGTTTTTTTTGCCGGCCGTCGACGGGCACCAGCGCCCAGTCCACCGGCATCTCCGCCACCGCAGCCGCAGCCTCCTGGCGCAACTCGCCATCCACGCTCGGATAAATCCACTCCGCGCTTTCCCAGCCCGACAGCACATCCGGCGGTGGCAGCTTCCGATTGAGCGCTACCCGCCCGAGCATGAGCAGGGCCTCGCGGTAAGCGGGCTTGTCGTCCGGTGAGGCGACGAAGACGAGTGCGTGGGCGGTCATGGGTTGGGGATTAGGGATTGGGGATTA